>DAIRVJ010000115.1:0-5033 GCA_036802895.1 Candidatus Nanopelagicales bacterium
GCCGTCTCGCGGGTGCTGACGACGAGGTTCCCCTCCTCGTCGACGCCGACCCCCACCGGGGACATCTGGGGGGAGCCGTCGTCGCGGATGGTCGTCAGGATCGCCCGGTGGTGCTCGCGGGCGAAGGTCCGTGCCTCGTCGAGGTCCATGGCCGCAACCTACTCATCGGCCGACGGTCACGCATCGCGGACGAGCAGCGCGACGGGGAGCCGGTCGAGCAGCTCGGCCACGCGGAGCCGTCCGGTGTGCTCGCGACCGGTGATCAGGTCGCACCACGTGCCGCCGGGGAGATCGACGGTGGTGTCCCGCCAGCCGCCGTCCCGCTCGAGACCGTGCGGCAGCCTGGTCGCGATCGTCAGTGCCGCGCCCCGCGCGAACGCGACGAGATGGTCCGCAGCCGGGCCGTCGGCACCGACCGGCCGGTAGCCACCGGCGGCCCCGAACCAGTCGGGGTGCTGCCGACGCAGCCGCAGGGCGGTCGCGGTGACCCGCAGCTTGGCCTTCGACAGCGTGGCGTCGTCCGCGAGCGTCCCGAGCGGCTGGTCGGCGTCCACCGCGTCGAGCAGGGCGGCGAGCGAGGCGTAGTCGACCGGCTGGCGGTTGTCCGGGTCGACCATGCGGCGGCTGACGACCTCGCAGCCCTGGTAGACGTCGGGCACGCCGGGCATGGTCAGCTGGACGAGCTTCTGCGCGAGCGTGTTCACCCCCGCGTGGGGCGCCAGCCGGGTCACCAGCTGGTCGAGCAGGTCGGTCACGGCCGAGTCGGCAAGCAACGACTCGGCGTACCCGAGCAGCGCGCGCTCATAGGCGTGGTCCGGGTGTTGCCACGACGTGCTGGTCTTGGCCTCTCGCGCGGACTTCAGCAAGTAGGGCCGCAGTCGGTCGACGTCGATCGGCCAGACGCCCACGAGCGTCTGCCAGAGCTGGTAGCCGCCGGGGCCGTCGGGCACGTGCGGGGTGCTGCGGTGTCGGCGGGCGGCTGCTTCCAGCTCGACGTGCGTGGCGGCCCACTCGTCGGGCCGTTCGGCCAGCACGGCCAGCCGGGCGCGGGCGTCCTCCGACCGCTTGGTGTCGTGCGTCGACAAGGTGGTCATGCCGCTCGGATGCTGGGCGAGCTGCCGGGCCGCGAACGCATGGAACGCCGGCAGCGAGCAGCCGAACTCGCTCGGGTCGCCGCCCACCTCGGCGAGTGAGAGCAGCGGTGCCCAACGGTAGAACGCGGTGTCCTCGACCCCCTTGGCCATCACCGGCCCACAGGTCTGCTGGAAGCGCACGACGAACTGGTCCTCGAGCGAGCCCCGGCCGAACCGGCCGAGCGCCAGGTCGCGCACCACGTCGACCTCCGCGGCGCGGTCGGGCAGCACCTGACTGGCTGCAGCCGCCGCCTGCTCCAGGATCGTCACCGACTCCTGCGGCGGCTCTTCGCCGGGGACCACGTAGGCGCGGTAGACCGGCATGGCCACCAGAATCTCGACCAGGGCCAGCCGCAGGCCGGTGCGGGTGTGGTCGCGCCGCCGGACGTCGCGCTCGCACAGCGCCGCCGCCAGGTCGGCCAGCCGTTCGACCTCGGCCCGCAGCACCCGGGTTGCCACATGCCGTCGAGCCTCCGCCGACACGGCCGACCACTCGTCCGACTGACCGGTCGCCCTGGCATGCAGCGCCCGCAGGGGAGCCTCCCCGGCGGGATCGACGAACAGGCCCCCGACGACCCGGAGCACGTCGTACCCCGTCGTCCCGGCGCACGGCCAGTCGGTCGGCAGCGCTTCGTCCCCCTCGAGGATCTTCTCGACGACGACCCAGGCACCGTCGGTGGCCTCGGCCAGCCGCCGCAGGTAGCCCCGCGGGTCGGCCAGGCCGTCCGGGTGGTCCACCCGCAGGCCCTGCAGGCGACCCTCGGCGACCAGGGCGAGCAGGACGGCGTGCGTCTCGGCCAGCACCGCGGGATCCTCCGTGCGCAGCGCCAGCAGGGCGTCGATGTCGAAGAACCGTCGGTAGTTGAGCTCGTCGTCGCCCACCCGCCAGAAGGCGAGCCGGTAGTGCTGGGCGTCCAGCAGCTGCACGAGCGGGAGCTGCTCGGTGCCCGGTCGGACCGGGAACTCGTGGGCGAAGTACCGCAGGACCGGGCCGTACGGGCGCTGCTCGACGACCAGCTCCCCGTCGTCCAGGCACTCGCCGATCCGCCGCCCCAGGACGGGCAGCAGGATCGCCTGCTGCTGGGCCTCCCACTCGACGTCGAACCAGGCGGCGTACGGCGAGTGCGGACCGTCGCGCAGCACCGACCACAGGGCCAGGTTGAGCGACTCGGGCACGGGCACGGCCATGTGGTTCGGGACGACGTCCGCGATCGCGCCCATGTCCCGGGCGGCCAGGGCGCCGGCCAGCGCGTCGAACGCCATCGGCCCCCCGAGGTCGTCCGACAGCCGGCTGTGGTCCACCACGTCATAGCCGTGGGTGGAGCCGGGGGTGGCCTGCAGCACGGGGGAGAGGTAGACGTGCGAGACGCCCAGCCGGGCGAGGTAGTCGAGCTGGGCGGCGGTCTCGGCGAAGCCGTGCCCCGGGCCGAGCTGCACCCGGTACGTCCCCGTCGGGGCGCCGCCCGCCGCGCTCACCTCACCCGCCGGAGCACCGCCAGCGAACGCGCCTCGACGGGTCGCTCACCACCAGCCGGCACGGCCGACGAGTCCGGCAGGACGGGGGAGGCCGTGTCGAGCACCGTCGTCCAGCGCTCCCCGTAGTCCGGTCCGGGGAGGTGGAACACCAGGTCCTCGTGGTGGGCGTTGAACAGCAGCAGGAACGAGTCGTCCACGACGTGCCGGCCGAACGGGTCGGGGTCGGGGATCGCCTCGCCGTTGAGGAACACCCCGAGCGACTTGGCGAAGCCGTTGTTCCAGTCCTCGTCGGTCATCGGCTCCCCGGTCGGGCGGAACCAGGCGATGTCGCTGACGTCGCCGCGCACCGGCGTGCCCTCGAAGAACCGCCGGCGGCGGAAGACCGGGTGCTCGCGGCGCAGCCGGGTGACCGCCTCGGTGAACTCGCGCAGCACCCAGTGCTCCCGCACGTCGCCCCAGTCGACCCACGAGACCGGGTTGTCCTGGCAGTACGCGTTGTTGTTGCCGTCCTGCGAGCGACCCATCTCGTCGCCGTGCAGGATCATCGGGATGCCCTGGGAGAGCAGCAGGGTCGCCATGAAGTTGCGCTTCTGCTTCTCGCGCAGCGCCACCACGTCGAGATCGTCGGTCGGACCTTCGGCGCCGCAGTTCCACGACCGGTTGTGGCTCTCGCCGTCGCGGTTCTCCTCGCCGTTGGCCTCGTTGTGCTTGTCGTTGTACGCGACCAGGTCGTGCAGGCTGAACCCGTCGTGGGCGGTGACGAAGTTGACCGAGGCGAAGGGCCGCCGTCCGGACCACTCGTACAGGTCGCTGGACCCGGTGAACCGCGAGCCGAACTCCGACAGCGTGGCCGGCTCACCGCGCCAGAAGTCGCGGACGCAGTCCCGGTACTTGCCGTTCCACTCGGTCCACAGCGGGGGGAAGTTGCCGACCTGGTAGCCGCCGTCGCCGATGTCCCAGGGCTCGGCGATCAGCTTGACCTGGGAGACGACCGGGTCCTGGTGCACCAGGTCGAAGAAGGCGGACAGCCGGTCGACCTCGTGGAACTGCCGGGCGAGGGTCGCCGCGAGGTCGAACCGGAACCCGTCGACGTGCATCTCCATCACCCAGTAGCGCAGCGAGTCCATGATCAGCTGCAGCACGTGCGGGCTGCGCATGAGCAGGCTGTTCCCGGTGCCTGTGGTGTCCATGTAGTACTGGGGGTTGTCGTCGACGAGCCGGTAGTAGGAGGCGTTGTCGATGCCGCGGAACGACAGCGTCGGGCCGAGGTGGTTGCCCTCGGCCGTGTGGTTGTAGACGACGTCCAGGATCACCTCGATGCCCGCAGCGTGCAGCGAGCGCACCATCGCCTTGAACTCCTGCACCTGCTCGCCACGCTGGCCGTAGGACGCGTACCCGTTGTGCGGAGCGAAGAAGCCGATGGTGTTGTAGCCCCAGTAGTTGGACAGCCCCTTCTCCTGCAGGTGGTGGTCCTGCACGAACTGGTGCACCGGCATCAGCTCGAGCGCGGTCACCCCGAGCGAACGCAGGTGCTCGACCATGACCGGGTGCCCGAGGGCCGCATAGGTGCCGCGGATCTCGTCGGGGATGCCCGGGTGGGTCTTCGTCAGGCCCTTGACGTGCGCCTCGTAGACCACCGTCTCGTGGTAGGGGGTCCGGGGGTGCCGGTCCTCCTGCCAGTCGAAGAAGGGGTTGATCACGACCGAGCGCATGGTGCGCCGGGCGTTGTCGAGGTCGTTGCGCTTGGTCGGGTCGCCGAGCCGGTAGGCGAACATCGACTCGTTCCAGTCGGGCTGGCCCTCGACGGCCTTGGCGTAGGGGTCCAGCAGCAGCTTCTTCGGGTTGCACCACTGCCCCCGGGCCGGGTCGAACGGCCCGCTCACCCGGTAGCCGTACCGCTGGCCCGGTCCGACACCCGCCAGGTAGCCGTGCCAGACGAACGCGTCGCGCTCGTGCAGCGGCACGCGCCGCTCGCGTCCCCGGTCGTCGACGAGGCAGAGGTCCACGCCGGTGGCCACCTCGGAGAACAGCGCGAAGTTCGTGCCCGCGCCGTCGTAGGTGGCCCCGAGCGGATACGGAGTCCCTGGCCAGACCTGCATGCTCACCTCGTTTGCTGCGACGTCCCTGCCGGCGACGATCCTGCCGCATCCGGGGCTGGGCCGTTCGCCTCAGGCCCCCGGGAGGGTCCGCCGCCTACCGTGGACAGGGTCGGGAGGAGGTCCCCATGTCCGACACCCCATCACTGCACGACCAGGCGGTGACCCGGCTGCGCAAGCGGCGCGACTTCCACGGCCACATCGCGGCCTACGTCGTCGTCAACGGCTTCCTGTGGGCGGTGTGGGCCGTCTCCGGTGCCCTCGGCGGGACCTGGTTCCCGTGGCCGATCTTCCTCATGCTGGCCTGGGGGATCGGCCTCGCGCTGAA
>DAIRVJ010000115.1:5133-7538 GCA_036802895.1 Candidatus Nanopelagicales bacterium
GCGTACCGCAGCAGGAGGCCGCCCTGCAGCGCCAGCGCCATCCGTTCGACCAGCCGTCGGGCACCCGGCTCGGCCCCGCCGGGGTCCACGCCGACACCAGCCAGGTCGTCGGCCAACGCCCCCACCCAGGCGTCGTACCGGGCGTCGGCGCCGCGGGCGAGGTTCAGCTCGGCCAGGAACGCGGGCAGGCTGTCCGGCTCGCGGGTCAAGGCCCGCAGCACGTCCAGCACCACGACGTTGCCGCTGCCCTCCCAGACCGAGTTCACCGGCGCCTCGCGGTACAGCCGGGGCAGGCCGCTGTCCTCCACGTAGCCGTTGCCGCCCAGGCACTCCAGCGCCTCGGCGGTGACTGCGGTCGCCCGCTTGGTCACCCAGTACTTCGCCACCGGGACGGCGATCCGCCGGAACGCGTCCTCGCCGGCGTCGACCGCGGCGGCCAGCCGGATCGCCAGCGCGGTGGCCGCCTCGGACTCCAGCGCGAGGTCGGCGAGCAGCGTGGCCATCAGCGGCTGCTCGGCCAGCACCCGGCCGAACGCCGAGCGGTGGGCGGCGTGGTGCGTGGCCTGCGCGACGGCCTGGCGGATGAGCGCGCTCGACCCGAGCACGCAGTCCAGCCGGGTGGCCGCGACCATCTCGACGATCGTCCGCACGCCCCGCCCCTCGTCGCCGAGCCGTCGGGCGAGGGTGCCGTCCAGCTCGATCTCGGCTGAGGCGTTGGACCGGTTGCCCAGCTTGTCCTTCAGCCGCTGCAGCCGCAGGACGTTGCGGGAGCCGTCGGGCAGCACCCGGGGCACGACGAAGCAGGTAAGTCCGCCGGGTGCCTGGGCCAGCATGAGGAAGACGTCGCTCATCGGCGCGGAGCAGAACCACTTGTGGCCGGTGAGCCGGTACCAGCCGTCGCCCCCGTCGTCCGCCCTCGTGGTGTTGGCGCGGACGTCGGAGCCGCCCTGCTTCTCGGTCATGGCCATCCCGGCCAGGCAGCCCGCCTTGTCCGCGGGATCGCTGAGGCCGGGCTGGTAGACGGCCGAGGCCAGCCGAGGCACCCACTCGTCGGCGAGCGCCGGATCGGTGCGCAGCGCGGGCACGGCTGCGTAGGTCATGGACACCGGGCAGCCGTGACCGGCCTCCACCTGGCTCCACACGACGAAACCGGCAGCCCGGACGACGTGCGCCACCGGCTCGCCGCCCAGCCAGGGACGGGCGTGCAGCCCGTGCTCGGCGGCGATCGAGAGCAGCCGGTGATACGCGGGGTGGTAGTCGACCTCGTCGACCCGGTGGCCGTACCGGTCGTGGGTGCGCAGCGTGGGGGTGAAGGTGTTCGCGAGCTCCCCCAGTCGCTGGTGCTCGGGGTCGCCGGCCAGCCGACCCAGGTCGCTCAGCCGGGGGATCGCCGACTCGGCCCCGTGCCGCCGCACCGCCTCGACCAGGGCGGTGTCGGTGCTGAACACGTCGTGGCCGGCGAGTGGTGGAGTCTGGTTGAGCACCTGATGCGTGGCGTCCATGCGGCGATTCCACCACGCAGATAACCGTTCGCCTTCGCCGGGCCGACTGCCTAGCGTGGGCGTCGATGGACGACGCCTCGACGCTGACGACCCTCGGCTGGGACTCCGGCTGGGCGGCCGCCGCTCAGCCGTGGCACTCGCTCGGGTTCCGGCCGGCCCGGGTGAGCGGGGTCGACCGCGGGGCCTGCGACGTGCTGAGCGCGGCGGGGGCGAGCCGAGCCACCCTCGGGGGAGCGGTGCTCGGGGGGATGGCCGCCGACTCGACCACCGGCCCCTGTACGGGCGACTGGGTGCTGCTGCGCGACTGGCCGGACGCCCGGGTGACCGTCGAGGCCGTGCTCCCTCGGCGGACGGCGGTGGTCCGGGCGGCCGCCAGCGGGGAGTCGCGGGGGCAGGTGCTCGCGGCCAACGTCGACGTCGTCCTCGTCGTCGCGGCCTTGGACGTCGACCCGGACCTGGGGCGGCTGGAGCGGCTGCTCGCGCTGGCCTGGGAGAGCGGGGCTCGGCCCGTGGTCGTCCTCACCAAGGCCGATCTGGTCGCGGACGGCGAGATGGTGGCGGCCGACGTCGCTGCGATCGCGCCTGGTGCGGACGTGCTCGTGGTGAGCGCCGTGACGCGTCAGGGCCTGGCCGAGCTCGGTGCGGTGGCGGGGCCGGGGGTCACGGTGGCCGCGATCGGGCCGTCGGGGGTGGGGAAGTCGACCCTGGCCAACGCCCTCGGGTCGTCGGTCGACCTGCCGACGGGTTCGGTGGGGGTGACGGGCAAGGGCCGGCACGTCACCGTGCGCCGCGAGCTGGTGCAGCTCTCCGGAGGCGGGCTGCTCGTGGACACCCCAGGGCTGCGTGGCGTCGGCGTCATCGGCCTCGAGACCGGGCTCGACCTCGCCTTCCCTGAGGTCGAGC
>DAIRVJ010000116.1:0-7514 GCA_036802895.1 Candidatus Nanopelagicales bacterium
GGCCGCCTCGACCAGCCTCGGCCAGCCCGGCGGACGAAGCAGGTAGCCGAGCACGGCCACCTCGACCGGGTCGGCGGCCGTGGCGACCGGGTCCACGGGCGCCGCTTCCCCCTGGTCCACGGGGTCCGGCTCGACGAGGGCGGCCAGCTCCGGGGACGCCTCCCGGGCCCGCTCGCCGACCGCCTGGCGGAACGCCGGATCGGCCTCGAGCGCCGCCCCCAGCGGTCCTGCACCGGCCCGGGCGCGCTTGGCGGGGGCGAACCGGGCCACGGCCCGCAGCGGCGCGGGCACGTCGTCGGCCGGCAGCCGCCCGACGGTGTCGGCCGCCAGGGCCAGCACCTTCAGCCTGACCGCGTCGGGCAGCGACCCCGGGTGGGGCTCGGGCTCCGGGTCGGACGGTCGGCTCATACGACCTCCCGGGCCCGCAGGTCGGCCACCTGCGCCGGGTCCCGCCCGAGCCAGTCGAGCACCTCGTCGGTGTGCTCGCCCAGGCCGGGGGCGCTCGCTCCGGGTCGCGCCGGCGTGCCGGAGAGCCGGAGCACCGGCCCCACCCGGGGGAACGCCGTGCCGTCGGCGAGCCGGTGGTCCTCGACGACCCCCCGGGCCCGGACGTCGGGGTGGGCCAACGCCTCGGCGACGTCCAGGACGGGGGCCAGGCAGGTGTCCTCCCCGCCGAGCAGGCTCGTCCATTCGTCGCGAGAGCGCTGCTCGAACACCGCGGCCAGCGCCGCCCGCAGCTCACCCTGACCGGCCGGGTCGTACTGCAGGGATGCCAGCTCGGCACGCTCGAGGAGGGCGCACAGCCGGGCGAAGAACTTCGGCTCCAGCGCGCCGACGGCGACGTAGCGACCGTCCCCGCACCGGTAGGTGCCGTAGCAGGCGAGTGCCCCGGTGAGCGGCTCGCGCACCGTCGGCACCCCCCCGCCCGCCGCGTAGGCCCCCGCAGCCAGGGTGAGCAGCGACGCCACGGCGTCCGTCATGGCCACGTCCACGGCCTGACCGGCTGGCCGCCGCCCCGCGTCACGGGCGTGCAGGGCAGCCAGCGCGCCCAGGGCCGCCTGGAGGCCGGCCGCGAGGTCGGCGACCTGCAGGTAGGGCACCGCGGGCCCGCCGTCCGCCCCGCGGCCCAGGGACAGCGCCCCCGCATAGGCCTGGGCGTCGATGTCGTGGCCGGGCACCTGCTCCAGCGGGCCACCCCGGCCGAAGGCGGAGATGGCCACGTACACCAGCCGGGGACTCGCGTCGAGCAGCACGTCCCGCCCGACCCCCAGACGCTCCATGACTCCGGGCCGGAACGACTCGACGAGCACGTCCGCTCGGGCCGCCAGGTCGAGCAGCAGCGCGCGACCGTCGGCGGTCTTCAGGTCGAGCGTCATCGAGCGCTTGCCGCGGTTGAGCACCAGGTGCGCACCGCTCTCCCCGGTCGACGCCAGCGGGGGCGCCCAGCGCACCTCGTCGCCGGTACGCCTCGGCTCGACCTTGAGCACGTCGGCCCCGAGGTCGGCCAGCAGCTGGGTGCAGTAGCCGCCGGGCAGCAGCCGGGTCAGGTCAACCACCAGCAGCCCGTGCAGCGGCCCGTCCGACCGTCCGCTCATCCGGCAGGTGGGGCGGCGGGTGGGGCGTCGGCGTCGGCGACGGCGTCGGACTGGCCCAGCCGGGGCACGAGGTTGACCTGCTCGGACCGGCACCAGCGGCAGCGGACCTCCTCGACGGTCTCGGCGAGCACCTCGCGCTCGTCGACGGAGGGCTCGCCGGCCAGGTCCAGGTGCACGAACTCCCGGCTGCGGACGGTCCGGACCACGTCGAAGCGGGTGAGGTTCCCGCACTGGGCGCAGCGCCACCGCGTGTCGGAGGTCGGCATCGGCACGGGCACGGACGACTCCCGGGGAGGGCTCCCACCCACGCGGGCGGGACGGTGGCCCCAGGCTAGGCGGTCGCCTCCCGCGCGCCTGCGCGGGGCTGTCGGTGGGGCTGCCTACCGTCACAGTCATGACCGAGCCTGCCGAGTCGAGCCCCGGCCGGCAGGCGACGTTCGACGAGCTGGGCACGCCGCTGCGCGAGGTGCTCTTCGTCGTCGTCGACCTCGAGACGACCGGCGGTTCCCCCGCGGACTGCGGGATCACCGAGGTCGGCGCGGTCAAGGTCAGGGGCGGCGAGCGGCTCGGCGAGTTCCAGACCCTCGTCGACCCGGGGATGCCGATCCCCGCCTTCGTCCAGGTGCTGACCGGGATCACCGACTCGATGGTCGCCGGGGCTCCGCGCATCGGCACGGTGCTGCCGGCCTTCCTCGAGTTCGCCCGCGGGGCGGTGCTGGTGGCGCACAACGCGCCGTTCGACATCGGCTTCCTGCGGGCCGCCGCCGACCGCACCGGCCAGACCTGGCCGACCCACGGCGTGCTCGACACCGCCCGGCTGGCCCGACAGGTCGTGCTGCGCGACGAGGCACCCGACTGCAAGCTGGCCACCCTGGCCCGGCTGTTCCGGGCCACCACCACGCCGACCCACCGGGCGCTGGACGACGCTCGCGCCACGGTCGACGTCCTGCACGGGCTGATCGAGCGAGTGGGCACCCAGGGCGTCGACACCCTGGAGGAGCTGTCCACCTACTCCGCGCGGGTCTCCCCGACCCGGCGCCGCAAGCGCCACCTGGCCGACGGGCTGCCGTCCTCCCCCGGCGTGTACCTGTTCGAGGACGCGCAGGCCCGGGTCCTGTACGTCGGCACCTCGCACGACCTGCGGGCGCGGGTGCTCACCTACTTCACGGCCAGCGAGCTGCGCACGCGGATGACCGAGATGGTGGGCCTGGCGGAGCGGGTCCGGCACATCCCGTGCCCGACCACGCTGGAGGCCGAGGTCCGCGAGCTGCGGCTGATCGCCCAGCACAAGCCGCGCTACAACCGCCGCTCCCGGTTCCCCGAGCGGGTGTGGTGGCTCAAGCTGACGGTCGAGGCGTTCCCGCGGCTCTCCCTGGTGCGCGAGCATCGCGACGACGCGGCCACCTACCTGGGCCCGTTCGGGTCCCGGGCCTCGGCCGAGGCGGCGATGACCGCGCTGCACGAGGCGGTGCCCCTGCGCCAGTGCACCGAGCGGCTGCCGGTGCGCCCGTCCCGGTCGGCCTGCGCGCTGGCCGGCATGGGCCGCTGCGGCGCCCCCTGCGAGGGCGGGGAGTCCGTCGAGCAGTACGCCGTGCACGCCGGCGCGGTCCGGACCGCGGTGACCGGCGACGCCCGGGCGGTCGTCCGCCGGCTCGAGCAGCGGCTGGCCGCCCTGGCGCGGGACGAGCGGTTCGAGGACGCCGCCGCCCAGCGCGACCGGCTCGCCGCCCTGGTGCGGGCGGCCGCGCGGATGCACCGGCTCGCCGGCCTGGCCCGCTGCCCGGAGCTGGTGGCCGCCCGACCCTCGGCGTCCGGCGGGTGGGAGCTCGCCGTCGTCCGCCACGGCCGGCTGGCCGGCACCGACACGGTCGGCCCCGGGCTCGACCCGCGGCCGGCCGTCGAGGCGCTGCTCGCCACCGCCGAGCGGGTGGCACCCGGCGCCGGCCCGACCCCCGCGGCGACGGCCGCCGAGACCGAGTGCGTGCTGCGCTGGCTGGAGTCTCCCGAGGTCAGGCTGGTCCGGGTCGAGGGCACCTGGGCCCTGCCGGTGCACAGCGCCGGTGCGCACCGGGTCCGCTACGCCGCATCGGCCGAACGGCCGCCCGCCCCGGGCGCCGACCGCAGGCGGCTGCGGCCCGTGGGATGACCGCCGGCCGCCGCTAGAGTGCGGGCGTGGTCACCGCCATCGTCTTCGTCCAGTGCCAGGTCGACCGCATCCCCGAGGTGGCTCAGGCGATCGCCGACCTCCCGGGCGTCAGCGAGGTGTACTCGGTGACCGGCGAGCTCGACCTGGTCGCGATGGTCCGGGTGCGCGAGCACGACGAGCTGGCCGAGGTGGTGGCCGGCACGCTCAACAAGGTGCCGGGCGTGCTGTCGACGCAGACCCACATCGCGTTCCGCGCGTACAGCCGGCACGACCTGGAGGCCGCGTTCTCACTCGGGCTCGAGGACTCCGGCTGACCGGGTCGCGGCCACCCACCGGTCGAGCACGTCGGCCGCGGCCCCCGAGTCCACGGCCGCGGCCGCCCGCTGCAGGCCGGCAGCCAGCTGGGACTCCAGCGGCCCGTCGTCACCGTCCAGGGCCACCAGCGCGGCCGCGGCGTTGAGCAGCACGGCGTCGCGCACCGGGCTCCGCTCGCCGGCGAGCAGCCGGTGGGTCACCGCGGCGTTGTAGGCGGCGTCGGCCCCGCGCAGGGCGCCGTCGGGAGGGGTCGGCAAGCCCAGCCGCGCCGGGTCCACCACCTCCTCGGCCACCCGGCCGTCCCGGACCCGCCACACCCGGGACGTCGTCACGGTGGTCAGCTCGTCCAGCCCGTCGTCCCCGCGCACGACCAGGGCCGAGACGCCGCGCCGGGCGAAGACCTGGGCCATGACCCCGGCCATCCGCGCGTCGGCGCAGCCGATCGCCTGCGCCTGCGGCTGCGCCGGGTTGGTCAGGGGGCCGAGGAAGTTGAACGCCGTGGCGATCCCGAGCTCACGCCGTGGCACCGCCGCGTGCCGCATCGCCGGGTGGAACACCTGCGCGAAGCAGAACGTGATCCCCACCTGCTCGGCCACCCGGACGACGGCGTCGGGCGGCAGGGTGAGCACCACGCCCAGGTGCTCGAGCAGGTCGGCCGACCCGCAGGAGGACGAGGCCGCCCGGTTGCCGTGCTTGACCACCCGGGCCCCGGCACCCGCGACGACCAGCGCCGCCATCGTCGAGAGGTTCACGGTGTGGGCCCGGTCGCCGCCCGTGCCGACGACGTCGACGGTCGGCCCAGGGACCTGGATCCGGTGCGCGTGGTCGAGCATGGCCCGGACCAGCCCGTCCATCTCGTCCGCCGTCTCGCCCTTGGCCCGCAGCGCCACGACGAAGCCGGCGATCTGGGCCGGCGTGGCGTCGCCGGCCATCACCTGGCCCATCGCCCAGGCGGTCTGGTCCGCGGTCAGCGCCTCGCCGGCGAGCAGCGCCGTGAGCAGCGCCGGCCAGCTGAGGGCGGTCATCCGGCTCGTCGTCGTCCCGCGCTCAGCGGGTGGCCACCGTCGTCCCGGCCATCCTCGCCCGCAGCAGCCCGGCGGCGGCATCGGCGAGCACGATCGGGTCGAGCGGGTGGGAGACCACGGCGTCGGCCTTCGACCAGCTCGCCAGCCAGCCGTCCTGCGGCCGGCCGACCAGCGCGAGCACCGGCGGGCAGCGGTAGATCTCCTCCTTCAGCTGGCGGCAGACACCGAGCCCGCCGGCCGGCACCGCCTCGCCGTCCAGCACCAGCAGGTCCAGCCCGCCCTTGTCGGCGGCGGCGATGACGGCCGGCTCGGTGGCGCACTCGACATAGCGCAGGAACGGCAGGTCGGCGGCGGGACGACGACCGAGGGCCTGTCGCACCCGCTCGCGCGTCGTCCGGTCGTCGCTGTACACCAGGACCGTGAGGGTGCGCTCGGCGGCCGGCGTCTGGGGGCTGCTCACGCGCGCCAGCCTAGCCGTCGAGCGGGCGGGTCCGGGCAGCGGCTTGCGCCTCCAGGCGGTCCAACCGGCGGTCCTCCCGGACCGCCTCCCGCTCGGAGTGCCGCATCCACTGCACGAGGAGCACGGCGAACACGATGAGCCCGACCAGCTCGCCGCTGGACCACAGCAGCCCTCCGGCGAGCTGCTGGTCCTGGGCCAGCGACGGCCCCCAGCTGCGGCCGAGATCGGCGTAGAACTCCCCGGCGATCAGCGTGGACGACGCCATCACGGTGACGCCGAGCCAGGCATGGAACGGCAGCACGGCGAAGGCCGCCAGCAGCCGCAGCCCGTAGGGCAGCCGGCGGGGCATCGGGTCGATGCCGAGCAGCGGCCAGTACCAGAGCGCGCCGACGACGACGAAGTGCACGTGGTTCCAGTCGTGCAGCAGGGGGTTCTCCAGCGTCGCCTGGTACAGGCCGGTGAAGTACAGGACGAACGGGTTGAGCACGAAGATCAGGCCCGTGACGAGGGGGAACGTCAGCACCGCGGCGACCCGGCTGTGCAGGACGGCGAGCAGCAGGCGGCGCGGGCGGGCGGGCAGGGTCCGCAGCGCCAGCGTGATGGGCGCCCCGAGCGCGAGGAAGATCGGCACCAGCATGGCCAGCAGCATGTGCTGGGCCATGTGCACCCAGAACAGCGTCGTGTCGTAGGTGGCGAGGAACGACTGAGTGGCCAGCACCGTCCCGCCCAGCCCGAGCCCGACGAACGAGACGGTCCGGCCGACCGGCCAGCGGTCGCCGCGTCGACGCAGCCGCCGAACCCCCGCCAGGTAGCCGAGCGCGGTCACCGCCACGGCCAGGGCCGGCAGCCACTCGAACGTCCAGCCGGTCAGCGCGGTCCAGCCCGTCAGCTCGGGGGCGGCGTCGGCTCCCCCGTGGGCCCCGACGCCGGCCCAGGCCCCCGCCAGCAGCACCTCACCCGACACGCCTCCAGGCTAGGCGAGTGGCGCCGGGCCGAGACTCGCGGTCGACGTTCCGGGGGGTCGGGGTCGTGCTGGGGCCTCCGGACTGCCAGAATGCCGCCGTGGCGACCGCAACCGCGTCCCTGACGCCTGCCCACCCGACCGTCAACCGGCCGAGCGCCGTGAGCGTCGGGACGATCGTCTGGCTGTCCTCCGAGCTGATGTTCTTCGCGGCACTGTTCGCGATGTACTTCACGGTGCGGGCCGTGCAGGGGCCCGAGGTCTGGGCCGAGGCGATCGACAAGCTGAACATCCCGTTCTCGGCCGTCAACACCACCGTGCTGGTGCTGTCGTCCGTGACCTGCCAGATCGGGGTGTTCGCGGCCGAGCGCGGTGACGTGAAGGGCCTGCGGCGATGGTTCATCATCACCTTCCTCATGGGCGCCTTCTTCATCGGCGGCCAGGCCTACGAGTACACCGCGCTGGTGCGTGAGGGTGTGACCCTGCAGACCAACTACGGCTCGGTGTTCTACCTGACCACCGGGTTCCACGGCCTGCACGTCACCGGCGGCCTCATCGCCTTCCTGTTCCTGCTCGGTCGCACGTACGTCGCCAAGAGGTTCACGCACAACCAGGCCATCAGCGCGATCGTCGTGTCGTACTACTGGCACTTCGTCGACGTGGTCTGGATCGGCCTGTTCACGACCATCTACATCATCCAGTGACGGGGTCATGACGAGTCACGCGCCGCTGTCGATCGCCCATCGCCGACGCCACCCGCTGGCCCGCGTCGTCGTCCTGCTGCTCGCCCTGGTGGCTGTCGGCGTCCTGTACGCCGCCGTCACCGGCTCGGGCACCGCGTCGGCCGCCCGGGCCGCGGCCACCCCACAGCAGATCGAGCAGGGCAAGGAGCTGTTCCTCGAGGGCTGCTCGTCGTGCCACGGCCTGAACGCCCAGGGCACGTCCAGCGGGCCGACCCTGATCGGGGTGGGGGCGGCCGCCGTCGACTTCCAGGTCGGCACCGGCCGGATGC
>DAIRVJ010000117.1:0-7500 GCA_036802895.1 Candidatus Nanopelagicales bacterium
CCGGCGAACAGCCGGTCCATGACTCCGGTCGCCGGGGTCATCGGCAGCACCGGCCGCAGGACCGAGGTGAAGTACGGCCCGTGCCCCGACATGTAGTTGGGCACGTTGAGGAACCAAACCCGACGCTGGACCGTGCGGAACGCGGCGTCGATGTCGATCACCACCCGGTCGGGGTGGGTCAGCGTGAAGACCCGGAAGGGCTGCCGCTTCGCCAGACCGATGCCGTAGATGGTGACGGCCTCGGAGTCGCCCGCGCGCACCGCGGTCATGATGTTGGGCAACGGGAAGGCGACCGTTTCGGGGGCGGTCCCCCCGGAGTCGTCGTGGGCGTTGGCCGGGTAGAACCGGACCTGCAGGATGGCCCGGCCGGCGATCGGGACCCGCAGACCGGACGGATCACCGATCAGCCGGTCGACGTACCTCACCTGACGGCTCGCCGGGAGCCCGCCGTCGAAGTCGAAGACGATCCGGTCGTAGCCGGGGTGGTGCGCCGCTCGGATGCCGACCAGGGTGGGAGCCGTCGGTCCCTCGGCCGACGCCGAGGCGGTACCGGTGACAGCGACAGGCACGACCAAGGCCGCACCCAGGACCATCACGGACAGTCGTCGCATCGTTCGCATGGGACCCACCTCCGGTCGAGTCGGAGAACGGGCGACACCATCAGCGTGCGTCGACGTCCCGGGCGGCGCCAGGTCCGTTCGGCCCGCCGCCCCAACAGGTGAGCACCCGCCGCAAAGGGTGCGGATGCCTGTTACCGCAGGCGTTCAGGTGCCACGCCTGGTCGTCTACGACTGTTGGCCCATGCTCCACAACGCCCACAGGGTGGTCCGCAGGCGGCGCGGCTGCTCGAGGGTGGTGACGATCGCGTGGGCGACGTCTTCGGGACGCAGGTAGGTCGCCAGCTCGGGCATGCCGGGCACCCGCCCTGTGCCGATCGCGAACTCCGTGTCGACGCCGGCCGGGCAGATCGCGGTCACCCGGATGCCCTGCTCGCGCAGCTCCCGGTCCAGCGCCCCCGCGAGACCCACCTGGGCGAACTTGGTCCCGGCGTAGACGGCCTCGTCTCCGCCACCGCGCAGACCGGCCACCGACGACACGATGACCACGTCACCGCCACCGGCCGCCCGCAGCGCCGGGATCGCCGCCCGCACGCTGAAGACGGTGCCCGTGTAGTTGGTGTCGATCATCCGCGACACCATCTCGTCGCTGTGGTCGAGCACCGACCCGTACTCCCCGATCCCGGCGTTGGCGACGACGGAGTCCAGCCGGCCCCACCGCTCCACCGCAGCGGCGACCAGGCGCCGGTTGTCCTCGGGCGAGCGGACGTCCATCTCGACGGAGACCGCGCGCTCCGGGCCGAGCTCGGCCACCAGGTCGGCCAGTCGGTCCGCACGGCGCGCCCCGAGCGCGACCCTGGCCCCCTTCTCGGCGAGCAGCCGCGCGGTCGCGGTGCCGATACCGGCGCTGGCGCCGGTGATGACCACCACGGTGTCGGTCAGGGACCGGGTCTCAGCAGGCATGGGCCGATCCTGTCACGCTCAGGTGCTGCTGCCGGAGGGCACCAGGGTGCGGATGACCCGCAGGGCCACCGACAGCGTCGCCAGGTCGAAGTCCTCACCTGTGGTGATCTCGTGCAGCGTGGCGCGGGTGCGGCCGAGCCCCTCGGCGTTGCGCTCCTCCCAGGCCGTGATCCGCCGGTCTGGATCCGGCTCGTCCGGAGTCACCATGATGACGTTGCGGGTCAGCCCGGCGAGCGCGCCGTAGAGGTCGTAGCGCAGCGCCATCCGAGCCAGCGCCGACCAGCGGTCGTCGCGCGGGAGCAGGGTGATCCGGCCGAGCATGCGGTCGACCTCGAACCGCTCGGAGACCGCGAAGTACAGCCGGCCCACCGCGTCGGGGTCCTCCCCCGTCCTCGCGCCGATCTCGACGATGTCGAGCAGCGAGAAGACGTCGAGCATGGCGGCGGTCTCGTGGGCCAGCTCGACCGGCGCCCCGAGGTCGGTCAGCTCGGTCGTCCGCCGCTCCAGCCGCTCGCGTTCCACGCCGCGCAGCCACTGCGGGATCCGCGCCACCAGGTGGCCCACCTGCCCGAAGTGCTCGATCTCCGCCTCGACGTCGACCAGCGACCGGCGCGACTGAAGGATCCAACGGGTCGCCCGGTCGAGCAGCCGACGGCACTCCAGGTACAGCGCCGTCTGCGCGCGGGTCGGCACCTCGTCGTCCAATGCCTCCACCCGGGCCCAGTAGTCGGGCAGCCGGAACACCGCGCGGGCGACCGTGTAGGCGCGGGCGACCTCCGCGGGGCTGGCGCCGACCTCCTCCCCCGCCCGGAACGCGAACGTGATGCCGCCACGGTTGACCAGGTCGTTGACCAGCCAGGTGGTGACGATCTCCCGGCGCAGCGGATGACTGTCGAGCCGCGAGCCGAACCGCTCGACCAGCGTCGACGGGAAGTACCGGGCCAGCAGCGCCCGGAAGTGCGCCTCGTCGGGCAGTGGGGACGCCAGCAGGTCGTTCTTCAGCGTGATCTTGGCGTAGGCGAGCAGCACCGAGAGCTCCGGACTGGTCAGCCCGAGTCCGGCGGCGTGCCGGGTCTGGATGTCGGCGTCCGAGGGCAGGAACTCCAGCTCACGGTCCAGCCCGCCCCTCCGCTCCAGGTCACGGATGAGCCGCTGGTGCACGGTCAGCAAGGGATGCGCCTGCGAGCGGGCCACCCCGAGCAGCACGTTCTGCTCGTAGTTGTGCCGCAGCACGTGCGCGCCGACGTCCTCGGTCATCTCGGCGAGCAGCGAGTTGCGCTGCTTGGGCGTGAGGTCGCCGGCCCGGACCACCGCGTCCAGCAGGATCTTGATGTTGACCTCGTGGTCGGAGGTGTCGACGCCGGCGGAGTTGTCGATCGCGTCGGTGTTCAGCCGGACGCCGCGCAGGTTGGCCTCCACCCGGCCGAGCTGGGTGAACCCGAGGTTGCCGCCCTCGCCGACCACGCGGCAGCGCAGCTGCGCCCCGTCGATGCGGATCTGGTCGTTGGCCTTGTCGCCGACGTCGGCGTTGGCCTCGTCCTGCGCCTTGACGTAGGTGCCGATCCCGCCGTTCCAGAGCAGGTCCACCGGAGCCTGCAGGATGGCCCGGATCAGGTCGTTCGGCGTCAGCGCGGTCACCCCGTCGGGGATCCCCAGCGCGGTGCGGGCCCCCGGGCTCACCGGTACCGACTTCGCCGAGCGCGGCCACACGCCTCCGCCGGCCGAGATGAGCTCCGGCGCGTAGTCGGCCCAGCTCGACCTCGGCAGCGCGAAGAGCCGCTGCCGCTCGGCGAGGGAAGCGGCGGCGTCCGGGGCCGGGTCGACGAAGACGTGCCGATGGTCGAAGGCGGCCACCAGCCGGGTGTGCTCTGACAGCAGCATCCCGTTGCCGAACACGTCACCGGACATGTCGCCGATGCCGACCGCGGTGAAGTCCTTGGTCTGCGGGTCCAGGCCCAGCTCGCGGAAGTGGCGCTTGACCGACTCCCAGGCTCCACGGGCGGTGATGCCCATCGCCTTGTGGTCGTAGCCGGCCGACCCGCCGGACGCGAACGCGTCACCGAGCCAGAACCCGTAGGAGACCGCGACGGCGTTGGCGATGTCCGAGAACGTGGCGGTGCCCTTGTCGGCGGCCACCACGAGGTAGGGGTCGTCACCGTCGTGACGGACCACGGACGGTGGCGGGACGACGGCCCCGTCGACCAGGTTGTCGGTGAGGTCCAGCAGGGCGCTGATGAACGTCTGGTAGCACGCGATGCCCTCGGCGAGCACCGCCTCCCGGTCGGTCGGGTCGGCCTTCGGGTTCTTGACGACGAACCCGCCCTTGGCGCCGACCGGCACGATGACCGCGTTCTTCACGGCCTGCGCCTTGACCAAGCCCAGGATCTCGGTGCGGAAGTCCTCGCGCCGGTCGGACCAGCGCAGTCCGCCCCGGGCCACCGAGCCGAACCGCAGGTGCACGCCCTCCACCGACGGGCTGTACACCCAGATCTCGTACCGCGGCCGGGGCAGCGGCAGCTCCGCGACCCGCGCGGAGTCCAGCTTGAACGACAGGTAGGGCTTCGGCCGGCCGTCCGGGCCCGGCTGGAAGTAGTTCGTCCGCAGGGTCGCCCGTACCAAGCCCAGGAACGAGCGCAGGATCCGGTCCTGGTCGAGGCTGGCCACCGCGTCCAGCGCCCCGCCGATCTCCTCGGTGAGCGCGTCGGCGAGCTCGTCGCGCTCACCCGCCGACTCGGGGTCGAAGCGGGCCTCGAACAGCCGCAGCAGCAGGCGGGTGATCGGCAGGTTCGCCGCGAGCGAGCGCTCGACGTACTCCTGGCTGAACGTCGAGCCGGTCTGGCGCAGGTACTTGGCGTAGGCGCGGAGCACGCTGGCCTGACGCCAGGTGAGCCCGCCGCGCAGCACCAGCGCGTTGAACCCGTCGGACTCGGCCCGACCCGCCCAGGCGGCGGCGAAGGAGTCCTCGAACCGGGCCTTGAGGTCCGGGCTGTCGACGCTGGCGTCGTAGCGCAGCCCGAAGTCGTAGACCCACTGCTGGCCTCCCCCGGCAGGCTGGATCTCGTAGGGCCGCTCGTCGACGACCTCCACCCCCATCGCCTGCAGCGCCGGGAGCACCTGGGACAGCGAGACCGGGGGGCCGGCCCGGTAGATCTTGAACCGGCGCTCCCCGGACGGCGCACCGAACGGGTGGTAGAGGTTGAGCGCGACCTCGTGCTGCTCGAGCTCGCGCAGGTGGCGCAGGTCGGCGACGGCCGTGCGGGCCGGGAAGTCCTCCTTGTAGGCCTCCGGGAACGCGACGCCGTAGAGCTTGCCCAGGTGGGCGGCGTCCTCCTCGCCGCACTGGTCGACCAGCGCGTCGGCGAAGTCGTCGGCCCAGGCGCGGGTGGCCTCGCTGAGCCGCAGCTCGAGCTCGTCGGCGTCGACGTCCGGCACCGTCGAGCCCTTCGGCACCCGCACGACGTAGTGCAGCCGGGCCAGCACCGACTCGGACACCCGGGCCGTGTAGTCGACCGACACGCCGCCCAGCGCCTCGCGCAGGATCCGCTCGATCTCCAGCCGCACCGTGGTCGTGTAGCGGTCACGTGGGAGGTAGACGAGGCAGGACATGAAGCGCCCGTACTCGTCGCGGCGCAGGAACAGCCGAGTCTGCCGGCGTTCCTGCAGGTTGACCACGGAGAGCACCGTGGGCAGCAGCTCCTCGGTGGACACCTGGAACAGCTCGTCGCGCGGGTAGGTCTCCAGGATCTGCTGCAGGTCCTTGCCACTGTGACTCATCGGCGAGAAGCCGGCGGCGTCCAGCACCTCGCGCACCTTGCGCCGGAGCAGCGGGATGCGCAGGACGCTCTGGTTGTAGGCGGCCGAGCTGAACAGACCGAGGAACCGGCGCTCCCCGACGACCTCGCCGGCGGCGTCGAAGGTCTTGATGCCGACGTAGTCGAGGTAGGCGGGGCGGTGCACGGTCGAGCGCGAGTTGGCCTTGGTCAGGATGAGCAGCCGCTTCTCGCGGGCCTTCGCGCGGACCTCGGGGGTGAGCTGGGCGAAGGACGTCGAGATCGCCTGGTCGCTGCGCAGGACGCCCAGGCCGGTGCCGGGCCGGGCGACGAGGGCGTCGACACCGTCCTCGCTGACCAGGTCGTACTCCCGGAAGCCGAGGAAGGCGAAGTGGTCGTCGGCCAGCCAGCGCAGCAGCTCCCACGCCTCGGAGACCTCCGCGTCGGGCAGCGGCGGCGGGTTGGCCGCCAGATCGTCGGCCACCCGCAGGGCGGCCTCGCGCATCTTCGCCCAGTCCTCGACCGACTCGCGAACGTCGCTGAGCACCCGACGCAGCCCGGCGGTGATCTCGACCAGGTCCTCGGCGTCGCTCTCGCGGTCGACCTCGACGTGCATCCACGACTCGCCGATCAACTCCGGCGACGTGGCGGCCGAGGGGTCCCCCACGACGTCCAGCAGCTCGCCGGTGATCGTGCGACGCACGGTGAGCTGGGGATGGACGACGAGGTGGATGCCCCGCCCGTGCTGGGCCAGATAGCTGGTGACCGAGTCGACCAGGAACGGCATGTCGTCGGTGACGATCTCGACGACGGTGTGGCCCGACGACCAGCCGTGCTCCTCGACGGTGGGGGTGAACACCCGCACGTTGGCGGTTCCCGGCAGCCGCTGGTGGGCCAGCTCGCGGTGGCTGACCGCCGCCCCGTAGATGTCGGTGACGTCGCGCCCGATCAGGTCCTCGGGCGCGACCAGGTGGTAGTAGTGACGCAGGAACGTCGCCTCGTCGGCGTGGCCGGGCCGGGCGTGCTCGCCCACCTCGACGGCCTTGGTGACGAGGTCGGCCTTGGTCTCCTCGAAGCGGATCGCCGGCGGGTGCCGGCGCTCGCCTGCATCGGGTGAGGACTGCGCGGGGGCCTGGTCAAGGGCCACGGACTATCGCCTCTTCGACGGGTCGGCCAGCCGCACGCCGTTGTGCGACTGCACGGTCGAGCCTACCGAGATCGGCTCAGCCCATGTGCGGGTAGCGGTAGTCGGTCGGCGGAACCAACGTCTCCTTGATCGACCGGGTCGACGTCCAGCGGAGCAGGTTCTGCGCCGACCCGGCCTTGTCGTTGGTGCCGGAGGCGCGCGCGCCGCCGAACGGCTGCTGGCCGACCACGGCCCCCGTCGGCTTGTCGTTGATGTAGAAGTTGCCGGCCGCGAACCGCAGCGCCTTGGTCGCGTGCGCGATCGCCGCGCGGTCCTGGGCGATGACCGACCCGGTGAGCGCGTAGGGCGCGGCCGACTCCATCTGGGTGAGCATCGCGTCGTACTCGGCGTCCTCGTACACGTGCACGGCGAGCAGCGGGCCGAAGTACTCGGTGGTGAAGATCTCGTCGGTGGGGTCGCTGCCGACCAGCACGGTCGGCCGGACGAACCAGCCCTCGGAGTCGTCGCACACCCCGCCGGCCAGCACCTCGATCGAGGCCACGCCGCGGGCCCGGTCGATGGCCCCGCTCAGCTTGGCGAACGCCCGGTCATCGATCACCGCACCCATGAAGTTCGACAGATCGGTGACCGGGCCCATCGCCAGACCGTCGACCTCGGCCGCGAGCTCGTCGCGCAGCCGGCGCCAGATCGAGCGGGGCACGTAGGCACGGCTGGCCGCGGAGCACTTCTGCCCCTGGTACTCGAACGCGCCGCGGACCAGTGCCGTGCGCAGCACGTCGACGTCGGCGCTCGGGTGGGCGACCACGAAGTCCTTGCCGCCGGTCTCGCCCACGATCCGCGGGTACGAGCGGTAGCCCTCGATGTGCTCGCCGATCGTCCGCCAGAACATCTGGAACACCCGGGTCGAGCCGGTGAAGTGCACCCCGGCCAGGTCAGGGTCGGTGAGCACGACGTCGGACACGTTGGCCCCATGACCGGTCACCATGTTGATCACGCCGGGAGGCAGCCCGGCCTCCTCGAGCAGGCCCATCAGGAAGTGCGCGGCGAACTGCTGGGTGTGCGC
>DAIRVJ010000118.1:0-7459 GCA_036802895.1 Candidatus Nanopelagicales bacterium
CCTTGGCCGAGCGCCTGGTCGCCGCCTCCGCCTCGGTCACGGTCTCGCGCTTGGCCGTCAGGGCCTCGACCAGCTCGATGACCGCCATGGGGGCGTTGTCGCCCTTGCGCGGCCCGATCTTGATGATCCGGGTGTAGCCACCGTCACGGTTGCCGTAGCGCGGACCGATCTCCTCGAACAGCGTGTGCACGACCCCCTTGTCGCGGATCACCCGAAGGACCTGGCGACGGGCGTGCAGGTCGCCTCGCTTGGCCTTGGTGACCAACCGCTCGGCCAGCGGCCGCAGCCGACGGGCCTTGGCCTCCGTCGTGGTGATCCGACCGTGCTCGAAGAGCGCGGTCGCGAGGTTGGCGAGCATGAGCCGCTCGTGGGCCGGACCGCCGCCGAGCCGGGGGCCCTTGGTGGGCGTGGGCATGGGTGAGCTCTCCTGAGTCGAGGGTGGCTGTCGTTAGGCCGGACGGCTCGTCAGAGCTGCTCGTCCTCGACGAACGCCTGGTCGTCGTCGTCGTAGCTGCCGTAGCTGTCCACGGCCAGTCGAGGGTCGAACCCGGGCGGGCTGTCCTTCAGGGCCATCCCCATGCCGACCAGCTTCGCCTTGACCTCGTCGATGGACTTGGCCCCGAAGTTGCGGATGTCGAGCAGGTCCGCCTCGCTGCGCGAGACCAGCTCCCCGACGGTGTGGATGCCCTCGCGCTTGAGGCAGTTGTAGGACCGGACCGTCAGGTCGAGGTCCTCGATCGGCAGCGCCAGGTCGGCCGCGAGGGCCGCGTCGGTGGGCGATGGCCCCATGTCGATGCCCTCAGCCTCGACGTTGAGCTCCCGGAACAGCCCGAACAGCTCGACGAGGGTCTTCCCGGCGCTGGCCACTGCGTCGCGGGGGCGCATCGAGGGCTTGCTCTCGACGTCGACGATCAACCGGTCGAAGTCGGTCCGCTGCTCGACTCGGGTCGCCTCGACCTTGTAGGTGACACGCAGCACCGGCGAGTAGATGGAGTCGATGGGCACCCGGCCGATCTCCTGGCCGGGCTGCTTGTTCTGCACCGCCGACACGTAGCCGCGGCCACGCTCGACCGTGAGCTCGATCTCCAGCTTGCCCTTGCCGTTCAGGGTCGCCAGGTGCAGCTCCGGGTTGTGCACCTCGACCCCGGCCGGTGGGGCGATGTCCGCTGCGGTCACGACACCGGGGCCCTGCTTGCGCAGGTACATGACGACCGGCTCGTCGTGCTCGGAGCTGACGACCAGCTCCTTGATGTTCAGGATCAGGTCGGTCACGTCCTCCTTGACGCCCGGCACGGTGGTGAACTCGTGCAGGACGCCGTCGATCCGGATGGACGTGACGGCGGCCCCGGGGATCGACGAGAGGAGGGTTCGCCGCAGGGAGTTGCCAAGGGTGTAGCCGAAGCCCGGCTCCAGCGGCTCGACGACGAACCGGGACCGGACGTCGTTGACGACCTCTTCGGCCAGGGTGGGGCGCTGCGCGATGAGCACAGTGGGTTCCTTCCAGGGTCGGGCGCCCGCTATTTGACGCCGACGGACAAGGGAGGTGGCGGGGCGCCGGAGCGTGCGGACGCCCGCACCGCCTCGTTACTTGGAGTAGAGCTCGACGATCAGCTGCTCCTGCACGGGGGTGTCGATCACCTGACGGGCCGGCAGCGAGTGGACCAGGATGCGCATCTTGCCCGGGATGACCTCGAGCCAGGCGGGCACGGTGCGCTCGCCGGCCTCGGCACGCGCGACCACGAACGGGGTCAGCTCCACCGAGCTCCGGCGCACCTCGACGATGTCGTTCGGGCTGACCCGGTACGACGGGATGTCGACCTTCACGCCGTTGACCGTGATGTGGCCGTGTCGCACCAGCTGGCGGGCCATGTCGCGGGACTTGGCGAACCCCGCCCGGTAGACGACGTTGTCGACGCGGCTCTCCAAGATGCGCAGCAGGTTCTCGCCGGTCTTGCCGGACTTGCGCTGCGCCTCCTCGTAGTAGCCACGGAACTGCTTCTCGAGCACGCCGTAGATGCGGGCCGCCTTCTGCTTCTCCCGCATCTGCAGCAGGTACTCGCTGTCCTTGGTCCGCCCACGGCCGTGCTCACCCGGGGGGTACGGCCGGATCTCGATCGGGCACTTCGGGGACTCGCACTTGGCCCCCTTGAGGAAGAGCTTGATCTTCTCTCGGCGGCATCGCTTGCAGTCCGCACCGGTGTATCGCGCCATGTGTCGTCAGTCTCCCTCTGGGCTCAGACGCGCCGGCGCTTGGGCGGGCGGCAACCGTTGTGCGGGCTCGGCGTGACGTCCTGGATGGACCCCACCTCCAGGCCGGTGGCCTGCAGCGAGCGGATCGCCGTCTCGCGCCCCGAGCCGGGACCCTTGACGAACACATCGACCTTGCGCATGCCGTGCTCCATCGCCCGGCGGGCGGCGGCCTCGGCCGTCATCTGCGCGGCGTACGGGGTCGACTTGCGCGACCCCTTGAAGCCGACCTGGCCGGCCGACGCCCACGAGATCACGGCGCCCATCGGGTCGGTGATCGAGACGATCGTGTTGTTGAACGTGCTCTTGATGTGAGCGTGGCCGTGGGCCACGTTCTTCTTCTCTTTGCGGCGCACCTTCTTGGCACCGGGTGCGGTACGGCTCTTGGGTGGCATCTGCGAGTGGCTCCTGGAGGTCGTCGGTCCGTCGGTCGCTGGACCGTGCGGACTGCTACTTCTTGCCCGGCTTCTTCTTGCCGGCGATGGCGCGGCGCGGACCCTTGCGGGTTCGGGCGTTCGTGTGCGTGCGCTGGCCGTGCACCGGCAGGCCGCGGCGGTGCCGCAGACCCTGGTAGCAGCCGATCTCGACCTTGCGGCGGATGTCGGCCTGCACCTCGCGGCGCAGGTCGCCCTCGACCTTGTAGTTGGACTCGATCCAGTCCCGGAGCTTGACCAGGTCGGCGTCCTCGAGGTCCTTGACGCGCAGGTCGGGGCTGACCCCGGTCTTCGCGAGGGTCTCCTGGGCCCGGCTGCGGCCGATTCCGAAGACGTAGGTGAGCGCGACCTCGAGCCGCTTGTCGCGGGGGAGGTCGACGCCGATGAGGCGGGCCATGCGGGCTTCCTTCTCGTTCGCGGAGGTCGTGCGCGGCGCGTCCCGCCCGCCCGTCGGGTGGGCCCCGGCCTCCGGACCGGGGGTGGTGACTCGCCGGGCCGGTGGCCCGACGGGTCGTGCGCTACGCCTTGCTGGGTCGGTGCTGGTTCGTGCGGTTTCGAGCGGTTCGTGCGGTTTCGCGTGTGTCGTGCACGTCGGACGAGGCGGTCAGCCCTGCCGCTGCTTGTGGCGAAGGTTCTCGCAGATGACCATCACCCGGCCGTGCCGGCGGATCACCTTGCACTTCTCACACATCGGCTTGACGCTCGGCTTGACCTTCATCGATCTCTCCGGGACATGGTCGGCGGACGCCGGTCGACGTCCCTGCGGGCCTTACTTGTAGCGGTAGACGATCCGACCTCGGCTGAGGTCGTACGGGGAGAGCTCCACCACGACCCGGTCCTCGGGGAGGATCCGGATGTAGTGCTGACGCATCTTCCCGCTGATATGCGCGAGGACCTTGTGGCCGTTCTCGAGCTCCACCCGAAACATCGCGTTGGGCAGCGATTCGACGACCGTGCCCTCGAGCTCGATGACGCCATCCTTCTTCGGCATGTCCTCCGCTGCTTCTCTTCGTTGACAATCGAGGGTCGCACCACGCGGTGCCACCCTCGGCACGACCGTGGTCGAACGCGGCGCCGGGAGTGATCCCAGCCGCAGGGCGCGCGCGGGTGAAGCCGACGGTCAGCCGACCTCCCCATCGTAGAGCAGCCTGACCCCAGGGGGAAATCCGCTCAGCCGGCGCTGGCCGGGGTGCGTACCCCCAGGGCACCCAGCCGGGCGGCGCCGCCGTCGGCCTCGGTGAGCACCCAGGGTCCGGCGGCGGTCACGGCCACGGTGTGCTCGACGTGTGCCGCCCACGAGCCGTCGGCGGTCACCACGGTCCATCCGTCGTCCAGCACCCTGGTGTGCCGCGATCCCAAGGTGACCATCGGCTCGATGGCGAGCGTGGCCCCCTCGACCAGTCGCGGGCCGCGGCCGGGCCGGCCCACGTTGGGCACCTGCGGATCCATGTGCATCTCGCGCCCGATGCCGTGCCCCACGTACTCCTCGACGATCCCGTAGGAGCCACGGCTGCGGACGACGGTCTCGACCGCGTGCCCGATGTCGGTCAGCCGGCCGTCCAGCCGCATGGCGGCGATCCCCGACCACAGCGCCTGCTCGGCGACCTCGACCAGCTCCGCGTGCGCGGCGTCGACCTCACCCACGGGTGCGGTGAACGCCGCGTCACCATGCCAGCCGTCGACGATGGCCCCGCAGTCGATCGACACCAGGTCGCCGTCGCCGAGCACCCGGCTGCCCGGGATCCCGTGCACGACCTCGTCGTTGACCGACACGCAGATCGTGGCCGGATACCCCAGGTAGCCGGTGAACGACGGCGTGGCGCCGCTGTCCCTGATGAACGTGTCTGCGAGCCGGTCCAGCTGATCGGTCCGCACGCCGGGGGTGACCGCCGCGCGCAGCAGCGCGAGCGCACCCGCGACGACCAGGCCGGCCGCTCGCATGGCCTCCACCTGGTCGGTCGACTTGGCCTCGATCCGCTCCCGCGCGTGGAACACGTCAGTCCACGGCGAGTGCATCGAGGAGCCGGTCGGTGACCTCCTCGACCGCGCCGATCCCGTCGACGGGACGCAGCAGCCCGCGCGCGGCGTAGACGTCGGCCAGCGGCGCGGTCTGCTCGGCGTACACGGCCAGCCGACGGCGGATGACGTCCTCGGTGTCGTCGACGCGGCCCTCGACCACCGCCCGTCCGAGCAGTCGCTCGACGACGACGTCGGGGTCGGCGACGATCTCCACCACGGCGTCGAGCCGCTCGCCGCGCTCCTCGAGCATCGCGTCCAGGGTGTCGACCTGGGCGACGGTGCGCGGGTAGCCGTCCAGGAGGAACCCCTCGGCACAGTCCTCCTCGGCCAGCCGGTCGCGCACCATCGCGTTGGTCAGCTGGTCGGGCACGTACTCGCCGGCGTCCATGTAGCGCGACGCCTCCACCCCGAGCGGTGTGCCGGTGCTCACGTTGCGTCGGAAGATGTCGCCGGTGGAGATCGCCGGGACGCCGAGGCGCCGGCTGAGCTCCCGCGCCTGGGTGCCCTTCCCTGCCCCCGGGGGGCCCAGCAGGATGAGCCTCATCAGCGGAGGAAGCCCTCGTAGTTGCGCTGCTGCAGCTGGCCCTCGATCTGCTTCACGGTGTCCAGACCGACCCCGACCATGATCAGGATGCTGGTGCCGCCGAACGGGAACTGGCTGCTCGCCCCGACGACGCCGAGCGCGATGATCGGCAGGATGGAGATGAAGGCCAGATACCAGGAGCCGGGGAACGTCAACCGGGTCAGCACGTAGTCGAGGTATTCCGCGGTGGGACGGCCGGCGCGGATCCCGGGGATGAAGCCGCCGTACTTCTTCATGTTGTCCGAGACCTCGACCGGGTTGAACGTGATCGACACGTAGAAGTACGTGAAGAAGACGATCATCAGCACGTAGGTACTGACGTACACCCAGCCGGTGCCGCTGGTGAAGTTGCGCTGCAGCCACGCCGAGAAGCCGCTGGGGTTGTTCGGGTCGCCGAAGAGCTGGGTCGCGAGGGTCGGGATGTACAGCAGCGAGGACGCGAAGATCACCGGGATGACGCCGGCCATGTTGACCTTCAGCGGGATGTAGGTCGACGAGCCACCGTACATGCGCCGCCCGACCATCCGCTTGGCGTACTGCACCGGGATCCGCCGCTGTGCCTGCTCGATGAACACGACCAGGCCGACGAGTGAGAACCCGACGACGAGCACGACCAGGAACACGAAGGTGCCGCGGCTGCGGTAGATCGACCAGACCTGGGAGGGGAAGCTCGCGATGATCGAGGTGAAGATCAGCAGCGACATGCCGTTGCCGATGCCGCGGTCGGTGATCAGCTCGCCCAGCCACATGATCATCGCGGTTCCGGCCGTCATCGTGATCACCATGGTCACGATGAGCCAGAGCGGCTCGTTGGGGACGATGTCCTCAGCGCACCCCTGGAACAGCCTGCCCGGGTCCCGCGAGATCGAGATGAGGGTGGTCGACTGCAGGATGGCCAGCCCGACGGTCAGGTAGCGGGTGTACTGGGTGAGCTTGGCTGTGCCGGACTGACCCTCCTGCTTCAGGCTCTCAAAGCGCGGGATCACCACGGTCAACAGCTGGACGATGATGCTCGCGGTGATGTACGGCATGATCCCCAGCGCGAACACCGACAGCTGCAGCAGGGCCCCTCCGCTGAACAGGTTGATCAGACCGTAGATCGAGTTGTCCTGGACCTGGTCGATGCAGGTCTGGATCGCCTGGTAGGAAACGCCTGGCGTCGGGACGACCGACCCCAGGCGGAAGAGGGTGATGATCCCGAGCGTGAAGAGCAGCTTCCGACGCAGGTCAGGCGTCCGGAACGCCTGGGCGAACGCGCTGAGCACTCGGGCCTCCTGCACAACCCCCGGTCAGGGACTGGATCGGGTGGGACGGTCTGCCGGCAGCCCGCGGGCCGCCCTCAGACGATAACAGCGGCTAGAGCTCGGTGGCGGTGCCCCCGGCCGCGGCGATCTTCTCCTTGGCGGTGGCCGAGAACCCGTGCACGCTGACCTGCAGCGCGACGGCGAGGTCGCCGTTGCCGAGCACCTTGACCGGCAGCCCCTTGCGGACGGCCCCCTTGGCCACCAGGTCGTCGACCGTGACCGCGCCGCCGGACGGGTACAGCGTGGCGAGCTTGGCCAGGTTGACGACCTGGTACTCCACCCGGAAGGGGTTGGTGAACCCCTTGAGCTTGGGCAGCCGCATGTGCAGCGGCATCTGCCCGCCCTCGAACCGGTCGGGCACCTGGTAGCGCGCCTTGGTGCCCTTGGTGCCGCGACCGGCCGTCTTGCCCTTCGACGCCTCGCCGCGACCCACCCGGGTCTTGGCGGTGCGCGCTCCGGGCGCCGGCCGCAGATGATGGACCTTCAACGTCATGACTAGTCGACCTCCTCGACGGTGACCAGGTGCGAGACGGCGGCGACCATGCCGCGGATCTCGGGGCGGTCCTCCTTGAGGACGGTGTCGTGCAGCCGCTTGAGCCCCAGCGAGCGGAGGGTGTCGCGCTGCCGGCTGGTCCCGCCGATGCGGGAGCCGATCTGGGTGACCTTCAACCGACCCATCACCCGCTCACCCCCGCCCGGGCGCGCAGCAGCGCGGCCGGCGCGACGTCCTCGATCGGCAGGCCGCGTCGAGCGGCCACCGCCTCTGGGAGCTCCAGCATCCGCAAGGCCGCCACCGTGGCGTGCACGATGTTGATCGCGTTGCTCGATCCCAGCGACTTGCTCAGCACGTCGTGGACGCCGGCACACTCGAG
>DAIRVJ010000119.1:0-7190 GCA_036802895.1 Candidatus Nanopelagicales bacterium
AACGGCGTCCCGTGCCTGTCCCGCATCAGGTAGTTGATCAGCCCGCGGGACTTCTCGGCGTCCGCGCCGACGTCCTCCAGCGACTGCTCGCCCTTGGTCGAGACCCGCGCGGCGAACAGCACGTCGGCGTCGGCGGCCTGCGCGCGGACCAGCTCGACGGTCACGTCGCTGCGAAACGTGATCTCGGGGGTCTCGTCGACGGGGTCGTCGGGCACGTTCTGGGCTCCCTTCGGGGCGGGCGGCGTCAGCGTACCGTTGGGACGTGACGTTCACCGGGTTCCCCGATGCCGCCTTCGCCTTCTACGAGGGCCTGGCCGCCGACAACTCCAAGGCCTACTGGACGGCGCACAAGGGCACCTACGACGACGCCGTCCGCGGGCCGATGCTGGACCTGCTGGCCGGGCTCGAGGAGGAGTTCGGGGCAGGGCACACGTTCCGCCCCTACCGAGACGTGCGGTTCGCCCGGGACAAGACGCCGTACAAGGACCACCAGGGCGGCTACGTCGAGGCGGGCGACGCGGTCGGCTACTACGTCCAGCTGTCGGCCGACGGCCTGATGGTCGCCGGCGGCTGGTACTCGCCGCAGGGCCAGCAGGTCCAGCGGTACCGCGAGGTGGTCGCCGGCCCGGCGGGCGCCGAGCTCCAGCGGCTGCTCACGCAGGTCACGGACGCCGGGTTCGAGGTCGGCGGCGATCGGCTGAAGACCCGGCCACGCGGGGTCGACGCCGACCATCCGCGGATCGACCTGCTCCGGCACCGCTCGGTCGTGGCGTCACGGACCCATCCCCCGCGCGGGTGGGTGCACACCGCCAAGGCGCTGGACCGGGTGCGCGAGGGCTGGGACACCCTGCGCCCGCTCGTGACCTGGCTCGCCGACCACGTCGGCCCGGGCGAACCCTCGCCGCCCGGTCGAAGCTGACGGCTGTCCGGCAATACGACGTTCGTCGGACGCCGGCGCTCTTGACCGGTACCGGTCGCTGACGGTGCGCTGATGCCGAGGAATCGGTGAACGCAAGGGCAGCTGGCCCGGGCGGCCCCGACCCGGTGAGGAGGTCGAGCCATGAGGCGAACGCTGATCGCAGCAGTGCTGACCGGTGCCCTGTCCGTCAGCCCGGGCGTGGCCCGCGCCGACGAGCACGACAGCCCGGCCCTCCCGCCGGACACCTTCGTCACCCAATGGGACGTCGCCGGCTCCCAGGCCTTCACCGCGGCCGCCCTGACGCCGGCCGAGGGCCACACGATCTTCGCCTACGTGGCCGTCGCGGTCTACGACGCGGTGATGGCGGTGCACCACGACTACGAGCCCTTCGCGGTGGACGTGGACGCTCCCCCAGGAGCCTCCGCGGAGGCGGCGGTGTCCGCGGCTGCCCACCGGGTGCTCGTGCACTACCTGCCGGCTCAGGCTGCGGGAATCCTGGACCCCGCCTACCAGGTGTCGCTGGCCGCCATCCCGGACGGCCCGGCTCGAACCGACGGCGTCGCGGTCGGCGAGCGGGTGGCCGACGACTTCCTCGCCATGCGCGCCGACGACGGGTTCCGGGCCCCTGTCGTCTACACGCCACCCGACCCGCCGATCCCCGGGGTCTGGCTGCCCACCGCCGCAACCCCACCGGTCGGGACGTATCTCGGCCTCATGCGGCCCTTCGCCCTGGCGTCCGCCGACCAGTTCCGCCCCGGTGGACCCCCTGCACTGACGAGCAAGCGGTGGGCCCGCGACTACAACGAGACCAAGGCCATCGGCTCGAGCACGAGCTCGACGCGCACCGCCGAGCAGACCGTGGCGGCCCGGTTCTGGGCGGAGCCTCCCGTCCAGCAGGCGCGCGGTGCCTTCCGCAGGTTCATCCTCGACCGCGGGCTGGACGTCGTACAGGCGGCTCGCTTCCTGGCGATGGTCTCGGTGACGTACGCGGACGCCCTGATCGCCTGCTTCGACGCGAAGTACCACTACGCGTTCTGGCGGCCGATCACCGCGATCAGGGCAGGCGAGACCGACGGCAACGTCGCGACTGCCGGCGACCCCGCCTGGACACCGCTGCTCCCGGCGACCCCGAACCACCCGGAGTACCCGAGTGCACACTCGTGCCTCACGCCGACCGCCGGCATCGTCATCGCGCGGTTCCTGGGCACGGAGACGATCGACTTCACCGTGCCCAGCCTGACCGGCCTGGGTGATCGGCACTTCGCGCGGGCGAAGGACCTGCGGGACGACGTGGCCGACGCCCGGGTTTGGGGTGGCATCCACTTCCGCAGCGCAGTCGAGGACGGCGGGACGATCGCCAGGAAGACCGCGCGCTACGTGCTCGCCCACCACTTCCACCCGATGGACCACTGCTCCCACCGGACGAGCGGCGAACCGACCGTTGGCTGACGTCGCGCCTGCTTGACGACGGTCGCCGGGGCAGGATGCACTGTCGCCGGTGACCGACCGGGCGGACGAGGACTGGGCCACCGCCCGGCGACAGGTGCTGCGGGACGCCGCCGGGGTCGGTGTGGCGGTGGGCACCTACGGGGTGTCGTTCGGGGCGCTGTCGACGAGCACCGGGCTGTCGGTCGCCCAGACCGCCGCCCTCTCGGTGCTGACGTTCACCGGCGGGTCGCAGTTCGCACTCCTCGGCGTGCTCGGCTCGGGAGGCACCGCGGTGTCCGGGACGCTGGCGGCCCTGCTGCTCGGGTCACGCAATGCGCTGTACGGGCTGCGGATGGCGCCCACCCTCGACGTCCGGGGGGCTCGACGGGCGCTGGCCGCGCACCTGGTGATCGACGAGTCGACGGCGATGGCGGTCAGCCGCGACGACCCTCGCTCGGCGCGGCTGGCGTTCTGGGCGACCGGGCTGGCCGTGTTCGTCTGCTGGAACGTCGCGACCCTGGTCGGTGCGCTGGGCGCCGAAGCGCTGGGCGACCCCGCGACCCTCGGCCTGGACGCCGCCGTCGGCGCCGCCTTCCTGGCCCTGCTGTGGCCGCGGCTGCGCGACCGGGGCGCACCCGTCGTGGCGCTCGTCGCGGTGGCCGTCGCGCTGGCCTTGACCCCCCTGCTCTCCCCCGGCGTGCCGGTGCTGGTTGCCGGGCTCGTGGCGGTGACCGTCGGGCTCAGCTGGCCGTCGGTGCGGCTGGCCGCCGAGGGCGGGGCACCGTGACCCCGGGCACGGCGTGGGTCGCGGTGCTCGCCACGTCGGCGGGCTGCTACCTGCTCAAGCTGGCCGGTCTGTCGGTGCCTGAGCGGGCGCTGGACTCCCCCCGGGTGCGGGCGGTCGGTGCCCTCATCCCGGTGGCGCTGCTCGCCGCGCTGGCCGCCGTCCAGACGTTCGCCTCGGGCCGCGGGCTGGCGGTCGACGCGCGCGCGGCTGGGCTGGCGTTCGCGTTCGTGGCCCTGCTGGCCCGGCTGCCGTTCCTCGTCGTGGTGGTCGGGGCGGCCGCCGTCGCCGCCGCGCTGCGGTCGCTGGCATGAACGGCTGGCGGTTCTTCCCCGAGCGCCCGCCCGGGCCGGTCGACGACGCGTACGTGCAGCGGACGTGGGTGCGCCCCTACCCGGTCGGGGTGCTGCGCTGGCTGGTCGGTGGCCTGCTGGGGGTGGCCACCGCCTTCGCCGCGTTCAGCGGCCTGCTGCTGGCGCTGTCGGCGCGGGGAGCCGCCGACCTGGTCGTGGCGGCGCTGGCGGCCGCGGCGGCCGTGGGCAGCCTGGGGTGGGTGACCGCCCGCGTGCTCACGACGGGCGTGTGGGTCAACGACGCCGGGGTCCGGGTCTCCCGGCTGCTGCGCACGACCCAGCACCGCTGGGCGGAGGTGGCGGAGGTGGCGGTCACCGGGAGCGGCGTCCGCCGGGCCGTGCTGCTGAGGCTCGACGACGGCCGCGCGGTGCCCTGCCCGCTGCGGGCCGGCGGGCTGGACAGCCGCGGCGCCGAGGCCTTCGACATCGCCGCGGAGGCCGTCGCCCGCTGGCACCTGTCAGGGCGTGGACGGTCCCTGTGACGTCCACACCCTGACAGGTCGTCTGACAGGTCGTCAGCGGGTGGCCCGCAGCCGGATCGCGTGCCGCATCGCGCGCCGTCCGCGACGGGTGTCCCGCGCGTCGCCGTAGGCCAGCGCCAGGCGGTACCACGCCCGCCAGTCGTCCGGGGCGGCGTCGACGTCGGCCCGACGCCGCTCGAACACGACGTCGGCGGCGGCGAGGTCGACGCGGCCGGACGGCAGCCGGGGCAGCTCGTCGCTGGGCAGCCCGCCCTCGGCGGCCAGCTGCTCGCCGAGGCGCTGCGCGGCCAGCCCGAACTGCACCTCGCGCCAGACCGTCCAGGCCCCGACGAGGGGCAGCACCAACACGCCGACGCCGAGCAGCACGAACGGCAGCCGGCCGTCACGGACCAGCAGCACCCCGCGCTGGCCGAGCAGCAGCAGGTAGAAGCCCAGGACGGCGACCAGGACGAAGGCGACCCGCCGGGCGGTCACGCCGACCTCACCCCAGGTCGAGGAGCGGCTCGAGGCCGACAGTCAGCCCTGGCCGCTCGACGACCCGCCGGACGGCGAGCAGCACGCCGGGCATGAACGACTCGCGGTGCAGGGAGTCGTGCCGGACGGTCAGCGTCTCGCCCGCGCCGCCGAAGAGGACCTCCTGGTGCGCGACCAGCCCGCGCAGTCGGACCGCGTGCACCCGGACCCCTGCGACGTCGGCACCGCGGGCCCCCTCGAGACCGCCGACCGTAGCGTCAGGAATCGGGCCCAGCCCTGCCTCGGCCCGCGCGACCGCCACCTGCTCGGCGGTCAGCCGGGCGGTGCCCGACGGCGCGTCGGCCTTACCGGGGTGGTGCAGCTCGATGATCTCGACCGACTCGTAGAACCGGGCCGCCTCGCGGGCGAACCGCATCATGAGCACCGCGCCGAGGGCGAAGTTCGGGGCCAGCACGACGCCGACACCCGGCCGGTCGGCCAGCCACCCCTCGACGGTGGCGATCCGCGCGGCGTCGAACCCGGTGGTGCCGACGACGGCGTGCACCCCGGCCGCGACGAGCGCCTCCAGCGTGCCCATCACCGCGTCGGGGTGGGTGAAGTCGACGGCGACCTGGGCTCCCGCGTCGACGGCGGCGCCGACCGGGTCACCGAGGTCGATGGCCGCCACCAGAGCCAGGTCGGGGGACTCCTCGACCGCCGCACAGACCTGCTGGCCCATCCGCCCTCGGGCCCCGACGACAGCGACCCGCAGCGTCACCTGGCCACCGCCGCGGCGAAGTCGCGGTCGGCCGCGAACGGGCCGACGACGGCGAGCGCGGGCGTGGCACCCAGGACGTCGCGCGCCACATCACGGACGTCGTCGAGGGTGACCGCCGAGATCCGGCGGAGCACCTCGTCGACGCTCAGCAGCTCGTCCTGGACGAGCTCGCTCTTGCCGATGCGGGTCATCCGCGAGCTGGTGTCCTCGAGGCCGAGCACCAGGTTCCCGCGCAGCTGTCCCTGGCCCCGGGCGAGCTCGGCCGCCGTGATCCCGCCGTCGACCACGGCGGCGACCTCGGCCCGGCACAGCTCGAGCACCTCGTCGACCTTGGCGGGCAGGCACCCGGCGTAGACGCCGAACAGGCCGGTGTCGGCGTACTGGGCGCTGTAGGAGTAGACGGAGTAGGCCAGACCGCGCTTCTCACGGACCTCCTGGAACAGCCGGGAGGACATGCCTCCGCCGAGCGCGGCGTTGAGCACGCCGAGGGCGAAGCGCCGGTCGTCGTGGCGGGAGACGCCGGGGACGCCGAGCACCACGTTGGCCTGCTCGGTCGTGCGCCGGACGACCGTGACCCCGGGCGGTCGCCGTCTCGGGACGTCGCCCCGGCGCGGCGGCGCGGGAACCGCGTGCTCGGGGCCGAGGGCGCCGGCCGTGCGCAACGCCCGGCGAACCAGCCGCACCACCGTGGCGTGGTCGAGGTTGCCGGCCGCCGCCACGACCATGTTGCCGGGGGTGTAGTGCCGCCGGTAGTAGCCGTGCACGGTCCGCCGGGACAGGGCCTCGATCGAGTCGACGGTGCCGAGGATGGGCCGGCCCAGTGGCGTGTCCCCGAACACCGCCTCGGAGATGACGTCGTGCACGCTGTCGGTGGGGTCGTCGTCGTGCATGGCGATCTCCTCGAGGATCACCCCGCGCTCGCTCTCGACGTCGTCCGGGTCGAGCAGCGAGGACGTGACCAGGTCGCAGATCACGTCGACCGCGACCGGCAGGTCGGCATCGAGCACCCGCGCGTAGAAGCAGGTGTACTCCTTGGCGGTGAAGGCGTTCATCTCGCCGCCGAGCGCGTCGAGGGTGGCCGAGATCTCCAGGGCGCTGCGCCGCCGGGTGCCCTTGAACAGCAGGTGCTCGAGGTAGTGCGAGCAGCCGGCCTGCCGGGTGGTCTCGTCGCGGCTGCCCACGCCCACCCACACCCCGAATGCGACCGAGCGGGTGCTGGGCACCGCCTCGGTGACCACGCGGAGGCCGCCGGGGAGCACGGTGCGTCGCACCAGCCCCCCGCCGGCGTCCGTCAGCAGCGTGCGCGTCGTGCCCGCCCGCTGGTCCGTCCCGGCCCGTCGGGCCAACTCAGGCGTCGGCCTTCTCGCCCGCGTCGGCGCCGGCGGCCTCGCCGTCGGGCAGCACCGGCACGAGGGACAGCTTGCCGCGAGCGTCGACCTCGGCGATCTCGACCTGCAGCTTGTCGCCGATCTTGACGACGTCCTCGACGTTCTCGACCCGCTTGCCGCCGGAGATCTTGCGCAGCTGCGAGATGTGCAGCAGCCCGTCGCGTCCGGGCAGCAGCGAGACGAAGGCGCCGAAGGCGGTCGTCTTCACGACGGTGCCCAGGTAGCGCTCACCGATCTCGGGCATCGTCGGGTTGGCGATCCCGTTGATCATGGTCCGGGCGGCCTCGGCGCTGGGACCGTCGACGGCACCGATGTAGATCGTGCCGTCGTCCTCGATGGAGATCTCGGCGCCCGTGTCGTCCTGGATCTGGTTGATCATCTTGCCCTTGGGGCCGATCACGGCGCCGATCTGGTCGACCGGGATCTTGATGGTGATGATCCGCGGCGCGTACGGCGACATCTCGTCCGGCTCGGCGATCGCCTCGCCCATCACGTCGAGGATCGCCAGCCGGGCGTCCCTCGCCTGGGTGAGCGCGGCCCCCAGCACCGAGGCGGGGATGCCGTCGAGCTTGGTGTCCAGCTGCAGCGCGGTGACGAAGTCCCGG
>DAIRVJ010000120.1:0-2759 GCA_036802895.1 Candidatus Nanopelagicales bacterium
GCAGCTCACCGAGTACGGCCTGGTGGCCGAGGAGTACGGCGGCGACACGATGTTCGTCGACGTCTCGGCCAAGGCCAAGCAGGGCATCAGCGAGCTGCTCGACGCGATCGTGCTGACCGCCGACGCCTCGCTCGACCTGCGGGCCAACCCGAAGCAGCCGGCCCAGGGCGTCGCCATCGAGGCCCACCTGGACAAGGGTCGCGGCCCGGTGGCCACGGTGCTGGTCCAGCGAGGCACGCTGCACGTCGGTGACTCCGTCGTCGCCGGGGACGCGTTCGGCCGGGTGCGCGCGATGCTCGACGAGAACGGCGACCCGGTCGACGTGGCCGGCCCCTCGCGGCCGGTCCAGGTGCTCGGCCTCACCTCGGTCCCGGGCGCCGGCGACAACTTCCTGGTCGTCGACGAGGACCGGGTGGCCCGCCAGATCGCCCAGACCCGGCAGGCCCGCGAGCGCAACGCCCAGCTGGCGAAGGCGCGCAAGCGGGTCAGCCTCGAGGACCTCACCAAGATCCTCGAGCAGGGCAAGATCGAGACGCTCAACCTGATCATCAAGGGCGACGTCTCCGGGTCGGTCGAGGCCCTCGAGGACGCCCTGCTCAAGCTCGAGGTCGGCGACGAGGTCGAGCTGCGGATCATCCACCGCGGCGTCGGTGCGATCACCGAGCACGACGTCACCCTCGCCAGCGCCTCGGACGGCATCATCATCGGCTTCAACGTCCGGCCGGACTCCCGGGCGCGGGACCTCGCCGAGCGCGAAGGCATCGACGTCCGGTTCTACTCGGTCATCTACCAGGCGATCGAGGAGATCGAGGCGGCCCTCAAGGGGATGCTCAAGCCGGAGTTCGAGGAGGTGCAGCTGGGCACCGCGGAGATCCGCGACGTCTTCCGCTCCTCCAAGTTCGGCAACATCGCCGGCTGCCTCGTCCGCTCGGGGACCATCGTGCGCAACAGCAAGGCGCGGCTGGTCCGCGACGGCACGGTGGTGGCCGACAACCTCAAGGTCGAGTCGCTGCGGCGGTTCAAGGACGACGCCACGGAGGTCCGCGAGGGATTCGAGTGCGGTATCGGGCTCGGCTCGTTCAACGACATCAAGGTCGACGACCTGATCGAGACGTTCGAGCTGCGCGAGAAGCCGCGGTCGTGACCACCGGCCCCGGCCGGGCCGCCCGCTGACCGACGTGTACACCGGGACGCTGGCCCTCGACCTGCTGCTCGGCGACGTGCACTCCCTCAAGGAGAAGCGCGCCGTCGTGCGGCCGGTCGTGGCCGAGCTGCAGCGGCGGTTCTCCGTGGCCGCCGCCGAGGCCGGCCACCTGGACCTGCATCGGCGGGCGCTGGTCGGGGTGGCGGTCGTCAGCGCCGACCTGGCGCACGCGGGGAACGTGCTCGACGGCTGCGAGCGGTTCGTGGCCGAGCGTCCGGAGCTCACCGTGCTGAGCGCCCGTCGACGCTGGTACTCCGAGGAGGACGAGTGACCAGCCACGAGGCTCGGGTGGCCCGGCTCGCGGACCGGGTCCGCGAGATCGTCGCCGAGACGCTCGAGCGGCGGATCAAGGACCCGCGGCTGGGCTTGATCACCGTGACCGACGCGCGGGTGACCAACGACCTGCGCGAGGCCACCGTCTTCTACACGGTGTACGGCGAGGAGTGGGATCGGCAGGCCACGGCGGCGGCGCTGGAGAGCGCCAAGGGCGTGCTGCGCAGCGAGGTCGGCCGGCGCACCGGCGTGAAGTTCACACCCACTCTGGCCTTCGTCGCCGACGCGATCCCCGAGAACGCCCGGCACATCGAGGACCTGCTGCGGGTGGCTGCGGTGACCGACGCCCGGGCGCTGGAGGCAGCCGCCGGAGCCGAGTACGCGGGCGACCCTGACCCCTACCGGGTGGAGCCTGTCGACGACGACGAGGAAGCCGAGGACGCGTGAGCGGTGCGGCGTCCGGGCTGGTCGTCGTCGACAAGCCGGCCGGGCGGACGTCGCACGACGTGGTGGCCCGGGTGCGCCGGCTGGCCGGCACGCGGAAGGTGGGTCATGCGGGCACGCTCGACCCGATGGCCACCGGGGTGCTGGTGCTCGGGGTCGAACAGGCCACCAGGCTGCTGACCTACCTGGTGGCCGACGACAAGGAGTACACGGCCACGATCCGGCTGGGTGCCTCGACGGTGACCGACGACGCCGAGGGCGAGGTGCTCGCGACCGCCGACCCGTCGGCGGTGACTGAGCAGGCCGTGCGGGCCGGGGTCGCCGCCCTGACCGGCGACCTGCTGCAGGTGCCCTCGTCGGTGAGCGCGATCAAGGTCGACGGGCGGCGTTCCTACGCCGCCGTCCGGGCGGGGGAGACCCCGGAGCTGGCGGCCCGCCCGGCCACCGTGCGCCGCTTCGACCTGCTGGACCTGCGCCGGGCGGACGGCGTGCTCGACCTCGACGTCGAGGTGACCGTGTCCAGCGGTACCTATGTGCGCGCGCTGGCCCGGGACCTCGGGGCGGGGCTGGGCGTCGGCGGGCACCTCACCGCGCTGCGCCGCACCCGCTCCGGCCGGTTCACCCTGGCCGAGGCGAACACCCTGGACGACCTCGAGCGGTCGTTCGCCCTGGTCCCGCTCGAGGTCGCGGTGGCCACCGCGTTCCCCCGCTTGGACGTCGACGCGGCGACCGCCGCCGCCGTCCGGCACGGCCGGCGGATCCCGCTGCCTGCTGGGGTCCCGGCGTCCGGACCGGTCGGCGTGTTCGCCCCCGACGGGTCCGTGCTGGCCCTGCTCGG
>DAIRVJ010000120.1:2859-7105 GCA_036802895.1 Candidatus Nanopelagicales bacterium
GGCTGGTTCGACGCCGTCGCCCCCCTTCCCGACGTGGGGGTCGGTCAGCGCGGCTTCGGGCTGGCCGACGAAGCGGCCCACGAGGCCCGGTCGGCGGTGGCGGTGGGGAAGGCCTCCCCAACCGCCGCGGACCCCAACCCGGGCTACGAGGCGTTGCCCGAGGCCGAACGGCCCGCCTACCTGGCCCAGGTCGATGCCTGCGAGCCGCCGCCCGCCAGCTACCAGGATCTTTGGCAGGGCCCGCCGTCCGCGCGCGCTCTCGAGACGGCGCTCAACGCGCTCGTGACGAAGTACGCCGAGTCCGCCCCGGTGCGCGCGATCATGGATCGGTACTCATCATGCGTGTCCGCAGCGCAGGTAGACGGGCTTCGGGTGGGCGAGACAGATGGCCTGCTGGAGTTCCGGAACCAGGTCAGCGATCGGTACTTCGAGGTGTTGGTGGCCGACGGCTGGACCGCGCCCGCCGACCGCACCGCCGGGTGGCTGAAGGCGGTGGACTTCGAGATGCGGGTCGCCTCCGCCGACCGGACCTGCCGTGGGCCGGCCTTCCGACTCGTGATGTCCTTGCTGGCCGATCCGCTCGAGGAGTTCGCGCGGTCGCATGCAGGGGACCTGGCCACGGCGGCGACGGACTTCGCTGGTCTCGTCGCGATGGCCGAGCGGGAGTGGCAGGCCTTCGAGGACGCCGGCCGCGCGCTCGTCGTGGCGCCTCGCCCCTGACCGGTCACCCACCGACTCCGTCGTCGGCGCGCAGGGATGGGACCATCTCTGGGTGCACCCCGACGACCGCCGCGGCGACGAGGAGGATCTCGCGCCCGAGCCGGGCTGGCCGGTGCCCGTCGGCGCGGAGCAGTACGGCGTCGAAGGCACCCTGGAGCGGCTCGGTGCCTTCGCTGCCGGTGCCCGTCTGGCGGAGGGCCGCCGCGGCGTGCTCGCCCGGGTTGGCTCGGTCCTGGTCCTGACCGGGCTGCTGGGCGGTGTCGTGCTGTCGGCCTGGCAGGCCGTCGAGCTGCTGGTGGGACGCTGACCGTGGCCGAGCGCAGGGTGTGGCACGGCCTGGACGAGGTGCCCGCCGACCTCGGGCGGGCGGTCGTCACCGTGGGTGTGTTCGACGGCGTGCACGCCGGGCACCGGCTGGTCATCGACAGGGCGGCGGCCGTCGGTGGCGAGCTCGGCCTCCCCGTCGTCGTCGTCACCTTCGACCCGCATCCCTCTGAGGTCGTCCGGCCGGGCACCCATCCGCTGCTGCTCAGCACGGTGGCGCACCGGGCCGACCTCCTGCTCGGGGCGGGTGCGGACGCCGTGTGCGTGCTGCCCTTCACCACCGAGTTCTCCCGGCTGTCCGCCGAGGACTTCGCCGCCCGGGTGCTCGGGCACAGCCTGCATGCCGCCGCGGTGGTCGTGGGGGCCAACTTCCGGTTCGGGCACCGGGCGCTGGGCACGGTCGACACGCTGCGGGCCATCGGCGCGCGGGAGGGCTTCACCGTCGAGGCGCTGGACCTGGTCGGCCACGACGGCGCGACCTGGTCGTCGACCTACGTGCGGCAGTGCGTGAACGAGGGCGATGTCGAGGAGGCCGCGTCGATCCTCGGCCGCCCGCACCGGGTCGAGGGTGAGGTCGTGCACGGCGACCACCGCGGCCGGCGGCTCGGCTACCCGACGGCGAACCTGCGCACGACCCCGCACGCCGCGGTCCCCGCCGACGGCGTGTACGCCGGCCGGCTGGTCCGCGCCGACGGGACGGCCCACCCGGCGGCGGTCTCCGTCGGGACCAACCCCCAGTTCGACGGGGTGGAGCGCCGGGTGGAGGCCTACGTGCTCGACCGCACCGACCTCGACCTGTACGGGGAGCACGTCGCGGTGGACTTCGTCACGCGGCTGCGCGGCATGCGTCGGTTCGCCTCGGTCGACGAGCTGCTCGTCCAGATGGCGGACGACGTGACCCGGGCGCGGGCCCGCCTCGGCGTCGGTTAGGCGGGCACGCCGGGCGCTGGTAGCCTGAGCGGGCCGTCCGATCGGCCGCGGATCCAGAGTGCCCGGGTGAACCCGCCCCGGAGCGCCGCGCAGCGACCTCGAAGGAGTCTCGTGCCACTCGATAGCGCCACGAAGAAGCAGATCATGGGCGACTACGCGACCGTCCCGGGCGACACCGGCTCCCCCGAGGTGCAGGTGGCGATGCTCAGCAAGCGCATCCAGGACCTCACCGAGCACCTGAAGACCCACAAGCACGACCACCACTCACGCCGCGGCCTGCTCCTGCTGGTCGGCCAGCGGCGCCGCCTGCTCAAGTACCTGCAGGCCACCGACATCGAGCGCTACCGCCGGCTCATCGAGCGGCTCGGCCTGCGCCGATAGCACGAACCGAAGGGAGCGGCCCGTCAGGGTCCGCTCCCTTCGGCTAGCACCACCCGAGCGCCACCCCGGCACCACCGGAACAGATGCAGGGGCGCCGCACGCCGGACCGCTGCGGTCCTCGTCGGTCCTCGGTAGTGGCCCCCGGGAGCCAGGTTCGCGCCTCGGCTCCCGAGAGCCTCGATCGAAGACCGACGGACGAACACCGGCAGCGTCGACGGCACCGCGCGCGTCCCTCCGACGACAAAGGAGGGCACCCGTGACGGGTCCCGAGTTCACCACCGCCGACGCGGTCATCGACAACGGCCGCTTCGGCACCCGCACCGTCCGCTTCGAGACCGGACGCCTGGCCCGTCAGGCCGCCGGATCGGCGGTCGCCTACCTCGACGACGGCACCATGCTCCTGGCGGCCACCACGGCGTCGAAGAAGCCGAAGGACCAGCTGGACTTCTTCCCGCTCACCGTCGACGTCGAGGAGCGGATGTACGCCGCGGGCCGCATCCCCGGTTCGTTCTTCCGCCGCGAGGGTCGGCCGAGCGAGGACGCGATCCTCACCTGCCGGCTCATCGACCGGCCGCTGCGCCCCTCGTTCGTCAAGGGGCTGCGCAACGAGATCCAGGTCGTCGTCACGATCATGGCGCTGGACCCCAAGGACCTCTACGACGTCGTGGCCATCAACGCCGCCTCGATGGCGACCCAGCTCGCCGGGCTGCCGTTCAGCGGCCCCATCGGGGGCGTCCGGGTGGCGCTGGTCGAGGGCCAGTGGATCGGCTTCCCCACCCACGAGCAGCTGGAGTCGGCGGTGTTCGACATGGTCGTGGCCGGCCGGGTGCTGCCCGACGGCGACGTCGCGATCATGATGGTCGAGGCCGAGGCGACGACCGCGACGGTCGACTTGGTCGCCGGCGGTGCCACCGCGCCGACCGAGGACGTCGTGGCCGCCGGGCTCGAAGCGGCCAAGCCGTTCATCAAGGTCCTCTGCGCCGCGCAGTCGGAGGTCGCCGCCAAGGCGGCGAAGGAGACCCGCGACTACCCGCTCTTCCTGGACTACCAGGACGACGTGCTGGCCGCGGTCGAGGCCGAGGTCGGCCACGCGCTGGCCGACGCGCTGACCATCGGCGACAAGCTCGAGCGCGAGGCCGAGCTGGACCGGCTGAAGGCGCAGGCCACCGAGGCGCTCGCCGGGCGGTTCGAGGGCCGCGAGAAGGAGATCTCCGCCGCCTACCGGTCGCTGACCAAGAAGCTGGTCCGCCAGCGGGTGCTGCGCGACAAGGTGCGCATCGACGGCCGTGGGCTCACCGACATCCGCCCGCTGTCCGCCGAGGTCGAGGTGGTCCCCCGGGTCCACGGCTCGGCCCTGTTCGAGCGCGGCGAGACGCAGATCCTCGGCGTCACCACGCTGAACATGCTGCGCATGGAGCAGATGCTCGACACCCTGGCCCCCGAGACCCGCAAGCGGTACATGCACAACTACAACTTCCCGCCGTACTCCACCGGAGAGACCGGCCGGGTCGGCTCCCCGAAGCGTCGTGAGATCGGGCACGGCGCGCTGGCCGAGCGGGCGCTGCTGCCCGTGCTGCCCAGCCGGTCGGACTTCCCGTACGCGATCCGGCAGGTGTCCGAGGCGCTCGGCTCCAACGGCTCGACCTCCATGGGGTCGGTCTGCGCGTCGACGATGTCGCTGCTCAACGCCGGCGTGCCGCTGAAGGCGCCCGTGGCCGGCATCGCGATGGGCCTGATCTCCGACGAGGTCGAGGGCCGGACCGAGTACGTCACCCTCACCGACATCCTGGGCGCCGAGGACGCCTTCGGCGACATGGACTTCAAGGTCGCCGGCACCCGGGACTTCGTCACCGCGCTGCAGCTGGACACCAAGCTCGACGGCATCCCCGCC
>DAIRVJ010000121.1:0-7053 GCA_036802895.1 Candidatus Nanopelagicales bacterium
GCCCACGGGTCGGCCCAGAATCCGGCCTGGACGTCGGCGTGGTTCCACAGCGCGGCGTCCACCCGGGCCAAGTCGGACAGACCCCGGGCGGTGCGGATCTGCCGCAGCCGGCGCCGGAACATCGCGGTCCACCGGCCGTCCGGGATCACCCGGTCGTCGAGCGTGCGCAGCGACGTCTGCAGTGCCCACAGCGCGTACCGGTCGACCGGGCGCGCCGTCCAGGTCAGCGTCGCCGGCGGCGCCAGCGGGGCCGAGCCCGGGGCGGGCCGCACCCGGATGTCCGGGCTGGCGTGCCAGAGGAACTCGCCCACCGGCGTGCCGTCGGGGTGCGGGGCGGCCACGCCAGCCCCCGTCCGGAAGTCACGGGCGCGGACGTCGGCCCAGTCCAGGTGCCACTCGGCGTCGGTGCGGGCGGCTCCGCGCAGCGGGTCGACCATCGACGTCGGCAGCACCCGCCGGGTGTCGTAGGGGTGCGCGCGCAGGTAGGTCAGCGGCGCCACCGGGGCGTCCAGGTCAAGCTCCCACACCCCGCGCGACTGCAGCGCGGCCCGCATCAGCCGCAGGGGATCGCCGACCGGCCGGGGGTAGGTGGCGATGACCAGGTCCTGGACGGCGGCCTCGGGCAGCCCGTTGGTGCGCGCGTCCCAGGCCCAGGTCGGCACGCCACCCGGCCGGGTCAGCGTGCCCTGCCAGACCCCGACCGCGGTGCCGACGTAGACCCGATCGAGATGCGCCGGGTCGACGACCACCGAGTAGCTGGTCGCCGTGACGCCCGGCCCGCCGGGCAGCGGGTCGCCCAGCATGCAGGGATGCCAGGTGGCGGTGCCGTCGAACCACCACAGAGGCTGCACGGGGTTGGCCGTCGCCAGGTAGAACGAGCCGTGCGGGCCGGCGGCCGGATCGTGGACGGCGAGGTCGTTGAGCGCACCCTCGCGCGGCAGGTCCGGGCCGACCGCCACGGGGATGACCGGCCCGGCCGCCGTCCGCCGGTAGATCCGGGTGCGGGTCCACGCGCCCGTGCCGGTGTTGCGGTCGAGGCGGTGCACGGCCCCGCGCATCAGCGCGTAGAGCCGATTCTCGCCAGCCCAACGCAGGGCCCGGATCCCGGTCGCCCAGAAGTCGACGGTGCCCGCCGGCAGCGGGCCAGGTGCCAGCACGTCGGTCGCGGTGTCGGCGGCGTCCCCGGACCGGGGGTCGGTGCGCGAGGGCAGGGTCACGGCGTTGATGCGGAAGACGTTCGCGACGTTGTCGAGGAACGAGTGCAACCACTGCTCGGAATACCAGACCCGCGAGGTTCCGACGGCGAGCTGGGTCGTCCCGTCCGCTCTCCGGATCACGGCGGGGTTGGAGTAGAAGCGGGTGGCATTGCTCTCGGTCACCTGGGGCGCGTTCGCCCCCGTGCGCCAGGTCGGGTCGTTGACGGTCCCGCCCTGGTCGGTCCAGCTGGCCTGGGTGGCCTGGCCGATGAACCGGTCCGACCGGCCCGGGTCGAAGGCCACGCCACCACCGTCGCCGTTCGCCAGCGCCCGCCGCCACACGCTGTCCCCAATTCGCAGCTGCACCCCGTTGTCCTGGACGCCGGCCAGCACGACGCCGTCCGAGAGCGGGTGGCAGGCCAGGAAACCCGGCTCGGTCACCGCGAGACCGGCGGCGCAGGACGTGAAGGAGGTGTTCGCCGCGTCGTTCGTCGACCGCCACACCCCGCCGTCGCAGCAGACGAACACGTGGCCGGGCGCGGGCTGCGCAGCCGGGCGCACCCAGCGCAGCCGGTGCACGTCCGGATGGACCTCCGCGCCCGCCCAGGTCGCGTCGAACTGGTTGCCACCGGTGTAGGTCGTCCGCCACGAGGCAGCCGCGGCCGGGACGGGCAGCCGCAGGGTGATCCGGTACAGGGCCGCGGCGACCATCCCGGTGTCGATCGGACTGCTCACCGACGCACCGCCGAGCAGGATCCGCTGCGGGTCCCCGGGATCGACGGCGATCGCCATGTCGTACTCGGACTGTCCCGGCGTGCCGCTGAACAGCTGGCCGGGCAGCGGGCTGACCCGGCGGATGGCGGCGTCGCCGTCGACCCGCCACAGCCGGGGCGCGTTGGCCAGGACGTAGACGACCGTGCCGTCGGACGGCGCGGCGGCCAGCGCCAGCCGGAGCAGGCCGGTGCGCCCCGCCACCGTCGACGCGCCGGGAAGGTCGACGCGCACCCACGGCCCCGCGGTCCCGTTGTCGCTGCGCCACAGCCCCTTGACCCGCTGGTCGACGTTCGCGCCGGCGACCGCGATCCACAGCCGCGCGCCGGCCCCGGTGTTCACCCAGACCACGTCGGTGACGACGGCCCGCGCGCTGCCGCCCGCACCCAGGGCGGTCTCCCACTGGGCGACCGTGACCAGGGTCCACGGGTCTCCGACGACGCCGGACTGGCGCAGGTGGAGTCCCCTCGTCGTCGCCGCGACCATCCGGTCCGGGTCCCCCGGGTCGACGGCGATCGCGAAGATCCCGGCTCCGCGCAGCCCCGGGTAGCCGCCGCTCGGCTGCGCCTCGCGGGTCCACGGGTCGTCCGTCGCGGTGGCCGGGGTACGCGCGGTCTGCACCGGGCCGCGGGCGTGCAGCACGCCCACGCCGCCGTAGTTGCCCACGATCCCGAAGTCCCGCGGCTGCACCCGCGGGTCGGGCTCCCCCGTGCCCAGCCAGACCAGGTCGTCCGCCGGGTCGTTCCCGGGGTCGAAGCGCACGTGCAGCGCCCCGCAGGCCAGCGTCGTCGACGACGCGGCCAGGTTCCCGACCGGGGTCGTGGCGAAGGCGCCGACCGGCTCCCACCGGGCGCCCGCGGTGTCGGAGTACCAGAGCCCGCCCAGCGCGGTCGCGGCGTACACCCGTCGCCCGTCGTCGCTGACCCGCAGGTCGCGCACCCGGCCGGCCACCCGCGGGTCGCCGTCCCCACTGCCGCGCAGGGTGCCCGTCGGGCCGAGCGGCAGCCACAGGTTCGCCGCGCCGGCGGGCGCCGCCCGCATCGCCGCGGCCGCCCGCGCACCGGCCGCCCGCGCCCTGCCCCGGGGAGGCCGGGGTGGGGCCGCTGCGGCGTCCGCGGTCGCCCGGGCCAGCCGGGCCTCGTCCAGCGCCGCCTGCTCGGCGCCGGCGGCGTTGCCCTGGTTGAACGCCCGGCGCTGCGCGGCCCGACCACGACGGGACCGTGGAACCGACGGCCACTCGTAGCGGCTCACGTCGTCGCCTCCCCCTGCGGGCTGCGCGCCGCCGGGTCGACCCGGATCCAGCCCTCGCGCAGCACCGACGCGCGGTCCGGCAGCAGGGCGGCCTGGGTGGCGGCGAGGATCGCGTCGTCGCGCCAGGACAGCGGCCCCTCGCGCGAGGTGAGCACCTGCTTCTCGCCGAGCGCCGCCACGGCCGGCAGCCGGACCTCGCCCGGGTCGATGAGCACCGGCCCCACCCGCACCGACGGGGAGATCCGCTCCAGCCCGGCGGCGAACCAGGCCCGGGACAGTCGCAGCGACTGCCGCGGCACCAGGCCGCAGGTCACCGTGGCGACGGACCCGGGCAGCATGAGCAGCGTGACCAGCCTCGGGACGCCGGGGTGCAGCACCAGCTCGTCCTCCAGCGACAGGTAGGGGTGGTCGATCGGGTCGGGGTTCGGCAGGTCCGGCGTCTCGCCCCACGGACCGAGGAACCCCTTGCCCCGCCCGGCCTCCAGCGCCGCGTCGCGCACCACCTTGTCGACGACGTGGCAGCGCCGGTAGTCGTCGTCGACGAACCAGCCGAGGACGCCGTCGTCGCTGCGGGTGAGCTCGCCGAGCCGCACCGGCACGCCCACGCGGGCGAGCGCCGCGAAGGCGAACGCCCGCTCGGCCCGCTGGTCGGTGGTCATCGTCAGGTCGTCGAGGTCGTCGGCGACGTCCAGCTCGACGGTGAGCCGGACGACGGCGACCGGGCGGCCGACGATCGAGGCCAGCCCGGAGGAGCCGGCCCCGGCGACCGGGTCGACCGTCCACAGCGTGGTGTCCACCGCCCGCAGGAACGCGGACAGCGCGGACTCCTTCGGCCCGGTGGGCCCGACCGCCTCCGCAGCGACCCCGCCGCGCGCCTGCGCGTCGGCGGCCACCATCCCGGCCGCGAGCAGGCCGAGCGGGACCTGATCGGGGGTGAGCCCCTCGCCGGGGGCGGCGTCGGCCGGCAGCGGACGGCCCGGTGCGCACTCCCAGCGCACCCCGCCGCCGCGGGCGTCGACGCTCAGCTCGCCGAGCGGGGTACCGGCTGACCCGAACACCTCCACCGACTCGTCGACGTGGTCGGGCAGCAGGAAGCCGACGACCGGGCTGATCTGCTTGTCCGGCTCGACCTCGTCGACGATCGCGTCGACGGCGGCAGCCGGGTCGGTGGCGGCGGCGCCGACGAAGCGGACCAGGCAGCGGGCCGGCGTGGTGAGCCGCGGTGGGCGGGCCAGCGCGCCGGGCCGGTCGGGCAGGGCCGCGCGGGTGGGGACCACGGCCCCGGCGCCGTCCAGTTCCAGCGTCCGGCCGAAGGCGTCGACCAGGCGCAGCCGGGCGAGCCGCACCGACCCGGCGGCCAGCAGCTCGGGGGGACCGGACGGCGTCGGCGGCACGACCGCGCCGTCGGCGTCCCGACGGACCCGCAGCGCGGTCACCGGCAGGCCGAGCAGCGCCTGGCGCACGCCGTCGACCGAGCAGCCGAGCAGGTCCAGCGCGCCGGCCTGGGCGCCGAGCGCGGCGATCCGGCGGGTCGTGTCGTCGTCGGCCTCGCCCTGCTGCAGCTTGTCCCGGGCCTGCTCCTTCACCAGCCAGTCGGCGACGGCGCCGGCCAGCGCGGTGCCCGGGGCGGTGGTCAGCGGCGCCCGACCGGCGACCACCACGGGCGGCTGCTCTAGCGGCGGTCCGGCCTCCGTCGGCTCCAGGTCGACCGGGCCGAGCCGCCAGCCGGTCAGGTCGTCGGCCGGCGAGACCTCGGCCTCCCACTCCAGCCACAGCGGAACCCAGGGCTGGGCCCACGACGTCAGCCCCACCAGGTCCGGCTCGACACCGTCGAGCAGGGAGTGCCGGCGCAGCAGCTCGCGGGTCTGCGCGCGGACGGCGTCGGCGTCGCCGCGGGCCAGCGTCGTCGCGGCGGACGCCTTGCCGAGGTAGGCCCCGCCCCGGTCGTAGCGCAGGGCCAGCTCCGCGCCGAGCCGCAGCCCGGCCGAGCCGGCGTCGACCGCACCGCCGGTGGTCGAGACGGCCACGCCGGTCAGCCAGTCGAGCAGGTGCGGCGACAGCAGCAGTGCCTCCCGGGCCAGCTGCAGCGTCTCCACGGGCAGCGCGCCGCTGCCGAGCGCCGGGAGCACGTCCGCGCCCGAGACCAGCCCGGCGTAGCCCTGCACCACCTGGGACGCCCGGCGGCAGGCCAGCCGCTCGTCCTGGTCGGCCCGGCCGTCGCCGCCGTGCCGCAGCCCGCGGCCGGCGCCGAGGAGGCCGACGACCGGGTCGATCGGGACGTACCGGCGGGGCGCCGGGCGTTCCACCAGCTGCTCCCCCGGCTGGGTCGCCGGCCGTGGAGCGGTGGTGGTGGGCGCTGCGGCCCGGGCGGTCGGAGCCGGGGTGATCCCCACCGACCGCTCCAGCGCGACGGCGCGGGCCACCGTCGTGGTGCTCGGCTCCTCCTGCAGCAGGCCGTAGGCGCGCGGCGCCTCGGCGATGAACACCAGCAACGGCTCGGCCACGCCCGAGCTGGCCTGAGGACGGGCGGGACGCGGCGGGACGGCGGCCCGCCCGGTGAGCACGCGGTCGACCAGCGGCGGCTCGCCCGGGTCGACGCTGGCAAAGCCGGCGGCGTGCTCGCGCTCGTCGACCTCGACCATCCCGTCGGGGTCGGCCAGCCGGCTGAGCAGCCCGGCCGAGAAGGCCGACAGCAGCCGCTCCAGGGCCCGCCGGCCGTCGGCATCGTCGGCGGGCAGCCGCGAGCCGATCCCCGCGGCGACCAGGTCGTCGACGGAGTCGCCCAGGCTGAGCGCCACCGCGTCTCTCCCCGGCCGCAGGTCGGTGGTGAGCCCCCCGCCCGCCGACGGGATCGGCACCGAGACCACCGCGCCGTGCAGCAGCGTCGATGCCTCGACCCCGACCCCGCGGCCGCCGACCCAGCGCGCGGACTCGCGCGCGAAGCTGAGCGCGCCGACCGACTGGAACGCCGCCACGGTGGAGGCCTGGTAGGCCGGGCGGGCCAGGTCGACCTCCCCCAGCGCGCGGTCCCGTTGGGCGAAGGCGAGGGTGCCGATCTGCAGCCGCTCGCCGACGGTCACCCCCAGGTCGGCCAGCCGCTGCAGCGGCCCCTGCCGGTCGGTGTGCTCGGCACCGCCGCCGTCCGCGATCCGCCAGCGCAGCTCCTTGGTCGTCTCGGCCAGGCCGCCTGCGGTCCGCACGCCGTCCAGCGGGTCGAGGTCGGGGGCGGACCACCAGCCGACGACGAGGTAGGTCGCGGCGGCGGCGGCCGGCCCACCGGGCAGCGCGCCGCCGAGCGTGGCGTCCGCGTCCAGGTCGTCCAGCGGGTCGTGCCAGGCGAACCGACCGAACGAGGCGTCGTACGCCCCGGTCCAGGTGAGCGAGCCGCCCGCGGTCCCGGTGAGCTCGGCCGGGGCCAGCACCCGGGCCGGCGGCAGCGGCAGCGGGGGGCCGGACGCGCCGCCGGCCAGGTCGCGGACCACCCCGGCGGCGGAGTCGAGCAGCCAGCCGCGCACGTGCACCTGGCGGCCCTGGGCCGCCGCGAGCAGACGCAGCACCGCCCAGCGGTCGGCGAGCGGGGGCAGGTCGAGGCCGCCGCCGCCGCGCCCGCGCGGGTCCTGCAGCCGGCCGCGCAGCAGCGCGTCGGGCAGGGCCCACTGCAGGTGCACCCCGGGCGGGCGCGGCGTCCCCGGCGCGTGCGGCGGCGGGCCGTCGACCACGGTGGGGTCGGTCTCGAAGCCTGGGGTGAGCGGGCCGGGCAGCGCGACGACCGGCTCGCCGCCGGGCGGCACGACCAGGGCCTGGACGTCGACCGGCACGAGCACCCGCGACTCGC
>DAIRVJ010000122.1:0-6946 GCA_036802895.1 Candidatus Nanopelagicales bacterium
CGGGAGCGGAGGATCGCCTCCCGGCGGGCCAGCCGGTGGGTGCGCCTGATCTCGGCCTCGCGCCAGCGGCGCCGGTCCTCGTCGGTCTCCGGCAGCACGGTCGGGACCAGCCTCGGCTCCCCGTCCGCGTCCACGCCGACGAACACCAGGTAGGCGGTGGCGACCTGGGTCGGCGGCACACCGGCCTCGTCCCACCGCTCGGCGACCACCCGGACCCCCACCTCCATGGAGGACGTCCCGGTCCAGTTGACCTGGGCGATCGCGTGCACCAGGTCGCCGACCCGCACGGGCACGAGGAACACCATCTCGTCCATGGCCACGGTGACCGCCGGTCCGCCCGAGTGCCGGGCGGCCACCGCGCCGGCGACGTCGTCGGCGAACTTCATGATCGCGCCGCCGTGCACCGCGCCGAGCAGGTTGGTGTCGGCGTTCGTCATGATCCGGGACAGCGTGGTGCGCGAGGCCGAGATCGGACGGGGGTCCGGGCGTTGCGGCATGCCCGGCAGCGTACGGGTCGGGATCAGCGGGCGCGCAGCACCTGACGGGCGAGCACGAGCCGCTGGATCTGGTTCGTGCCCTCGTAGATCTGGGTGATCTTGGCGTCGCGCATCATCCGCTCGACCGGGTAGTCCTTGGTGTACCCGTACCCACCGAGCAGCTGGACCGCGTCGGTGGTGATCTCCATCGCGGCGTCCGAGGCAAAGCACTTCGCCGCCGCCGCGAAGAAGGTGGCGTCGGCGTCCCCCGCCTCCGTCCGGGCCGCCGCAGCGTAGGTGAGCTGTCGGGCGGCCTCCAGCTTCATGGCCATGTCGGCGAGCATGAACTGCAGCCCCTGGAACTCGGCGATCGCCCGGCCGAACTGCTTGCGCTCCTTCACGTACCCGGTGGCGTAGTCGAGCGCGCCCTGCGCGATCCCGACGGCCTGCGCCGCGATGGTCGGGCGGGTGTGGTCGAGGGTCCGCAACGCGGTCTTGAAGCCGGTGCCGGGTGCCCCGATGATCCGGTCACCCGGCAGCCGCACCCGGTCGAAGTACAGCTCGCGGGTGGGTGACCCCTTGATCCCCAGCTTCTTCTCCGGGGCGCCGAGGGTGAAGCCCTCGTCGTCCGCGTGCACGACGAAGGCCGAGATCCCGTTGGCCCCCGCGTCGGGGTCGGTGACGGCCATCACGGTGTAGTAGCGGGAGACCCCGGCGTTGGTGATCCAGCGCTTGACGCCGTCGAGCACCCAGCCGTCGGCGTCCGGCACCGCCCGGGTGCGCATGGCCGCGGCGTCCGAGCCGGCCTCCGGCTCCGACAGGGCGTAGGAGAACATCGCCTCGCCGCTGGCCACGAGCGGCAGGTACCGGTGCTTGAGGTCCTCCGACCCCGCGAGGATCATCCCCATCGTGCCGAGCTTGTTCACGGCCGGGATGAGCGACGACGAGGCGCAGGCGCGGGCGACCTCCTCGATGACCAGGCAGACCGAGACCGCGTCGGCACCCGCGCCCCCGTAGGCCTCGGGCACGTGCACCGCGTGGAAGTCCGAGGCCACCAGGGCCTGGTGCACGTCCCACGGGAACTCGCCCGACTCGTCGATCTCCGCCGCCCTCGGGACGATCTTGTCCTCGGCGAGCGCGCGCACCGACGCGCGCAGCATCTCCTGCTCCTCGGTGAGACGGAACTGGGCGGTCACGGGTGGCTCCTCCCGCAGTCGGGGCTGACGCAGCCTCTGACCCGAGGGTACGGCTGAGTCAGCGCGGGTCGGCACAGGGGCCGTCGCTAGGCTCGCCGGGTGACCCACCGGATCACGGTCGTCGGGACCGGTTACCTCGGGACCACCCACGCCGCCGCCATGGCCGAGCTCGGGCACCAGGTCCTGGGTATGGACGTCGACGCCGAGCGGGTCTCGGCCCTCGCCGAGGGCCGCGTCCCGATGTACGAGCCAGGGCTCGAGGACCTGCTGCGACGCGCCCTCGCCTCGGGCCGCCTGCGGTTCACCACCGACCCGGCCGAGGTCGCCGCGTTCGGCGACGTCCACTTCCTGTGCGTGGGGACGCCGCAGCGCGCCGGTAGCTACGCCGCCGACCTGCGGCAGGTCGACGAGGCGGTCGACGAACTGGCCCCACACCTCGCCCGCCCCGCCCTCGTCGTCGGCAAGTCCACCGTTCCCGTCGGCACCGCCCAGCGACTGGCGCGGCGCCTGCGCGACCGCTCGCCGGCGGGCGCGTCGGTCGAGCTGGCGTGGAACCCCGAGTTCCTGCGCGAGGGCTACGCCGTCCACGACTCCCTGCACCCCGACCGGATCGTCTTCGGGGTCTCGTCGGCAGAGGCCGAGGCCACCCTCCGGGCTGTGTACGCGCCGCTCATCGACGCGGGAGCCCCCGTCGTCGTCGGTGACCTGCCCACCTCGGAGCTGGTCAAGGTGGCGGCCAACTCCTTCCTGGCCACCAAGATCTCGTTCATCAACGCCATGGCCGAGCTCTGCGAGGCGACCGGTGCCGACGTGACCGTGCTCTCCGCGGCCCTCGGGATGGACCCTCGCATCGGCAACCAGTTCCTCAAGCCCGGCCTGGGCTTCGGCGGCGGCTGCCTGCCCAAGGACATCCGTGCCTTCATGGCCAGGGCCGGCGAGCTCGGCGTCGACCAGGCGCTGACCTTCCTCCGCGAGGTCGATGCGATCAACCAGCGTCGCCGGGCCCGCACCGTCGACCTGGCCCGTGAGGAGCTCGGCGGCAGCGTGGCCGGACGCACGGTCGCCGTCCTGGGCGCCGCGTTCAAGCCGGACTCCGACGACATCCGGGACTCCCCCGCGCTGGAGGTGGCCGTGGCCATCCACGAGGAGGGCGCGGCGGTCCGGGTCTACGACCCGAAGGCGATGGGCAACGCCCGCAGGCGCTACCCGCTGCTCGACTACCGCGACTCGGTGACCTCGGCGGTCGAGGGCGCCGACCTCGTGCTGCACCTGACCGAGTGGGCCGAGTTCCGCGCGCTCGACCCGGACGCCATCGGCGCGCTGGTCGGCGCCCGCCGGATCGTCGACGGCCGCAACGCCCTCGACGCGGAGCGCTGGCGGGCGGCCGGCTGGACGTACCGCGCCCTCGGACGACCCTCGTGACCCCCGCTTCCCCGGCCGATGGACCGGCCTTCGCCGACCCCGCGGTGATCCGTCGGCTGCTGACCGAGACGACCACCTGGGCTGTCGTCGGGCTGGCCGACAACCCCAGCCGAGCGGCCTGGGGAGTCGCCGCCACCCTGCAGCGCCACGGCAAGCGGATCGTGCCCGTCCACCCGAGGGCCGAGACCGTGCACGGCGAGCCGGGCTACCCCACCCTGAGCGACATCCCGTTCGTCGTCGACGTCGTCGACCTGTTCGTCAACTCGAGGCTGGTCGGCGGGGTGGTCGACGAGGCGATCGCGGTCGGCGCGGGCGCCGTGTGGATGCAGCTGGGGGTGGTCGACGAGTCTGCCGCCGAGCGGGCGCAGGTCGCTGGGCTGGCCGTCGTGATGGACCGCTGCCCGGCTATCGAGGGTCCTCGGCTGCTGGGCTGGTAGCCCGCCGAAGCGCGTCGCCCTTGGCCCGGGCCTCGGCGTTCAGCGCCTCCAGGAAGGCCGCCATCTGCGCGCGCAGCGCCTCGTCACCGGTCGCCAGGATCCGCACGGCCAGCAGCCCGGCGTTGCGGGCCGCCCCCACGGCCACGGTGGCCACCGGGACGCCGGCCGGCATCTGCACGATCGAGAGCAGCGAGTCCAGCCCACCCAGGTGCGGCAGCGGCACCGGGACGCCGACGACCGGCAGCGGGGTCACCGACGCGAGCATGCCCGGCAGGTGCGCGGCGCCCCCCGCGCCGGCGATGATCACCCGCAGGCCGCGCTGCTCCGCCGTCGACCCGTACTCGACCATCTCCCGTGGCATCCGGTGCGCGGAGACGACGTCGACCTCGTACGGCACCCCGAACTCGGCCAACGCCTCGACAGCCGCCTGCATGACCGGCCAGTCGGAGTCCGAGCCCATGACCACGCCGACCAGCGGCCGCTCACCCATCGATGTCTCCCCTGAGATAGGCGGCGGCGTGACGGGCCCGCTCCTGCAGGTCGGCCAGGTCGGATCCGACGACCGTCACGTGACCCAGCTTGCGACCGGGCCGGGCGGACTTGCCGTACACGTGGACGTGCAGGCCCGGGTCGCGGGCCAGGCAGTGCAGGAACCCCGGGTAGAGGTCGGGCAGGTCGCCACCCAGGACGTTGACCATCACCGTGTGCGGTGCGAGCGCCGACGGCGACCCGAGCGGGAGGTCCAGGACGGCCCGCAGGTGCTGCTCGAACTGGCTGGTCACCGACCCGTCGATCGTCCAGTGGCCGGTGTTGTGCGGCCGCATGGCCAGCTCGTTGACCAGGACCCCCTCGGGCGTGTCGAACAGCTCGACGGCCATCACCCCGGTGACCTCCAGCGCCTGGGCGATCCGCAGTGCGGCGACCTGGGCGGCCAGGGCGTGGTCCTCGGCGAGGCCGGGGGCCGGCGCGTACACCTCCCGGCAGACGCCGTCGACCTGCACCGACTCGACGACCGGGTACACCACCGCCTGGCCGCTGGGCGAGCGGGCCACCAGGACGGCGAGCTCGCGGGTGAACGGCACCAGCTCCTCGACCATCAGCTCGACGCCGGCGCCCAGCCAGTCCTCGACCTCGTCCGGTCCGTGCACGACCCGCACGCCCCGGCCGTCGTACCCGCCCCGGGTCGTCTTCACGACCACCGGCCCTCCGGCGGCGCGGGCGAAGTCGGCGACGTCGGCCGCCGTGTACGCGCGGCCCCAGTCCGGGACCGGGACGCCGACCTTGCCCAGGTGTTCACGCATCGTCGCCTTGTCCTGGGCGTGCACGAGCGCCGACACCCCGGGCCGGACGACCACGCCGTCGGCCTCCAGCGCCTCGAGGTGCGCGGTGGGAACGTGCTCGTGGTCGAACGTCAGCACGTCGCAGCCCGCGGCGAAGGCCCGCAGCACCGAGAGGTCCCGGTGGTCGCCGACCACGACGTCTCGCACGACCTGGGCGGCGGAGTCGGTCGGGGAGTCGGCGAGCAGCCGGAAGCGCACGCCGAGCGCGATCGCGGCCTGGTGGGTCATCCGGGCCAGCTGGCCACCGCCGACCATGCCCACGACGGGGAAGTCGGCGGGGCCGGGGGCCGTGGCGTCCACGGCGGGGAGCCTAGCCCGGGCCGACGGCGTGGTCAGAGCCCGAGGTCCCGGGCGATCAGCATGCGCTGCACCTCGGACGTGCCCTCCCCGATCTCGAGCACCTTCGCGTCACGGTAGAACCGGCCGACGGCGTGGTCGTTGACGAAGCCGTAGCCGCCGTGGATCTGGGTGGCGTGCCGGGCGTTGTCCATGGCCGCCTCCGAGGCGTACAGCTTGGCGATCGCCGCCTGCCGCTTGAACGGCTCGCCGCGCAGCATCCGGGCCGCGGCGTCGTAGTACGCCAGCCGGGCGGTGTGCGCCCGCACCTCGAGGTCGGCCACCTGGAACGCCACCGCCTGGTGGCCTCCGATGGGGCGACCGAAGGCCTCGCGCGTGGTGGCGTAGCGCACCGACTCGTCCACGCAGCCCTGGGCCAGCCCGACCGACAGGGCCGCGATGGCGATCCGTCCCTCGTCGAGGATCTGCAGGAACTGCGCGTACCCCCGCCCCCGCTCTCCGACCAGGTTGGCCAGGGGCACCCGCACGTCGGTGAAGGACAGCTCGTGGGTGTCCGAGCAGCGCCAGCCGACCTTGTCGTAGCCGGGCCCCACCCGGAGCCCTGGGGTGCCGGACGGCACCAGGATCGTCGAGATCTCCTTATGCCCACCCGGCTCCGCGCCCGTGACCGCGGTGACGGTGACGAACCCGGTCAGCTCGGTGCCCGAGTTGGTGATGAACGCCTTGGACCCGTTGATCACCCACTGGTCGCCGTCCTGGACGGCGGTCGTCAGGGTGGCCCCGGCGTCGGAGCCGCCACCGGGCTCGGTGAGGCCGAACGCGCCGAGCAGCTCCCCCGAGGCGAGCCGCGGGAGCCAGGTGCGCCGCTGCTCCTCGGAGCCGAACCGGTAGATCGGCATCGCTCCGAGCGACACGGCCGCCTCGAGCGTGATGGCGACGGAGGAGTCCACCCGGGCGAGCTCCTCGATCGCCAGGCACAGGGCGAAGTAGTCGCCGCCCATGCCGCCGTACTCCTCGGGGAACGGCAGCCCGAACAGCCCCATCCGGCCCATCTGCCGGACGATGTCGACCGGGAAGGTGCCGCTGGCGTACAGCGCGGGGATGGCGGGTGCGACGATGTCGTGGGCGAACGCCTCCACGGTCCGCCGCAGCGCCTCGTGCTCCTCGCTCAACCGGACGTCCACGTCCCCCTCCTCCGCTGCGACGCGCTGGCCGTTTCGTCATCGTCGCACGGGCCACCTACCCTGGTCGGGTGAGCCCCCATCCGGCCGGCAGCGGCTTCCGTCTGGCCGGAGCCGTCCGCTCCCGGCTCGTCCGGCTCATCCACGAGGCGGCCAAGTTCGGGGTCGTGGGTCTGGTGGCCCTGGTCGTCGACGTCGGTCTGTTCAACCTGCTGCGCTTCGCCGGCGGCGAGGGTCCGCTGTACGAGAAGCCGCTCACCGCGAAGGCCCTGTCGGTGGCGGTGGCCACGGTCGTCGCGTACGCGGGCAACCGGTTCTGGACCTTCCGGCACCGCGCCCGCACCGGGTACGCCCGCGAGTACCTGCTGTTCTTCGTCCTCAACGGCGTCGGCATGGCCATCGCGGTGGGCTGCCTCTGGGTGTCCCACTACCTCCTCGGTCTGCGCTCGCCGCTGGCGGACAACGTGTCGGCCAACGTGGTCGGCCTCGCCCTGGGCACCCTGTTCCGGTTCTGGTCCTACCGCCGCTGGGTGTTCACCGAGCACCCCGAACCCGAGCGGGTGGCCGTTGTTGACCAGGCGAGGTAGGCGGGCCTGA
>DAIRVJ010000123.1:0-6810 GCA_036802895.1 Candidatus Nanopelagicales bacterium
GTGTCCGAGGGGGGACTTGAACCCCCACGCCCGTTAAAGGGCACTAGCACCTCAAGCTAGCGCGTCTGCCATTCCGCCACTCGGACCGGACCGGCTCGCACCGGCACGGTCGGCAGGATACCTGTTCGAGGGGGCGCCCTCGGGGCAGGATGCAGGGGTGACCACCGCCCCCGCCCCGCCGACGGCCGCCGACGAGGTCGTCGACCTGTGCCGCGAGCTGATCCGGATCGACTCCACCAACCACGGGGACGGCTCCGGGCCGGGCGAGCGCGAGGCCGCCGAGTACGTCGCCGAGAAGCTGGCCGAGGTCGGCCTCGATCCGCAGATCGTCGAGACCGGGCCACGCCGGGCCAACGTCGTCGTCCGGATCGAGGGCACCGAACCCGCGCGGGACGCCCTGCTGATCCACGGCCACCTGGACGTCGTGCCCGCCGACCCGGCCGCCTGGACCGTCCATCCGTTCTCCGGCGACGTCGCCGACGGCTGCGTCTGGGGCCGCGGGGCGGTCGACATGAAGGACATGGATGCGATGGTGCTCGCCGTCGTCCGCCAGCGCCTGCGCGAGGGACGGCGGCCGCCGCGTGACGTCGTCCTGGCGTTCCTGGCCGACGAGGAGGCCGGCGGTCGGTCCGGGGCCCACCGGTTGGTGGAGACGCACGCCGACCTGTTCGCGGGTGTCTCCGAGGGCATCGGCGAGGTCGGTGGCTTCAGCTTCACCGTCAGCGACGACCTGAGGCTGTACCTCATCGAGACGGCGGAGAAGGGGCTGGCCTGGATGCGGCTGACCGCCCGGGGCCGGGCCGGGCACGGGTCGATGCTGAACGACGACAACGCGGTGACCGCACTGTGCGAGGCCGTGGCCCGGGTGGGGCGGCACACGTTCCCGGTGCGGGTGACCAAGACGGTGCAGCGGTTCCTCGAGGAGGTGTCGCAGGCCCTGGGCATCGAGCTCGACCCGGACGACCTGGACGCCGTCGTGGCCAAGCTGGGCCCGATCGCGATCCTCATCGGGGCCACGCTGAGGAACTCGGCCAACCCCACGATGCTCGACGCCGGGTACAAGGTGAACGTGATCCCGGGGGAGGCCACGGCGTCCGTCGACGGACGGTTCCTGCCTGGCTTCGAGGACGAGTTCCTCGCCGAGGTCGACGGGCTGCTCGGCCCGGACGTCCAGCGCGAGTTCGTCGTGCACGACATCGCTCTCGAGACGGACTTCTCCGGGCGGCTGGCTGACGCGATCGGCGCCTCGCTGGTCGCCGAGGACCCGGCTGCTCGGGCGATCCCGTACATGCTCTCCGGCGGCACCGACGCCAAGGCCTTCTCCCGCCTCGGCATCCCCTGCCTGGGCTTTGCCCCGCTGCGGCTGCCACCGACGCTGAACTTCGCCGCGCTGTTCCACGGCGTCGACGAGCGGGTGCCGGTCGACGCCCTGCAGTTCGGGACCCGCGTGCTCGACCGGTTCCTCGACCTGGCGTGAAGGCGCGGAGGGGGTCGGGTGGCTGACGTCGAGCGGCTGCTGAACCTCGGCCCGAAGTCCGCCGAACGGCTGCGCGCCGTCGGCGTCGACTCCTACGAGGCGCTGGAACGGCTCGGCTCGGTGGAGGCCTACCTGAGGGTGGACCAGCGGTTCCCGGGCTGGGCGACGAAGAACCTGCTCTACGCCCTCGAAGGTGCCCTGAACGACGTCCGTTGGGACCTGCTGCCCAAGGAGGAGAGGGACCGGCTGGCCGCCGAGCTCGAGCTCAGGCGGTCCGGACCACCCGGATGATCCGACGGCGCAACCACACCCGTCGGCGACCGTCCGGGTACAGCAGGAGGCGGGCCAGCTCCCACCCGCCGTACTCGGCGTGGTCGGTCAGCAGCTGGCGAGCCGCGCTGCGGCTGGTGCCCCGCGGCAGCAGCAGCTCGCGCACCTCGTACTCGGCCATGACCGACCATGGTGCCAAACCGGCGGTAGCGTCGCAGCCATGACCGCCGAGGAGGACGTCCGCGCCCGACTGGCCGCGCTCGTCGACGCCCTCCAGCACCACCTGGCAGCGGTGGAGCGTCGCGCGGGCGAGGCCGACCCGACCGTGTACGCGGCGTTCGACCACCTGGCCGACGCCTTCGCGGGCTACGAGGAGGCCTTGTACGACGCCCACGACGAGGTCGTCCCGATGAGCCTCGTCGTGTACGACGACGAGGACGACGAGGAGCTCTAGCCCCGCCGTGAGGACCGAGCCCGTCGTCGCCCCGCCCCGGCTGGTCGAGCACCTGCTCGCCTGGGTCGGCCGCTGGCCACCGCCCTCCGACGGGCTCACCGTCGTGGGCAACCCGCGCAACGCCGAACCCGGCTGGGACGGTGCCGTCCACCCGGTGACCGGCGTCGCCGACGAGCGCGGCGCCGGCGTGGTCGGGGTACCGCCCGCGGCGTCCGCGGCCCTGGTGGGGAGGCGATGGGAGGTCGACGAGCTGAGCGCCGTCCTCCCGGCGACCCTGGGCCGGCCCGACCTCGGGGTGTACCAGGGGGTCTTCCGGTGGACCACCGACCCGACGCCGCTACCGGACGTCGGCCGGTGGCTCCCCGCCGACGACCCGGCCGTGCCGGACTGGCTGCGGCCGTTCGGCGGGCAGGTGCTCGTCGTGCTCGACGGCGACGCGGGGTACGTCGCCGGTCTCGGCCTGAAGCGGCACGGGCCGGCGAGCTGGGAGATCTCCGTCGGCACCGCCGAGGCCGCCCGCGGACGCGGACTCGCCCGAAGACTGGTCGCGCAGGCGGCCCGCCGCGTGCTCGCTCTCGGCGCCGTGCCCACCTACCTGCACGACCCGGCGAACCTGGCCTCCGCGCGGGTCGCCGACGCCGCCGGCTTCCCCGACCGGGGCTGGGCGGTCTTCGGCGCCTTCCCCACCGCCCCCTGAGCGGCGGGGTCGCCCCGCTAGCCCTCGGCGAGCCGCTGGGGCAGCGAGGTGCGTCTGCGCCGGGCCGGCACGCGCGCGACCGCGTGGGCCAGGTCGTCGCCTGCGGACGTCACCACGGACAGGTGGCGACCCGCCGTCCTGGCGCACTCGTAGACCAGCGCCCGCGTGAGCACGCCGGCCGCCTCCCCGGGGAAGCAGGCGACCACCGCCTCGGCCCGGCGGCCGGCCGCGCCGTGGACGGTGGAGACGGTGGCCCCCGTGTCGCGCAGGGCGGCGGCGAGGCCGTCGACACCCGCGACGCCGCGGGCCAGCGGGCTGAGCACCAGCACGTCGGCCGGGCCCAGCCCGAACGTGCGCGGGATCGAGTCGGTGACCAGCTGGCGAGCCCGCACGACAACCGTCTCGGCGTCCGGGCAGGGGACCGCCGCCACCGACCGGTCGGCCGGGTCCGGCGGCGGCAGCTCGCCCCGTCGGACGGCCGAGGCGAACCGGGCCAGCAGGTCGCCGTCGCCGCCGTCGTCCCGCAGGTCGCGGACGGGGACCACGCCCGCGCCGACGAGGTCGAGCAGCACCGCGCCCGGCTGCGGTCCGGGCAGGGCGTCCGGGTCTCCCGCGAGCACCACCGGGTGGCCCTCGGGGACCCGCTGCAGGTCGGCGGCCAGCTCGACCAGCCCCCGGCGGTGCGCGTCGGCGATGACGTGGGCGGCGGCGCCGTCGGGCACCCGGCCCAGCACGACGGCCAGCCGGCCCTCGGCGGCGAGCCCGAGCAGCTCGTCCGCGACCGCCTCCTCGGCCGTCGCCAGCTCGTCCAACGCCACCAGGCCAGCGTGGACGACGACCGCCCCTGACTCCACGGCGGCGGTGAGGTCGCGCTCGGACGCGGCGGCGAGCAGCACGGCGACCGGCAGCACGGTGTGGCCGTCCTCGGCGGCCCGCTCGAGCAGCGCCAGCACCGGCCCGCCGGCCGCGGGCGCGGTCAGGGCTGGTCCGGGCCGCGTTCGGGGTACCCGGCGGGCGGCTCGGACACCTCGTCCAACGCCTGTCGGATCGCGTCGGGCAGCACGATCTCCTCCGACACCAGCGCGCCGCGCAGCTGGGCGGCCGTCCGGGCGCCCACGATCGGGGCCACGACTCCCGGTCGGTCGCGCACCCAGGCGAGCGCGACGTCGATCGGGGCCAGGCCCAGCCCGTCGGCAGCGGTCGCCACCGCCGTGACGATCCGCTGCGCGTCCGCGGTGAGGTAGGGCTCGACGAACCGGGTGAAGTGCGGCGAGGCCGCGCGGGAGTCGGCCGGCGTCCCGGTGCGGTACTTGCCGGTGAGCACGCCCCGACCGAGCGGCGACCAGGGCAGCAGACCGAGGCCGAGCGCCCGGGCGGCGGGGACCACCTCCCGCTCGACGCCGCGCTGCAGCAGCGAGTACTCGACCTGCGTCGAGGCCAGCGGGACCCGGTTCGGCCAGGCGAGCTGCCAGGCGGCCGCCCGGCCGGTCTGCCAGCCCGCGTAGTTGGAGAGGCCCGCGTAGCGCACCTTGCCCGAGTGGACGGCGTCGTCGACCGCGGCCAACGTCTCCTCCAGGGGTACGGCCGAGGACCAGGTGTGCATCTGCCACAGGTCCACGTGGTCGGTGCCGAGCCGCCGCAGCGAGCCCTCGAGATCCCGCAGCAGGGCGCGCCGCGAGGTGTCGACGGTGCGCACGCCGTCGGGGAACGTGATCCCGGCCTTCGTCGCCACGACCACGTCGTCACGCGGCACGACGTCGCCGAGCAGCCGGCCCAGCACCTCCTCCGACGCCCCGGCGCCGTAGAGGACCGCCGTGTCGACGAGCGTGCCACCGGCCTCGACGAACGCGCCCAGCTGGTCCCGCGCCTCGTGCTCGTCGGTGTCCCGGCCCCAGGTCATCGTGCCCAGGCCCAGACGGGACACCATCAGGCCGCTGTTGCCGAGCCGTCGTCGCTCCATGCCGCCTGAGGGTAGTGACCGTCGTCTCGGTAGAGTCCGAAAGGACACGGACGACGGGAGCACGGACGACGGGAGCACTGATGAAGCTCGGGCTCAACCTCGGCTACTGGGGCGCAGGCAACGACGCCGAGAACCTCGAGCTGGCCAGGGAGGCCGACCGGCTGGGCTACTCCGTCGTCTGGGCCGCCGAGGCCTACGGCTCCGACGCCGCCACCGTGCTCGCCTGGGTGGCGGCGCAGACCGAGCGGATCGATGTCGGGTCGGCCATCTTCCAGATCCCTGGGCGCACGCCTGCGCTCACGGCGATGACCGCCGCCACCCTGGACACCCTGTCCGGCGGTCGGTTCCGGCTGGGGCTGGGCGTCTCCGGGCCGCAGGTGTCCGAGGGCTGGCACGGCGTCCGCTTCGACAAGCCGCTGGCCCGGACCCGCGAGTACGTCGAGATCGTCCGGATGGCGCTGCGCCGCGAGACGGTCCGCCACGAGGGCGAGTTCTTCACGCTGCCGCTGCCCGACGGCCCGGGCAAGGCGCTCAAGCTGACCGTGCACCCGGCGCGCGAGCACATCCCGGTGTACCTCGCCGCCGTCGGTCCCAAGAACCTCGAGCTGGCCGGGGAGATCGCCGACGGCTGGCTGGCCATCTTCTTCGCCCCCGAGCACGCCCCCGACTCGTTGAGCCACCTCCGGGCCGGTCGGGAGAAGGCCGGGCGCGACCTCACGGGGTTCGACATCGTCCCGACGGTCCCCGTCGTGGTCGGCGACGACCTGGAGGCGTGCGCGGCCCCGGTCCGCGGGTACTCGGCGCTCTACATCGGCGGCATGGGCAGCCGGGAGAAGAACTTCTACAACCAGATGGCGGCCCGGATGGGCTATGCGGAGGCGGCCGCCGAGGTGCAGGACAAGTACCTCGCCCGCGACTACGGCGGTGCTGCCGCCGCGGTGCCGTTCGAGTTCATCGACCGGACGTCGCTCATCGGTCCGGCCGAGCGCATCGCCGACCGGCTGCCGGCCTACGCGGAGGCCGGCGTCACCACGTTGACCGTGGCGACGTACGCCGGGTCGCTGCAGGACCGGCTGGGCACGCTGCGCACCGTCGTTGACGCGGTCGAGCGGGCCGGGCTGGCGGAGTGATCGGCTGGTTCGAGGCGGTCGTCCTCGGCGTCGTCCAAGGGCTGACCGAGTTCCTGCCGATCTCCTCCACGGCGCACATCCTCATCGTGTCCCGGCTCGTCGGTTGGGAGGACCCCGGTGCCGCCTTCACCGCCGTCACCCAGATCGGCACCGAGTCCGCCGTCCTGCTGTACTTCCGGCACGACATCTGGCGGATCGTCTCGACCTGGGCCCGCTCGCTGGTCCGGCCCCAGCTGCGCGGCACCCTGGACGCCCGGATGGGCTGGTACGTGATCCTCGGCACGCTGCCGATCGGCCTGCTGGGGTTCGTGTTCCGCGACCAGATCGAGACCGTGGCTCGGGACCTGCGGCTCATCGCCGCGACGCTCATCGGCGTGGGGCTGCTCCTGTGGGCGGCCGACCGGGCCGGCACCCGCGCGAAGGACCTGCGCGCCCTGGGGATCCGCGACGGGGTCGTGTTCGGGCTGGCCCAGGCCTGCGCGCTCGTCCCGGGGGTGTCTCGCTCGGGGGCGACCATCTCGGCTGGGCTCTTCCTCAACTACACGCGCGAGGCGGCGACGCGGTACGCGTTCCTGCTGGCGATCCCCGCCGTGCTGGCGTCCGGCTTCTTCGAGGCGCTGAAGATCGGCGACGGGGGCCAGGTCGCCTGGGGGCCGACGATCGTCGCGACGGTGATCGCCTTCGCCCTGGGCTACACGGTGATCGCCTGGCTGATCCGGTACGTGGCCACCCGCTCGTTCCTGCCGTTCGTCGTGTACCGCCTCGGGCTCGGTCTGCTGATCGTCGTCCTCCTGGCGACCGGGGTGGTCACCCCCCGCTGAG
>DAIRVJ010000124.1:0-2634 GCA_036802895.1 Candidatus Nanopelagicales bacterium
ACCTTCAACTGCACCGAGGCCTGCCCGCGCGGCATCGAGGTGACCAAGGCGATCCAGGAGGTCAAGCGGGCGCTGCTCTTCCGGCGGATCTGACCGCAGGAGACGCGCCGGGTTAGCCTGGCCCTGCCATGCGCCGCCTCGCCCCCCTCGCCGTCCCCCTCGCCCTAGTGGCCGGGGTGGTCCTCCTCGGGGCGGGGCCGGCCTCCGCCGAGTGGCCCACGGAGCCGTTCCCGCCCGTCCTGGGCGGCCGGGCTCTCGGCGGCCCCGGGGTGGTCGTCGGCGCCGGCGCGACCCCGCTGCCCGCCGTGGCCGCGGACGCCTGGGTCGTCGCCGACGGGGTCACCGGCCGGGTGCTGGCGGCCAAGAACGCGCATGCCCGCCGAGCGCCGGCCAGCACCTTGAAGATCCTCACCGCACTGACCCTGCTCCCACGGCTCGACCCGACCGCCACCTACGTCGCCGTCGACGCCGACGCCCGGGCCGAGGGCTCCCGGGCGGGCCTCGTCCCGGGGTCGTCGTACACGGTCGACCAGCTGTTCACCGGGCTCTTCCTGCCCTCGGGGAACGACGCGGCCAGTGCGCTCGCCCATCTGGCCGGGGGGCCGGCGGCCACGGTCGCGGCGATGAACGAGCAGGCGCGACGGCTGCAGGCCCTCGACACGACCGTTGTCAACACCAGCGGTCTGGACGCACCGGGCCAGCTCTCCTCGGCGTACGACCTGACGCTGGTCGCGCGCGCCGGCCTGGCCCGCCCCGACTTCCGGCGGTACGCCGCCCTGCGGCGCGCATCGTTCCCCGGCGCCAGCCCGAGCCCGGCGACGGCGAAGCGGACGTCCTACCAGATCCAGAGCCAGAACCGCCTGCTCACCCTCGGCTACCCCGGGGTGATCGGGGTCAAGACCGGCTACACGACCGGCGCCGGCCGGACCTTCGTCGGAGCGGCCGAGCGCGGCGGCCGGCTCGTCGTCGTCACGCTGCTGCGCATCGCCGAGCCGACCGACCAGGCGGCCGCCAAGCTCATCGAGTGGGGCTTCGCGAACCTCGACCGCGACGGAGTGGGCCGGCTGGTCGACCCGGTCGACGCTGTGGGCAGCGCCTCCTCGCCGACTCCGCCGCCCAGCCCGGTGGCCTCCCCGACCGCCGTGGGCTCCAGCACGGCCGGCCCGTCCGTCTCCGCGCGGCCCGCATGGGCCCCGGTCGGGCTCGCCGCCGTCGCGCTCGGCCTCACCGGGTTCGGCTTGCACCGCCGCTCACGTCGAACCCGCCGGTTCCGGCAGCTCGGGCGGGTCGGCTGACGGGTCGGCCGTCGGGTCGACCGCACCGACCGGACCGACCGCTGTCCAGGCGACCGCCAGCAGCGTCCACCGGGCGACCGCACCGAGCCAGGCGAGCAACCCGACCGTGGCGGCGAACGCGCCGTAGACGACGTTGCGAGAGGCCACCGCCGCGATGAGGGCGCCACCCTGCTTGAGCGCCTCGAAGCCCGCGGCGCCGAGCAGCGCCCCCAGCAGCCACGACCGGCGATCGATCGGCCGGCCGACCAGCCGTCGCAGCAGGACCAGGTAGCCGACCCAACCGGTCGCCAACCCCGCCACCAGGCCGACCAGCGCCAGGACGACCCGCTGGCCGGGCAGGTCCACCCGGGCGACCGCCACCGCCGTCCCCACCAGCGAGGTCACCACGACCGACGCGAGCACGGCCGTGCCGAGCGCGCCGAGGGTCACCAGGTCCGCTCCGTACGTGCGCAGCCGTCCGCTCCCCGGTGGGGGGGCGCCGGCCACCGCGCGCACCGCGCGCCGCAGCACGGCGACCCAGCTCACCCCCGCGTACCCCAGGGCGACCAGGCCGACCAGGCCGACCGTGGCGCCGATCGACGCCAGCCGGTCCACGTCGACCCCACCGGCGACCACCTGCCCGAGCGCGTCCGCGACGTCGGCCTTGAGCGCGGGGGCCCGGCGAACGACCAGGGCGAGCACCCCGTACGCCACGGCCAGCAGCGGGAACAGGGCGAGGAACGACTGGTAGGCCAGCCCCGCGGCGAGCAGGCCGCCGTCCGCCCGGGCGTAGCGTCGGGCCGCGCGCCGCACCCGCAGGTGGGCCGGGAGCCGCAGCACGTCAGCGGCCCCCGACGCCGCCGAAGCGGAACTCCCGGCGGGTGACCCAGACCCCCCCGGTGTGCTCGTAGAGGGCGAACCCGTCGACGGTGAACCGGGCGGAGAACGAGTCGAGGACGTCACGTGCCTGGTCGAGGACGTCCTCGGGGACGTCGTGGGCGACCGTGACGTGCGGGTGGTAGGGGAAGTGGACGGGACGCCACAGGACGCCGGCGCGGACCCGCGCCTCCAGCTGCTCACAGGGGGCGATCCCCTCGGCCAGGGCCGCGAACACGACCGGGGAGACCGGCCGGAACGTGCCCGTGCCGTGCAGCCGGATGGCGAAGGAGGTGGCGGTCTCAGCCACCGCACCGAGGTGGTCCTCGACCTCGGGCAGCAGGTCGGCGTCGATGGTGGTCGGGGGGAGCAGCGTGACGTGGGCCGGGATGACATCGGCCTGGGGGTCACCGAACCGGCGCCGCCACGCCTCGAGCTGGGGACCGAAGGGAGCCGGCACCGCGATCGCGACGCCGATGACCCG
>DAIRVJ010000124.1:2734-6802 GCA_036802895.1 Candidatus Nanopelagicales bacterium
AGGTTGCTGACCCCCGGCTTCGCCTCCGGGTCGAACACGACCTCGCGGCCGGTGTCCGTGACCGCACTCTTGATCTTCTTGGCGTTGACTGCCGGCTCGTCGAGCAGCGACAGGCACCCGGCGCCCCCGAGGCTCTTGCTCATCTGCTTGCCGGGGATCTGCAGGTCGAGGATCTTGGCGGTGTCCCGGACGATGAAGGGGTTCGGCACCGTGAAGGTGTCGCCGTAGCGGGCGTTGAACCGTTGGGCGAGGTCACGGGTGAGCTCGATGTGCTGGCGCTGGTCCTCGCCCACCGGGACCTGGTCGGCCTGGTAGATCAGGATGTCCGCGGCCTGCAGCACGGGGTAGGTGAACAGGCCCACCGTGGCCCGGTCGGCCGACTGCCGCTGCGCCTTGTCCTTGAACTGGGTCATCCGGCTCGCCTCGCCGAAGCCGGTGAGGCAGCCGAGCACCCAGGCCAGCTGGGTGTGCTCGGGCACGTGGCTCTGCACGAACAGGATGCTGCGAGCCGGGTCGACGCCGGCGGCCAGGTACTGCGCAGCCGTCACGCGGGTGCGCCGGCGCAGCACCGCCGGGTCGTGCTCCACGGTGATGGCGTGCAGGTCGACCACGCAGTACACCGTGTCGTGGGACTCCTGCAGGCGCACCCACTGGGCGAGCGCGCCCAGGTAGTTGCCCAGGTGCAGGGAGTCGGACGTCGGCTGCATGCCGGAGAGCACGCGAGGTCGGCCGGGCATGGCGGCCATTGTGGCAAACGGGGGACCCGACCGACGCCTCGACGCCCCGGCGAATCGGGGGCGTGCGTCAGTCGGCCGGCTCCTGCGCGGCCGGCGCCGCCGTCGGCTCGGGTCCGGTGAGGTCGAGCGGCTCGACCCGGACCCGAGAGACCCGCCGCCCGTCCGTCTCGACGACGGTCAGCCGGTGCCCCTCGGCGGGCACCGTCTCGCCGGGCTCCGGGATGTGGCCGAGCACCGACAGGACGAAGCCCGCCACCGTCTCGTAGGGTCCCTCCGGCAGGGCGAACCCGGCCTCCTCCTCGAAGTCGTCGAGGTTCAGCAGCCCGTCCAGCTCGAGGCGGCCGGAGGCCAGCCGCAGCGCGGGCCGCTCCTCGGTGTCGTACTCGTCGCGGATGTCGCCGACCAGCTCCTCCATGAGGTCCTCGAGCGTGACGATGCCCGCGGTCCCCCCGTACTCGTCGACGACGATCGCCAGGTGCTGCCCGCCTCGGCGCAGCTCGGACAGCGCCGGCAGCAGCCGTTTGCTGTCGGGGAGCAGGGCGACCGTGCGGGCCAGCTCGCCGATGCGCGCCGTCCGGCCGGTGATCACGGGGTCGAACAGGTCACGGACGTGGACGAACCCGACGACGTCGTCCTGGCTGCCGCGGACGACGGGGTAGCGGCTGTGCGGAAGCTCGGCGACGACCCGCAGGGCCTTGTACACGGGCATGGCGGCGTCGAGGAACGCCACCTCGGTGCGCGGGACCATGACCTCGCGCAGCTGTCGGTCGCCGGCTTCGAACACCTCCTCGATCAGCTCGCGCTCCTCGCGGCCGAGCGCCTGGTGGCCGATGACGAGCGTCCGTAGCTCCTCGTCGCTGATCTGCTCACGGGAGGCCCTGGGGTCGCCGCCCAGCAGCCGGACGACCACATCGGTGGACCGGGAGAGCAGCCAGACGACCGGGCTGACCGCTCGTGCGAAGACGTCCAGCGGCGGGGCGACCAGCAGGGCGAGACCCTCGGCCCGCTGCAGCGCCAGCCGCTTCGGCGCGAGCTCGCCGAGCACGAGGGACAGGTAGGAGATGACCAGCGTGATCGCGACCAGGGACACCGGCCCGGACCAGCCGGGTGACAGCCCCCAGTCCTCCAGCGCGGGGCTGAGCTCGTCGGCCAGGGTGGCCGCGCCGAAGGCGGCGGACAGGAACCCGGCGAGGGTGACCCCGATCTGGACGGCGGCCAGGAAGCGGTTCGGGTTCTCGGCGACCTCCGCCACCCGCTGGCCCCTGCGGCCGCGTGCAGCCATCGCCCGGATCTGGCTCTCCCGCAGGGACACCAGCGCCATCTCGGTGGCCGCGAAGACCCCCCCGATGAGCACGAAGAGCAGCACCAGCCCAGCGTTGGCCCACACCCCGCTCACCCGGCCCACCCTAGGTCCTCGGAGGGTCGGCGCGATGACCAGGCGAGGGAGGTGAGCGTGGACCGTAACGGGTGCCCACACCTGTTACGGTCCACCGCCACCCGTTGCGGTGCCGTTCGAGTCGGCGCTCCCGCGCGAGTCGGGGTTCAGTCCCGTCCGGGGACGGCGGGCGCCACCGCTCGGTAGGCGGCCACCTCGGCGGCCACCCGGTCGTGGTCCCAGCCGAGCACCGGGCCGACCAGGGCGGCGGCCTGGTCGGCCACCGAGCGGGCGCCGTCCGTCGTCGTGAGGGCCAGCCGGGTGCGCCGGACGAGCACGTCCTCGAGCGTGCGGGCGCCCTCGTGGCTCGCCGCGTAGACGATCTCCGCACCCAGCACGGGAGCCGCGGGGTGCAGCGGCTCGGCGAGCGAGGTGTCGTCGGACATCAGGTCCAGGACGTCGGTCACGTCGCTGCCGTACCGCCGCAGCAGCCGACGCAGCTGCGGCTCGGTCAGGCCCGCCTCGGCGGCGGTGAACTCGCGCGACTGCCAAGCCTCGGTGAAGCCCTCGCCGCCGGCCAGGACCACCGTCTCCGTCCGCGAGGGCGGCAGCGGGAACCCGACGTCGGGCTCGGTCATGTCGATCAGGTCCCGAGCCATGACGCGATAGGTCGTGTACTTCCCGCCGGCGATCTGGACCATGCCGGGCGCCGGGCGGGTCACCACGTGCCCGCGGGAGAGCTTGGCCGTCTCGGTGTCCTCGTTGCCCTCGGCGATCAGCGGGCGCAGGCCGGCGTAGACCCCGACCACGTCGTCCGGGGTCAGCGGCTTCACCAGCCAACGGTTCGCCTGGTCGAGCAGATACGTGACGTCGGCGCTGTCGACCGACGGCTCGTCGAGGTCGCCCTCCCAGGGTGTGTCCGTGGTGCCCACCAGCCAGGTCTGCCCCCACGGCAGGAGGAAGAGCACCGAGGACGGCGTCCGCGCGATCAGGGCGGCCCGCAGGTCGACGGCGTCGCGAGGCACGACCAGGTGGACCCCTTTCGACGGCACGACCGGCGCGCCCTCGGCAGCGCCCTCCAGCAGCCCGCGCGTCTGCTCGGTCCAGACGCCGGTGGCCCCCGCGACGGCGCGGGCGTTCACATCGAAACGCTGGCCGCTCTCGCGGTCCAGGGCCTGGACGCCGACGACGCGGTCGCCCTCGCGGAGGAAGCCGGTGACCTCGACCCGTGACGCGGTCAGCGCTCCGTGCCCGGCAGCGGTCCGCACCACCGCCATGGTGTGCCGGGCGTCGTCGATCTGAGCGTCGAAGTAGGCGATCGCACCCGTGTAGGCGTCGGGGTTGAGCCCGGGGGCCATGAGCGCCGTCGCACGCTTCGACAGGTGCCGATGGCCGGGCAGCACGCCGCCCTTGCGCGAGACCCGCGAGAGCACGTCGTAGAGCGCGAGACCGGCACCGACGTACGTGCGCTCCCACCCGCGCCGCGTCAGCGGCAGGATGAACGGCACCGGGCGCACGAGGTGCGGAGCCAGCCGGTCGAGCAGCAGGCCGCGCTCGGTGAGCGCCTCGCGGACCAGGCCGAACTCCAGCTGCTCGAGGTAGCGCAGGCCCCCGTGCGCCAGTCGGCTGCTGCGGCTGGACGTTCCCGACGCCCAGTCCCGTCGCTCGAGCAGCCCGGTCGTCAGACCTCGGGTCGCGGCGTCGAGCGCCGCCCCGGCGCCGACGACGCCCCCGCCGATGACCAGGACGTCGAGGGTTCCTGACCGCATCCGGTCGAGGGCACGCTGCCGCTCGGCCGGGTCGAGCCGCCCCGCGCTCACCGCACCCTCACCCCTTGGTCGCCCCAAGCGTCAGCCCGGACACGAACTGCTTCTGGAGCAGGAAGAAGATGACCAGGGTCGGGACGGCGACGATGACCGAGCCCGCCGACAGCAGGTTGTAGTCGGTGAAGAACTG
>DAIRVJ010000125.1:0-3392 GCA_036802895.1 Candidatus Nanopelagicales bacterium
TTCTACGGCCCGAAGATCTCGGTGCAGGCCCGTGACGCGATCGGCCGCACCTGGCAGATGTCCACGATCCAGGTGGACTTCCAGACGCCGCAGCGCTTCGACATCGAGTACCAGGCGGGCGACGGCTCCCGGCAGACGCCGATCATGATCCACCGTGCGCTGTTCGGCTCGATCGAGCGGTTCTTCGGCGTCCTCGTCGAGCACTACGCCGGCGCGTTCCCGCCGTGGCTGGCGCCCGTCCAGGTCGTCGGGATCCCGATCAGCGACGCCCACGTGCCCTACCTGCAGGAGGTCGCCGGCCGGCTGCGGGCGCACGGGGTGCGGGTCGAGGTCGACGACTCCGACGACCGCATGCAGAAGAAGATCCGCACCGCGCAGAAGCAGAAGGTGCCCTTCATGGTGATCGCCGGCGACGACGACGTCGCCGCAGGCGCGGTGTCGTTCCGGTTCCGCGACGGCACGCAGCGCAACGGCGTGCCCGTCGCGGAGGCCGTGGCCGAGGTCGTGGCGTCGATCCGTGACCGGGTGCAGGTGTGAGCGACGCCTTCGACCGGCTGTGGACGCCGCACCGGATGGCCTACATCCAGGGGCAGGACAAGCCGACCGACGGCAGCGAGGGCAGCTGCCCGTTCTGCCGGGCCCCGGGGCTGCCGGACGACGAGGGGCTGGTCGTTGCGCGCGGCGAGACCGTCTACGCCGTGCTCAACCTGTACCCGTACAACTCGGGCCACCTGATGATCTGCCCGTACCGGCACGTGTCGGACTTCGCGGACCTCAGCGCCGACGAGGTCGCCGAGGTCGGGGCGTTCACCCAGCAGGCGATCCGAGCCCTGCGGTCGGTGTCCGGTGCGCAGGGGTTCAACGTCGGGATGAACCTGGGCGCCGTCGCGGGGGCCGGCATCGCGGCCCACCTGCATCTGCACGTCGTCCCGCGCTGGGGCGGCGACACCAACTTCATGCCGGTCGTCGGCCAGACGAAGGTGCTGCCGCAGCTGCTCACCGAGACCCGCGCGCTGGTGTCGGCCGCCTGGCCGCGGGGGGAAGTTGACCAGGCGAGGTAGGTGAGCGTGGACCGTAAAGGGCGCACGCACCCTTTACCGCAGGCGTTCACCTACCTCGCCTGGTCAACCCGCCCAGCGTCGTCAACGACCGGTCAGCCGCTGGCCGCCTCCTCCTGGACCTTGGCGGCCAGGTGCTGGGGCATCGGCTCGTGCCGGAGGTAGGCCCGGGTGAACGTCCCCGTCCCGTGCGAGAGCGAGCGCAGGTCGATGGCGTAGCGGGAGATCTCCAGCTCGGGCACCTCGGCCCGCACCAGCGTTCGGCCGACGCCGACCGGCTCCGTGCCGGACACCCGCCCGCGGCGGCCGGACAGGTCGCTCATCACGGCCCCCACGTACTCGTCGGCGACCAGCACGGTGAGCTCGTCGACCGGCTCGAGCATGAGCACGGACGTCGACTTCGCGGCCTCCTTCAGCGCGAGCGCACCGGCCGTCTGGAAGGCCATGTCGGAGGAGTCGACCGAGTGGGCCTTGCCGTCGACGAGGGTGACTCGCAGGTCCACCACCGGGTAGCCGGCCGCGACCCCACGCTCCATCTGAGCGCGCAGGCCCTTCTCGACCGACGGGATGAACTGCCGCGGCACGGCCCCGCCGACGACCTTGTCGACGAACTCGAACCCGCTCCCCGCGGGCAGTGGCTCGACCTCGACATCGCACACCGCGTACTGACCGTGCCCGCCGGACTGCTTGACGTGCCGCCCATGGCCCTTGGCCGGGCCGCCGAACGTCTCCCGCAGGGCGACCCGCAGCGGCACGCTGTCGACCGCGACGCCGTAGCGGTTCTTCAGCCGGTCGAGCAGGACGTCGACGTGGGCCTCGCCGAGCGTCCACAGCACCAGCTGGTGGGTCTCCGGGTTGTTCTCCAACCTCAGGGTCGGGTCCTCGGCGACCAGCCGCTGCAGCCCCTGCGACAGCTTGTCCTCGTCGGCCTTGGCATGCGCCACGACCGCCACCGGGAGCAGCGGGTCGGGCATGACCCACGGCTCCATGAGCAGCGGGTTGTCCTTGTCCGACAGGGTGTCCCCGGTCTCCGCACGGGTGAGCTTCGCCACGGCGACGATGTCACCCGCGATCGCCTGTCCCACCGTCCGCTGGGTCTTGCCGAGCGGGGACGACAACGCGCCGACCCGCTCGTCCACGTCGTGGTCGGCATGCCCGCGGTCGGTCCCGAAGAACGTCGAGAAGTGCCCCGACACGTGGACGACGCTGTCGGGCCGCAGCGTGCCCGAGAAGACCCGGACCAGGCTGATCCGCCCGACGTAGGCGTCGGTGGTCGTCTTGACGACCTCGGCCACCAGCGGACCGGCCGGGTCGGCGGTCAAGGGGGCGACCGGCTTGCCGTCGACCGTCGTCACCGGCGGCACCGGGCGCTCGACCGGGGAGGGGAAGCCGGCGGTGATCAGGTCGAGCAGCTCCGGCATCCCGAGGCCGGACGGCGCGGCGGCCGGCAGCACCGGGTAGAACGACCCGCGGGCGACGGCCTTCTCGAGGTCCTCGATCAGGACGGCGAGCTCGATGTCCTCCCCGCCCAGGTAGCGGTCCATCAGCGTCTCGTCCTCGGACTCCGCGATGATCCCCTCGATCAGCGCCCCCCGGGCGCCCTCGATCAGGGGCAGGTGCTCCGGATCCGGGTCGCGGACGACCCGCTCGCCGGACGAGTAGTCGTGCACCCGCTGGTCCAGCAGGCCGATCAGCCCCGCGGCGGTCCCGTCGTCACCCGCCAGCGGCAGGTACATCGGGAGCACGCCCTCCCCGAACACCCGCTGGCAGACCGCGACGGTCTCGTCGAAGTCGGCACGCTGGTGGTCCAGCCGGGTGACGACGACCGCTCGGGGCATGCCCACGGCGGCGCACTCCTCCCACAGCAGGCGGGTGTTGCCGTCGACCCCGTCGACCGCGGACACCACGAACAGGGCGGCGTCGGCGGCCCGCAGCCCTGCGCGCAGGTCGCCGACGAAGTCGCTGTACCCGGGGGTGTCCAGCAGGTTGACCTTGGTGCCGTCCCACTCGAGCGGCGCGAGGGCGAGGGAGACTGACCGCTGCTGTCGCACCTCGGCATCGTCGAAGTCGCTGACCGTGGTGCCGTCCTCGACCCGACCGGCCCGCGCGATCGTGCCGGCGGCGACCAGCAGCGACTCGACCAGCGTGGTCTTGCCTGCCGAGGTGTGGCCGACCAGGACGACGTTGCGGATGCGGGTCACCTGATCGGCCGCCGGTGCCCTGCCGGCGCCTGCCGGCACGTTCGTCGCCATCCCTGGACCGCCTCCTTCGTCTCGCGCGGGGACCTTCCCAGCGCGGTGCCGTTCGCTGCGCCATTCTGGTCGGTCATTCTGG
>DAIRVJ010000125.1:3492-6735 GCA_036802895.1 Candidatus Nanopelagicales bacterium
CGCTCGATCGCCACCCTTCACCCGGTGCCGCGTGGGCACAAGGGAAACCCCGCGATCCGTCGCTAGGGTGGGCGTGATCCTGCGCACCAAGCCATCTCCGAACCGGGAAGAACCGATGCTCTCGCGACACGCCAGGGGCTTCGCCACTGCGCTGTTCTCCCCTCCCGCCCGCCTGCTGGTGCGGGCCGGGGTGGGCCCGGACGCCGTGACGTGGGTCGGCACGGTGGGCGTGTCCGCGGCCGCGCTCTGGTTCTACCCGCGCGGGGAGTTCTTCGTCGGCTCGGTGGTCGTCACGGTGTTCGTCCTGTTCGACTCCCTCGACGGCACGATGGCCCGGATGACCGGCCGGTCGAGCCGCTGGGGCGCCTTCCTGGACTCCACGCTGGACCGGGTCGCCGACGCCGCGCTCTTCGGTGGCCTGCTGCTGTGGTTCACCGGACGCGGTGACGACCCGGTGCTGGCGGGGGTCTGCCTCGTCGCCCTGGTCGGCGGGGCCGTGACGTCCTACGCCAAGGCCCGGGCGGAGGGCCTCGGCCTGACCTGCGACGTGGGGGTCGCCGAGCGTGCCGAGCGGATCATCGTCGTGCTGGTCTCGACGGGTCTCGCCGGGCTGTTGTCGGCTCCCTGGCTGCAGGCGGCCGGCCTCTGGGTCCTGGCCGTCCTCACCCTGGTGACCGTCGCCCAGCGGATGGTCGAGGTCCGCCGTCAGGTGGCGGCCGCCGAGACCGGACCGGCCGCTTCGGCATGAGGGACCAGATCGAGGCGGCCGGGTACGCGGCCGGCTGGCGGGTCGTCCGGGCGCTGCCACAGCCGGTCGCGCGCCGGTCCTTCCGGGCGCTGGCCGACCAGGCCTGGCGCCGGCGCGGGCGCGGCGTCCAACAGCTGGAGCGGAACCTGGCGCGGGTGGCGCCCGAGCGGACCGCCGCCGAGCTGCGTGAGCTGAGCCGGCTCGGGATGAGGTCCTACCTGCGGTACTGGATGGAGGTGTTCCGGCTGCCCGACCTCCCCCGCGAGGTCATCGTGTCCACGCTGCGGGCCGAGCGGGAGCACCTGCTGCGTGACCCCCTGGCGGCCGGCCGAGGGGTGGTCGTCTCCCTGCCGCACACGGCGAACTGGGACCACTCGGGGGCCTGGGCGACCCTCGCGGTGGCGCCGTTGACCACGGTGGCCGAGCGGCTGCGCCCGGAGTCGGTCTACGAGCGGTTCCTGCGGTACCGACGCAGCCTCGGGATGGAGGTGCTGCCGCTCACCGGCGGCGCCGGTCCCTTCCCGGTCCTGGTCGAGCGGGCGGCCGGCGGGGGACTGGTGGCGCTGCTCGGTGACCGGGACCTCACGCGGGCCGGCGTCCCCGTCACCTTCTTCGGCGAGCGGACCAAGATGCCGGCCGGGCCGGCCGCCGTGGCCCTGGAGTCCGGTGCCCGCCTGCTGCCGGCGACCCTCTGGTACGACGCAGACTCGACCTGGGTGCGCTTCCACCCCTATGTCGAGCCCCCAGCGACCGGGAGCCGCCAGGAGAAGATCGCCGCCATGACCCAGGCGGTCGCCGCTGTCTTCGAGGCCGAGATCCGCCAGCACCCCGAGGACTGGCACATGCTCCAGCCGTTGTGGCAGGCCGACCTGAACCCGGCCCGGCAGGCTCGCCAGGACACGTCGTGAGGGTCGGTCTGGTCTGCCCCTACTCCTGGGACACCCCCGGAGGCGTGAAGGAGCACGTCCGCGACCTGGCCGAGCAGCTGCAACGGCTCGGCCACGACGTGTCGGTCCTCGCCCCCGGCGACCCGGACGAGCCGGCCGAGCCCTACGTCGTCCTGGCCGGGCGCGCCGTCCCCGTGCCGTTCAACGGCTCGGTGTCCCGGATGCTGTTCGGCCCGGTCTCGGCCTCGCGGACCCGCCGGTGGGTGCGCGAAGGGGAGTTCGACCTGCTGCACGTGCACGAGCCGGTCATCCCCAGCGTGGGGATGTTGGCGGTGTGGGCGGCGTCCGGGCCCATCGTCGGCACGTTCCACGCCAGCTACCTCACCCGATCCCGCGTGTACGGCGCGAGCTACGGGATCCTGCAGCCGACCCTGGAGCGGATCACCGCCCGGATCGCGGTGAGCGAGGCGGCGCGCAGCACGCTGGTCGAGCACGTCGGGGGCGATGCGGTGCTCATCCCGAACGGGGTCTCCGTGCAGCGCTTCGCGGGCACCCGGCTGCTGCCCGGCTTCCCGCGCGAGCGGCCGACGCTCGCGTTCCTCGGCCGGGTCGACGAGCCGCGCAAGGGGCTGCGGGTGCTCATGGCCGCCCTGCCCGGGATCGTCGAGCGGCACCCCGACGTTCGGCTGCTCGTGGCCGGTCCCGGTGACCCGGAGGAGGCGTTGGCGGCGCTGCCCGCCGGCTTGCACGACCATGTGGAGCTCCTTGGCCTGGTCACCGACGACGACAAGGCGGCGCTGCTGCGGTCGGTGGACCTCTACGTCGCGCCGAACGTCTCGGGAGAGTCGTTCGGCATCGTGCTGCTGGAGGCGATGGCGTCCGGGGCTCCCGTGCTCGCCAGCGACCTGCCCGCGTTCCGCGCGGTCCTCGAGGACGGCCGCAGCGGTCAGCTCTTCCCGACCGGGGACCCGGCCGCCCTAGCCGCGGCAGCGGCCGCCCTGCTCGACGACCCCGAACGACGGACGACGCTGGTCTCCTCCGGTCGGGCGCGAGTCGTGCAGTTCGACTGGCCGACGGTGGTGCGGCGGGTGCTCGACGTCTACGCGACGGTGACGGCCGCCGGCGGCCCGGTCGTCGAGGACACCCGGGCCCACGGGTTCGGCCTCTTCGGCCGAGGCAAGGAGCTGTCGGTGTGACCGGGGGCTGGTGGGCGGTCATCGCCGCCTCGACGACGCTGCTCGTGGGCCTGTACCTGTCCGGACTCGCCGGTCGCCTGCACCGGCTGCACCTGCGGGTCGAGGCAGCCGCGGCGTCGCTGGACGCCCAGCTCGCCCGCCGGGCGGTGGCCGCGCTGGAGACCGCCACGTCCGGGCTGCTCGACGTGGCGAGCAGCGTGCTGATCGCCCAGGCCGCGCATGCCGCCCAGTCGGCCGGCCCGGCCGACCGGGAGGGGGCCGAGAGCGAGCTCAGCCAGTCCCTGCGGGCCACCCTCGACGGGGGGGCGCTGGCCGCCGGGTCCGCGCCGGGGGAAGGCGAGCTCGGCGCCCTGGTCGCGACGTCGCAGCGGGTCGTGCTCGCCCGCCGCTTCTACAACGACGCGGTGGCCGC
>DAIRVJ010000126.1:0-4280 GCA_036802895.1 Candidatus Nanopelagicales bacterium
CCGCCGCCACCACCGCCGCCCCCGGTCGTCGAGGAGACCCCCCCGCCGCCACCACCGCCGCCCCCGGTCGTCGAGGAGACCCCTCCGCCGTCGCCGGTTCCCGTCCCGTGGTACCGGCGACGCTCGATCCAAGGAGTCGGGGCTGCGCTCAGTCTGGCTCTGGTGGCCGCGATCGGCGTCAGCCTGCTCGACGGCGGGGACGGCGGGGTCGGCAACCCTCAGCCCAGCGGACCCACGAGTGCGCCGGAAACCAGCGGCGGTAGCGCGTCGTCCGCACCGGTGGAGTGGACCAGGCTCGACGCCCCCTTCCCGGCGGCGTTGGCCTTCCCAGGAGTCGCGGCGCATCAGGACGAGCTCTGGGTCGTCGGCGGCGCCACCGACGGATCCCAGAAGTCCGTCTACGTCTATGACCCAGCCTCTCGGCAGTGGCGCGAAGGCCCAAGCCTGCCCCGCGGCGTGGACCATGCCGCTCTGGTCAGCACCGGCGACTCGCTGTACCTGATGGGCGGGCTGGACGGCAGGACGGTGCTCGACACGGTCTACCGACTCGACTCCGAGAGCGGCCCGTGGGAGGAGGACACCCCCCTCCCTGAGCCCCGACTGTCCGGTGCGGCGGCCTGGGACGGCAGCCGCCTGCTCTTTGCCGGCGGGTCGGACAACGCCCCGCCCCGCAAGGGTGCCCAGGAGATCTGGACGCTCAGAGATGGTGAGTGGACCACGATCGGGGACCTCACGACGCCGCGCGAACACCTGTCGGCGACGAGCGACGGTGCCGGCAAAGTGTGGTTCGTCGGTGGCGCCGACTTCAGCTTGAAGGCGGTGTACGACACCGTCGACGTCGTCGAGGGGGACACGGTCACCGCCGGTAGCCCCCTTGCGGTCGCCGTCTCCAGCCCGGCGGTCGTGTGGACGCCCGAGACCGACCTGTGCGCGCTGGGCGGGTCGACGGTCCCTCCCAACGAGAAGGCACAGAGCATCACCGACGTCCAGTGCCCCGACCAACCGTCCGTGGCGGACTCGTGGCCGAAACTGCCGGAGCCGAGCTACGGCTCGGGGGCCGCCGTCGTGGGCGACTTCCTGTACCTGGTGGGCGGGCAGCCGGACAGCGCGGTGACCCGGTTCGGTGCGAGCGCCTAGCCAATCCGTGGAACGGCTCAGCCGGGGGTGATCCGGTAGATCGAGCCAGACAGGGACACGGCGTGCAGCCGGCCGGAGGCGTCCTCGCCGAGGGCCACCAGCCCGGGGATGCTCACGCCGATGGGGACGGCTCGCACCAGCCGCCCCCCGCTCTGCTCGATGGCCCACAGCTGCGGGTTGCAGAAGTCGCCGAACACGTAGGCGCCGCGCAGCCCGGGCAGGCCGCCGCGGTGGACCATGCCGCCGGTGATGGCACACCCGGTGTGTGACCCACCGGAGTGGGCGTAGGCGTACAGCGGCGGCAGCGGGTTCGCCGGGCCGCCCGCCTTCAGGCGGAGGTTGCCCTCGACGTAGTCCCAGCCGAAGCTGCGCCCGCGGGCGTCGTCCGGGAACAGGAAGTTGACCTCCTCCCGCGAGCCCTGGCCGACGTCGGGCAGCCACATCTCCCCCGACGCCGGGTCGATGGACAGCCGGAACGGGTTGCGCAGCCCATAGGCCCAGATCTCGGCGCAGGCCGTGACGCTGGCGGTCGCGCGCCCCGAGCACCGCGGGTTGCTGCGGTACGGGTTCAGCGCGGGGATGGCATAGGGCGCGGTGGCCGTCGGCGTCGGGGTGATCCGCATCAGCTTGCCCAGCAGGTAGCGGACGTCGCTCGCCCGGTTGTCCGGGTCGTAGCCTCCGCCGGAGTCCCCCGTCGCGATCCACAGGTCGCCGTCCCGACCCACCGCGAGGGCACCGGACACGTGGTTGCCGCGGAAGGGGTGGGCCACCGACAGGAGCTGCCGCCCGGCGGCCGCCGCCGTCGGGTCCGCGCGGAAGCTCCAGACCTCGATCGTCAGGCCGCCGTCCGCCCGGGCCCGGGTCAGGTACGTGTACAGCCGATCCCCCGACGGTGAGAACGCCAGCCCGAGCAGGCCGCCCTCGCCGCTGGTCGAGACACCGGACAGGCTCAGGTAGGGCGTCGACTGGACGACGTCGCCCACGACCCGCCGCACGGTGCCCGCCCGTTCGGCGACGAACAGGTCCGGGCTGCCCGGTCGGGCGACGACCTGGGTGGGCGAGTCGGCCGTGAAGACCACCTTCGCGCCCAGCCGCACCGTCGCCAGGCTGGGACATGGCTCGAGCAGTCCCACCGCGCCGCTGAGCACCCGTGGTCCGCCGAGCAGGACCGTACGCGCGGGGGCGAAGCGGCTCGCCGCAGCGCGGCTCGTGGGGCCGAGGCAGGAGGGCAGCGCCAGCAGGATCGGCGCGTCCTCGACGGCGGCCGCCGCGACGCCGGCCACGGCGTCCGGGAAGCTACCGCCAGTCGCGAACCACACCGGCCGTGGCCCTGCGCTGAAGAGCTGGGTGGCCACCGCGGCGCTGGTGGCGTACCGGTCGGCACCGGCGATTCGGTCCACCCGCGCGGCCAGCCCGCGCAGGGCGGTCTCGACCGCCGTCGACACCACACCGGTGCCGCCGACGACCACGATCCGGGACGGCGCCAACCGGGTCAGCTCGGCCACCGTCGTCGCCGGCAGCCGCGTCGACGTGGTGAGCAGCACCGGTCCCCCCAGGAGCGCCGCGGCTGCGCCACCCGCCGTCGCGTCCGGCCAGGCGACGCCGTTGACGACGAAGGCGACCGGCGCGCCACCGGGGAAGATCGCGGACGAGATGGCCGCCGCTGTCGCGTACCGGTCGGCGCCCTGGAGCCGAACGACCGAAGGCGCGTAGGCCGTCAGCTGGGCGCGCACCGCCTCGGAGACTGCGCCGATACCGCCGAGGACGTAGATCGTCGACGGATCGAGCCGGGCCAGCTCGGCCGCGGTGGCGGTCGGCAGTGTGGTCGGCGAGGTGAGCAGCACCGGCCCGCTCCGGGCCGCCGCGGCCGGCCCGGCAGCCAGCGCGTCGGCGAAGGCCGCGCCGGTGGCGACGAAGGCTGCGGCCACCCCTGGGGCGAAGGTGCCCCTGCTGATCGCAGCCGCGGTGGCATACCGGTCGGCACCGGCGAACCGCTGGACGGTGGGGGCGGCAACGGAGGAAGCGGCGACGGCGGACGCCGGGGCGACACGGGACACGGTGGCGGGGGCCAGCGAGCCGAGGGCGAGCGCGAGTCCGAGCAACGTTCGCGGGACGAGGTGGCGGTGACCGGTCATGGCCCGAGGCTAGCCGCGAGCCCCCCGACTCGCGTCGTGGAGGTCACCGACCGAGGCGCACCCGCGCCCCTGGGCCTTGCCATAGCAGTTGAGCACCCGCCCTAACAGGCGAGGACACCTGTTGCGCTGGGTGCTCACCTGCCTCGCGTGGTCATCTCGGCGTGGTGTGGACTGTCTCCAGGCACCGACAGCTGAAGGAGCACCGATGCGTGACGTACGGGGGAAGAGGGTCCTGGTCACCGGCGGGGCCGCCGGGATCGGGCTGGCGATCGCGGAGTCGTTCGGCCGCCGCGGCGCGGAGGTCGTGCTGGCCGACCTCGACGAGGAGCAGGCCCGGTCCACCGCCGACGCGCTGCGCGGGCGAGGGACTAACGCGAGCGGCTACCGGCTCGACGTCACGGACCTGGCCGAGATCACCGCGCTCAGGGACCGGCTGTCCGCCGAGGTCGAGCCGGTGGACGTGCTCGTCAACAACGCCGGCACCGTGCACGGCGGGGCGTTCGGCGACGTGTCCGTCGAGGACCATCTGCACACCCTGCGGGTCAACACCGAGGGCGTGCTCGCCGTCACGCACGCCTTCCTGCCCGGGCTGATCGCCCGTCCGGAGGCGCACGTGGTGACGGTGGCGAGCGTCGCCGGGTGGGGGCCGGTGCCGTTCGGCGTCGCCTACGGTGCCAGCAAGTGGGGGGCGATCGGGTTCAGCGAGTCGCTGCGCTCGGAGCTGGCCCAGCAGGGGCACCGGCACGTCGGCGTGACCGTCGTCTGCCCGAGCGTCGTCGACACCGGCTTGTTCGACGGCGTCCCGCCGCTGAAGCTCACCCGGGTCCTGACGCCGGCCGAGGTGGGCGAGGCGACCGTGACCGGGGTGCTGCGCGGCCGGGCGATCGTGCTCGTGCCGTGGGTGTCCAAGCTGGCGCCCTTGGTGCAGGCGCTGCCGAGGCCGCTGCACGATCGCACTGTCGCCCTCTTCGGCGGTCCCCGGATGATGACCACCTGGCGCGGCCACCC
>DAIRVJ010000126.1:4380-6590 GCA_036802895.1 Candidatus Nanopelagicales bacterium
GCCTTCATCGACACGCACATCCACCTCGACAAGGCGCTGCAACGCGCCCAGCTGGCCGAGCACGACGGGACGCTCCAAGGGGCGATCACGGCCATCCACGCGGCCAAGCGGGCCTACCTGGCGGACGACGTCCGGCGACGGGCCCGCGAGGTCATCGAGAGCTCGGTGGCCACCGGGACGACCAGGCTGCGCTCCCACGTGGACGTGGACACGGTGGGCGGGCTCGTCCCGGTGGAGGGGGTGCTGGCCGCCGCGCGCGAGTGCGCGGACATCGCCGAGGTGCAGACCATCGCGTTCCCCCAGGAGGGGATCCTGCGCGACCCGGGAGCCGCCGACCTGATGGTCGAGGCGATGACCATGGGCGTCGACGTCGTCGGCGGCATGCCGCACTGGGAGCTCACCGAGGACGATCAGCGTGAGCACGTCCGCTTCTGCTTCGAGCTGGCCCGCCGGTTCGACGCCGACGTCGACATGCACGTGGACGAGACCGACGACGGCCGCATCCGGACGCTGGCCATGGTGGTCGCGGAGACCGAGCGCCACGGTTGGCAGGGTCGGGTGACCGCGGGTCATGTCTGCGCCCTCTCCGCGGCCGACGACGACTACGCCGAGTCGGTCATCGAGGGTTGTCGGCGGGCGGGCGTCGGGATCGTCTCCAACCCGGTCACCAACCTGGTGATCCAGGGGCGGGGCGACCGCGGCCTGGTCCGGCGTGGGACGACCCGGGTACGCGAGTTCCTGGCCGCCGGGGTCCCGGTGGCATTCGGCCAGGACTGCGTCCACGACGGCTTCTACCCGTTCGGGCGGGGCGACCTGCTCGAGGTGGCGTTGATCTCCGCCCATGCGACGCACCTAGCCACCGACGGCGAGCTCAGGCTCGCGCTGAGTGCCGTGACCGACGCTCCGGCGCAGATGTGGCACCTGGACGGCGCGTACGGCGTCGCCCCCGGCGCCCGGGCCGACCTGCAGCTGTACGCGGCCGAAAGCTGGCGCGAGGTGCTGCGCCAGCAGGACTCGCCGCAGGCGGTCTGGTACCGCGGGCGCTTGGTGGCCACCACGACGGTGACCCGTCAGCTGTTCCGCCCCTCGGCCGGATGAGCGAGCCCGTTCCGCGGCTGAGCGCGAGCCCAGCCCCGCGGCCCAGCCTGATTCCGACGCGGCCGTAGGCGGCCCTCACGGGTGAGCACCCGCCGTAACGGGTGCCCACACCCGTTACCGTCCACGTTCACCTGCCTCGCCTGGTCAACAAGCGGCCGGTCAGCCCTCGGCGGCGCGGCGGGCCATCCGGTGGCGCAGCAGGGCGCGGTCGATCGGCACCGGCTGCGTCGTCTCCAGGAAGTGCCGGACCACCCGCGCGAAGCGGGCCGGCTCGTCGACGTGCGGGAAGTGTCGCGACTGCTCGAAGACCTCCAACACGCTGCCCGGGATCGCCGCGTGCGCCTGGTGGGCGTGCGCGACCGGGATGACCGTGTCGAGTGCCCCCCAGACGATCAACGTCGGGCGGCCCTCCGCCAGGTAGAGACGGTCGCTGGCGTTGACCCGCTGCCCACCCGGCTCGACGACGCTGCGCAGGGTGTGCACGAACGCGGTCCGGGCCGGGCTGTCCGCGAGCGAGGCGTAGCCGCGGGCCACCTCAGCGACCGACGGTCGGGGGCGCATCGGCAGCCGGCGCAGCAGGCGGCCGACGGCGACCCCCGCGTCGCGCACGTGGGTGTTGGCGATGACCGGCAGCACGAACTCGGCCCCCGGCAGCGTCGCCGCCCGCAGGGCCAGGCTGACCTCGCGGCCCAGCCCCCCGCTGGAGACGAGCACCAGCCGCTCGCAGTGCTCGAAGTACTGGTAGGCGAACTGCATGGCGACGCCGCCGCCGAGCGAGTGGCCGACGATCGTCACCCGGTCGTGCCCGAGGTGCTCGAGCAGGTCGCGCAGCCCGCTGGCGAACGCGCCGAGGGAGTAGTCAGCCTTCGGCTTGTCCGAGTCGCCGTGGCCGAGCAGGTCGGGCGCGATGACGTGCGCGTGCTCCGCCAGCGCGGGGATCACCGGGTCCCAGGTCGCGCTGCTGCTGGTGATTCCGTGGATGAGCAGCAGGACGGGCAGCGCCGGGTCCCCAGCCTCGCGGTAGACCACACGGTGGCCGTGCAGCGTCACTTCGGTCTGGCGCATGGCGGCTCCCTCAGGCGGGCACCCAGCTGAGGAGTCCAGCTGAGGGG
>DAIRVJ010000127.1:0-6522 GCA_036802895.1 Candidatus Nanopelagicales bacterium
ACCGCTTCGAACACCCCCGGCAGGGCGGCGACGCCCGCCAGCGCGTCGCCGGCGGCGCCCTGGGTGCTCACGACGGCGAGCGTACGGCGCGAACCATCCCGTTCCCCGCTCGCGGGGACTACCGTCCGCTGCATGCCGGACCCGTTCATCGCCCTCCTGCTGGTCGCGGCTGGTCTCGCGACCGGCGTTCTGGTGAGGGGGCGGGTCGCTCGCAGCAGTCGAGGACTGGGCACGGCGACGGACCGGGCCACCTACGAGACGCTGCACCGGGCGTCGCAAGCCGCCCTCCACCTACGCTCCGGCCTGACCAAGGAGAGCGCGCGCAAGGCCGCCCATCCGTTGCGCACCCTGCTCGGCACGCCAGCCCTGGCCGTGGTCTCGCCCGACGGCGTCCTCGCCTGGGACGGCATCGGGGAGGCGCACGCGACCCGGGCCGCGGCCGATGCCGCATCCACGCTGGCGGACGGCGCTGCCACGGTGCTCGGCCCCGGTGACCCGGGCCGACCCGCCGACGAGCGGCTGCGGCACGCCGCCGTCGCCCCGATCACCTCCGCCGGGCTGGTCGTGGGCGCCCTGGTCGCCTACGCCGCAGAGCCGTCGGCCGCGCTCGTCCGAGCCGTGGAGGAGGTGGCCGGCTTCGCCTCGACCCAGCTCGAGCTGGGAGACCTGGACCGCTCTCGGGCCCGGCTGATGGAGGCCGAGGTGCGCGCGCTTCGGGCGCAGATCTCGCCGCACTTCGTCTACAACGCGCTCACCGCGATCGCCTCCTTCGTGCGCACCGATCCGGAGCGGGCGCGCGACCTGCTCACCGAGTTCGCCGACTTCACCCGCTACTCCTTCCGCCGGCACGGGGACTTCACCACCCTTGCCGAGGAGCTGCGCTCGATCGACCGCTACCTCACCCTCGAGCGGGCCCGCTTCGGCGACCGGCTGAAGGTGACCGTCAGGGTCGCCCCGGAGGTGCTCCCCGTCGCCGTCCCGTTCCTGTGCCTTCAGCCGTTGGTGGAGAACGCCGTCCAGCACGGGCTGGAGGGCAGGGCCGGCCCCGGGACGGTGACCCTGGTGGCTGAGGACGCGGGGGCGGAGTGCCACATCAGCGTCGAGGACGACGGCGTGGGCATGGACCCGGAGGCCCTGCAGGGCACCCTGTCCGGGGAGACCAGCAGCGACAGCGTGGGGCTGACCAACGTGGACGAGCGGCTCCGCGCGGTCTACGGCGACGCGTACGGGCTGGTCGTCGAGACCGCCATGGGCGCGGGGACCCGGGTATCCCTGCGCATCCCCAAGTACCGGGCGGGGGTGCATGCCTCGTGACCGCTCCCGGTGCTCCTGCGGCCGGTCCACCCGCTGCCGGCCTGCGCCTGCTGGCCATCGACGACGAGCCGCCGGCGCTGTCCGAGCTGGCCTTCCTGCTGAGCCGGGACCCGCGGGTGGCGTCGGTGAGCACCGCAGCTGACGGACCCGCGGCCCTAAGGGTGCTGCAGGACGAGCCGGTCGACGCGGTGTTCCTCGACATCCGGATACCCGGCCTGGACGGGCTCGACCTGGCCCGGGTCCTCGCCCGCTTCGCGGCCCCTCCCCCAGTCGTCTTCGTCACCGCGTACGACGACCACGCGGTTGATGCCTTCGAGCTGCACGCCGTCGACTACGTGCTCAAGCCGGTGCGCGAGGAGCGGCTCGCCGAGGCGGTGCGACGCGTCGCCGCCGCGCTGGGCACCGGTGACGCAACCGTGACCGCACCGACGGCCGACGAGACCATCGCCGTGGAGCTCGGCGGGGTGACCCGGTTCGTCCAGCGGTCCGACGTGCGCTTCGTCGAAGCCCAAGGCGACTACGCCCGCTTGCACACCTCGACCGGTGGTCACCTGGTCAGGGTCGCCCTGAGCACCCTCGAGGAGCGCTGGGCCGAGGCCGGCTTCGTCCGCATCCACCGTCGCTACCTCGTGGCGATCCCGCACATCGAGCAGGTCCGCACCGAGTCCGGCCGGACCACGGTCTGCCTCCCCGGCGGAACCGAGCTGGTCGTGGCTCGGCGACACTCCCGCGAGCTGCGCGACCGCCTGGTCCGCTCCGCCCGGCCGGACCGCTCGACGCGGTCGCCCGGGACGAACCTCCCGGATGGTCCATGAGTGCGCCCGAGGGCCCGCCCCGCCGGGTCACGGTCACCCATCCGCGCACGGCGGCCGCCCGCCGGGCGGCGGTCGGCGTACGGCGGCCGGGCGCCCAGGACGTCCGTGAGCAGAACCCGGTCGGCGAGCTGTACGTCCGGTCGCTGGTCCGCGCCCAGCTGCGCCTGTCCCTGGCCGTCTTGGTGGGCCTGGCGACCGTGATCGGGTTGCTGCCGCTGGCCGGCGTTCTGATTCCGGCCGTCCAGACGGCCACGATCGGTCCCTTGCCCGTCGCCTGGCTGCTGCTCGCCGTCGCCGTGTTCCCCGCGCTGGCCGGCACGGCCTGGTGGTACGTCCGGGCGGCGGAGCAAACCGAGCGGCAGTTCGTCGACCTCGTCGAGCGTCGGTAGCCACAGGTGCGCTCCACCTACGCCCTCGTGGCGATCGCCGTCGTCGTGGTGACGACCGTGGGGATCGGGGCCTTCGGTCTTCGGCTGTCGCGCACCACGTCGGACTTCCTGGTCGCGTCGCGCACGGTCTCTCCGGTGTGGAATGCCTCGGCCATCGGCGGCGAGTACCTGTCGGCCGCGTCCTTCCTGGGGGTCGCCGGGCTGGTGCTCGCCTACGGCATCGACATGCTCTGGTTCCCCATCGGGTACACCGCGGGCTACCTGGTGCTGCTGGTCCTGGTGGCCGCACCGCTACGGCGCTCGGGCGCGTTCACGCTTCCCGACTTCGCCGAGGCCCGGCTCGAGTCTCCCCTGGTGCGCAGGCTCGCGGCCGTCTTGGTCGTCGTCATCGGGTGGCTCTACCTGCTGCCGCAGTTCCAGGGCGCGGGCCTCACCTTGTCCACCTTGACCGGGGCGCCGCGCTGGGTCGGGTCGGCGGTCGTGGCCGTCGTCGTCGCCGCCACGGTGCTGGCCGGCGGCATGCGGTCGATCACGTTCGTCCAGGCGTTCCAGTACTGGCTGAAGCTGACCGCGATCTCGGTTCCGGTGCTGGTCCTGCTGTGGTTCTGGCAGCGCGACGGAGCGCCCAGTCCCTTCGGCGGCGACTGGTCGCGCCCCTTGGCGGGCACCGGGGGTCGGGAACATCCGCTGTACACCACCTACTCGCTGGTGCTGGCGACCTTCCTGGGCACGATGGGTCTGCCGCACGTCCTGGTCCGCTTCTACACCAACCCTGACGGCCGGGCGGCACGGCGCACGACGCTCATCGTCCTGGGCCTGCTCGGCGCGTTCTACCTGTGGCCGCCGGTCTACGCGGCGCTCGGCCGGGTGTACGCCGCCGACCTGGTCGCCAGCGGGCAGGCCGACACGGTCGTGCTCCTGCTCCCCGGGCGGGTCGTCGGGGGGACGCTGGGCGACCTGCTGGGGGCGCTGCTGGCGGCCGGGGCGTTCGCGGCCTTCCTGTCAACGGCTTCCGGGCTCACCGTCTCGGTCGCGGGAGTGCTCAGCCAGGACGTCCTGCACGGTGGGGTGCGGGCGTTCCGGCTGGGGACCGTCCTTGCGGTCGTCGTCCCGTTTCTGCTCGCCCTGGTGGCCGGCGGTCTGAACCTGGCCGAGACGGTGGGGCTGGCCTTCGCGGTCGCCGCGTCGACGTTCTGTCCGCTGCTCGTGCTCGGCATCTGGTGGCGGCGCCTCACCGTGCCCGGAGCGGTGGCCGGGCTCCTCGTCGGGGCGACCGCCGCCCTCGTCGGCGTGACCGCGACCTACCTCGATGTGGCCGACGGAGGCTGGCCCAAGGCGCTGCTCGCCCAGCCCGCCGCCTGGACGGTGCCGTTGGCCTTCACGTCGGCCATCCTCGTCTCGGTGGCCACTCCGCGCGGTGTGCCCGAGGGGACCGGGCGCACCCTGGCGCGCCTCCACACGCCTGAGGCACTCGAGCCGGCCTGACCACTCGGCGTTGCGGACCGACCGTTCGTCGGTCGGCCGGCCTCCGCTGCTCGCGCCGCACGGTCCGTCGGTCGCAGGCCGGCCAGGACCCGGTTCCACTGCGGTCCGGCTCCCCAGCACACTCCCCGCACCACGTGACGCCCGTCACAGCCACGTCCCAGACGAGCGAGGTGATCCGCAGTGAGCGCCCTTGACGACCGCCCCACCGAGGTCGGTCCCGAACCCAGGCTGGAGAGCACCCACGACCGCCAGGTGTGGAACCGGGTCAACGCCAGCCCTGAGTTCCAGGAACTGCGGTCCCGGTTCCGCCGGTTCGCCATGCCCGTGACCGTGGCGGCCCTGTCCTGGTACGTGCTCTACGTCCTGCTCACCGCGTACGCACGCGACTTCATGCGCCGGCAGGTGTTCGACAACCTCAACATCGGCTTCGTCCTGGGCGTCGCCCAGTTCGCCACGACGTTCCTCGTCACCTGGATCTACGAGAAGCACTCCACCAAGACCCTCGACCCCCTCGCCCTGAGCCTCAAGGCGTCGACCGAGAAGGAGCTGGACCGATGAGCATCCTCGCCGCGGGAGCCGAGGTGTCCACCAGCGGCACCAACTGGCTCGCCGTCACCCTGTTCGTCGGCTTCATCGCGGTCACGATGGGGATCACCCTCTGGGCCGGTCGGAGCAACCGCAGCGCCGCCGACCACTACACCGGCGGCGCCTCGTTCTCGGGCTTCCAGAACGGCCTGGCCGTCGCCGGCGACTACATGTCCGCCGCGTCATTCCTCGGCATCGCCGGGACCATCGCGCTGTTCGGCTACGACGGCTTCCTGTACTCGATCGGCTTCCTGGTGGCCTGGCTCGTCGCGCTGCTGCTCGTCGCCCAGCCGTTGCGGAACTCGGGGCGCTTCACGATGGGCGACGTCCTCGCGTTCCGGCTGCACCGGCGCCCGGTCCGGACCGCTGCGTCGGTGTCGACCGTCGTCGTCTCGACGTTCTACCTGATCGCCCAGATGGTGGGCGCCGGCGCTCTGGTCACCCTCCTGCTCGGCGTCACCGGGACGACCGCGAAGAACCTGGTCATCCTGCTCGTCGGCGCGCTGATGATCTTCTACGTGGTCATCGGCGGCATGAAGGGCACGACCTGGGTGCAGATCGTCAAGGCCGTGCTGCTGATGGCGGGCACCACGCTCATCGTGCTGATGGTGCTGTGGAAGTTCGGGTTCAGCGTCAACCACCTGCTCGGCCAGGCCGCCGAGACCAGCGGCAAGGGGGCCGCGTTCCTGGAGCCTGGGCAGCGGTTCGGCAAGGTGGTGCCCGGTGATGGCACGCAGACCATGTGGAACAAGATCGACCTGATCTCGCTCGGGCTGGCGCTCGTGCTCGGGACGGCGGGGCTGCCGCACATCCTGATCCGCTTCTACACGGTGCCGACGGCCAAGGAGGCGCGCAAGTCCGTCAACTGGGCGATCACCAACATCGGGGTCTTCTACCTGATGACCATCGGGCTCGGGTTCGGCGCCGCCGCGCTCGTCAGCCGCACCACCCTGCTGCGCGGCTTCAAGACCGACGCCGCCGGGTGCTTCGTCGACGCCAAGGGAGCGCCGCTCGGAGGCAGCTGCCTCACCGACCTGGGTGCGATTCCGGCCGACCTCAAGACCGCACTCGTGCCGGTCGACCCGTCCGGCAACGTCGCGGCCCCGCTGCTCGCCAAGGTGCTCGGCCAGGAGTTCGCAGGCGAGACGGGCGGCACGATCCTGCTGGCGGTGATCGCGGCGGTGGCCTTCGCCACCATCCTCGCGGTGGTCGCCGGGCTGACCCTGGCGGCGTCCTCCTCGTTCGCGCACGACTTCTACGCGAACGTGCTGCGACACGGTCGGACGACGGAGAAGCAGGAGATCAGGGTGGCCAAGACCGCGGCCGTGGCGATCGGGGCGGTCTCGATCGTGCTGGCCATCTACGCCCAGAGCTTCAATGTCGCCTTCTTGGTGGCCTTGGCGTTCGCCGTCGCCGCCTCGGCCAACCTGCCCGCTGTCCTGCTGTCGCTGTTCTGGAGGCGGTTCACCACACGGGGGGCGGTGTGGGCCATCTACGGCGGTCTCGGGATGGCGCTGTTCCTGCTCGTCTTCAGCAAGAACGTGTCCGGGGCGACCACAGCGCTCTTCCCCGAGCAGGACTTCGCCTGGTTCCCGTTGAACAACCCGGGCCTGATCTCCATCCCGTTCGGGTTCCTCATGGGCGTCCTCGGCAGCCTGCTCGGACGCGACAAGCAGTCCGAGGAGCTGTACCCGGAGCTGGAGGTCCGGTCCCTGACGGGCGCCGCCGCCCACGGGGCGACCGCACACTAGGCCACGCCGGAATCGGGACCGGTGTGCGTGCCCAACTCCACAGGGCGCCCACCGGTCCCGGTCCGGGCCGCCCTTGCCCAACCACCGAGGTACTGCTGAGGTAGGTGCACGACCAGCCCCACGAGCAGCCCAGCGACCACGACGACGGGAGCCCTGGTGAGCAACGAAGCGCTCGAGAACCTG
>DAIRVJ010000128.1:0-2746 GCA_036802895.1 Candidatus Nanopelagicales bacterium
CGGCTGCCAGACTTCCGGGCGTGCGCCGACCCGCCTGGCTGAGCCGCAACGTCGGCGTCCTGTCCGCGGTCTCGTTCACCCAGGACGCCGCCAGCGAGCTGCTCTACCCGGTGCTGCCGATCTTCCTCACCACGGTGCTCGGGGCGCCCCCGGTGGCGGTCGGAGCCGTCGAGGGGGTGGCCGACGGCGTCGCCGCAGCCACCCGCTACGTGTCGGGCCGGCTGTCCGACCGGATCGGGCGCAAGCCGCTGGTGGCCCTCGGCTACGGCCTGGCCGCCCTCGGCAAGCTGGTGGTGGCCGCGGCGGGGGCCTGGCCGGTCGTGCTGGCCGGGCGAGCCGTCGACCGGATCGGCAAGGGCATGCGTGGCGCCCCGCGGGACGCGCTGCTCGCCACGGACGTGCCGCCCGGCCAGCTGGGTCGGGTGTTCGGCTTCCACCGCACAGCGGACACCCTCGGCGCGGTGGTCGGGCCGCTGCTCGGCCTTGCCGTCCTGGCGCTCGCCGACGGGAACGTGCGGGTCGCCCTCTGGGTCGCCCTCGTCCCTGCCGTGCTGTCGGTCCTGCTGGTCGGGCTGGCCCGCGAGCACCCCAGCCGGTCGTCCCGCGCGCACCCACCGCCCGGCGACGACCCCGTCGCGTCGGCCGAGCCTGCCCGGCTGCCCCGCGACTACCGCCGAGTCGTCACCCTGCTCGGCCTCTTCGCCGTGGTCAACTTCCCGGACGCGCTGGTGCTCCTGCGGCTGTCCGAGGTGGGCTTCACGGTCCAGGGCGTGGTCGGGGCCTACGTGCTCTACAACCTCGTCTACGCCCTGGTCTCCTACCCGGCGGGGACGCTGGCCGACCGCTGGCCCCGCGCCCGCATCTACGCGCTCGGGCTGGCCTGCTTCGCGGTCGGCTACGTCGGCCTGGGCCTGGTCGACGGCGGCGCGCTCGCGCTGCTCCTGCTGTGCGTCTACGGCGGGTTCAACGGGTTCACCGACGGTGCGGGCAAGGCCTGGATCGCCTCCCTCGCCCCGGCGTCGGCGCAGGGCCACGCCCAGGGGGTCTTCCAGGGCCTGTCCGGGGCGGGGATCCTGGTCGCAGGGCTCTGGGCCGGCCTCCTGTGGGACGTCGGCCCCGGGTCCGGGGTGGTCCCCCTCGTGCTGGCGGGGTCGGTCGCCGTCCCGGCGTCGATCGGCCTGCTCGCGGTGGGCCGGCGTCTAGGCTGATCGACCGAGCGGGAGTGGTGTAACGGCAGCCACGCAGGTCTTAGGAACCTGTGCCTTCGGGCGTGGGGGTTCGACTCCCCCCTCCCGCACGCGGTCAGCCGACCAGCTCGCCGACCAGGGGCGCCAGGGCGCGGAACGCCCGGCCGCGGTGGCTGATCGCGTCCTTCTCCGGCGGTGCCATCTCGGCCGTCGTGCGGACGTCCCCCTCCGGGACGAACACCGGGTCGTACCCGAAGCCGTGCTCACCGCGCGGGGCACGCGCCAGGCAGCCGGTCAGCCGCCCTTCGACCACTCGCTCGACGCCGCCGGGCAGCGCGAGGGCGGCCGCGCAGGCGAAGTGCGCGCCGCGCCGGTCGTCGGGCACGTCGGCCAGCTGCGCCAGCAGCAGGTCCAGGTTGGCCTTGTCATCACCGTGCCGACCCGACCACCGGGCCGAGAACACCCCGGGGGCGCCGCCGAGGACGTCGACGCACAGCCCGCTGTCGTCGGCGACGGCGGGCAGGCCGGTCGCTGCGGCCACCGCGTGCGCCTTCAGCAGCGCGTTCTCAGCGAACGTGGTGCCGGTCTCGACCACGTCGTGGACGTGCGGGAACACGTCGACGCCGACCAGGTGCACCGCCAGGCCCGCTCCGTCGAGGATCCGGCGCAGCTCGTCGATCTTGTGCGGGTTGCGGGTCGCCAGCACCAGGCGGGGCACGGTCACGCCAGGGCCTCGCGCTGCAGCCGGGTCAGGTCCTGGCAGCCCGCCAGGGCGAGCTCCAGCAGCGAGTCCAGCTCGGCCCGGTCGAACGGCGCGCCCTCGGCGGTGCCCTGCACCTCGACGAAGTGACCGTGACCCGTGACCACGACGTTCATGTCGGTCTCGGCCCGCACGTCCTCCTCGTAGCAGAGGTCGAGCAGGGGAACACCGCCGACCACCCCGACGCTGACCGCGGCCACCGACCCGACCAGCGGCTCCGCGCCGGCCTTGAGCAGGCCCTTGGCCCGGGCCCACTCGACCGCATCGGCCAGCGCCACGTAGGCCCCGGTGATCGCCGCGGTGCGGGTGCCGCCGTCGGCCTGCAGCACGTCGCAGTCGATGACGACCGTGTTCTCGCCCAGCGCCTGGTCGTTGATGACCGCCCGCAGCGAACGGCCCACGAGCCGGGAGATCTCGTGCGTGCGGCCCCCGATCCGGCCCTTGACCGATTCACGGTCGTTCCGGGTGTTCGTGGAGCGGGGCAGCATGGCGTACTCGGCCGTCACCCACCCCAGCCCGCTGCCCTTGCGCCAGCGCGGCACGCCCGCCGTGAAGGAGGCGGCGCACAGCACGCGGGTGCGGCCGAACTCGACCAGGGCCGAGCCCTCGGCGTGGTCCAGCCAGCCGCGCGTGAAGCGGACCGGGCGCAGCTGGCCGGGGTCACGGCCGTCGACTCGGGACATGCCCGCGAGGCTACCGGCCGGCACCCGCGGGCCGGCGGGCCGGTCTCAGAGGTCGACCGTCAGCCCCGGTGTCGCGGCTTGCGTCGGCCCCGCGAACCGCTCGGCCGCAGCTGCCT
>DAIRVJ010000128.1:2846-6492 GCA_036802895.1 Candidatus Nanopelagicales bacterium
GTGGCCTGGAACCGGTGGGTGGGCTCGGGCCGGCCGTCCGGGCGGAGCAGGCCATTCGAGGCGAGCACCCGGTAGACGTCCTTGGCGGTCTCCTCCGCGCTGGACACCAGGGTGACCTCCTCGCCCATCACGTAGGACAGCATTCCGGTCAGCAGCGGGTAGTGCGTACAGCCAAGCACCAGAGTGTCCACCCCTGCGGCGATCACCGGGTCGAGGTACTCGTGGGCCACCCTCAGCAGGTCGGGACCTCCGGTCACCCCGGCCTCGACGAACTCCACGAAGCGCGGACAGGCCTGGACGGTCAACCGCAGATGCGGCGCCGCGGCGAAGGCGTCCTCGTAGGCTCCGCTGGTCACGGTGGCGCGTGTGCCGATGACGCCCACCCGGCCGTTGCGGGTGGCCTTGGCGGCTCGCCGGACGGCCGGGTGCACCACCTCCACCACCGGGACGGCGTAGCGCTCGCGGGCGTCGCGCAGCACCGCGGCGCTGGCGCTGTTGCAGGCGATGACGAGCAGCTTGACGCCCTGGTCGACCAGGTGGTCCATGACCTCGAGCGCGAACGCGCGGACCTCGGCGAGCGGCCGTGGGCCGTAGGGGCCGCGGGCCGTGTCGCCGACATAGAGGACCGGCTCGTGCGGCAGCTGGTCGAGGACGGCCCGGGCGACGGTCAACCCGCCCACGCCGCTGTCGAAGATGCCGATGGGCGCGTCCGTCACGAGGACCGAGGGTAGGCCAGCGGCCGGGTCAGGCCCACACCTGGCCGTCCAACGCGTGTTCCGCGTCGTCCAGCGACCCCTCGTAGACGCCCGTGGACAGGTACTTCCAGCCCCCGTCGCAGACGATGAACGCGATGTCCGCCTGCTCACCCGCGGCCACCGCCTTGCGGGCGACAGCCAGCGCGGCGTGCAGGATCGCCCCGGTCGAGATGCCGGCGAAGATGCCCTCGCTGTGCAGCAGCTCGCGGGTGCGCCGGACGGCGTCGCGCGGGCCCACCGAGTAGCGCGTGGTCAGCACCGACGCGTCGTAGAGCTCGGGGACGAACCCCTCATCGAGGTTGCGCAGCCCGTAGACCAGCTCGCCGTAGCGCGGCTCGGCCGCGACCACCTGGATCCCCGGCACCTTCTCGCGCAGGAACCGGCCCACGCCCATCAGCGTGCCGGTGGTCCCGAGCCCGGCCACGAAGTGGGTGATCGTGGGCAGGTCGGCGAGCAGCTCGGGACCGGTCGTGCGGTAGTGCGCGTCGGCGTTGGCCGGGTTGCCGTACTGGTAGAGCATGACCCAGTCGGGGTGCTCGTCGGCCAGCCGCCTGGCCACCCGCACCGCCTCGTTGGAGCCACCGGCGGCCGCGGAGAAGACCACCTCGGCCCCCCACATGCGCAGCAGCTGGGTCCGCTCCGAGGAGGTGTTCTCCGGCATGACGCAGACCAGCCGGTAGCCCTTCAGCCGGGCGGCCATGGCCAGCGAGATCCCGGTGTTGCCCGACGTCGGCTCCAACAGGGTGCACCCCGGCGTCAGCCGCCCGGACCGCTCGGCGTCCTCGACCATGGCCAGCGCCGGGCGGTCCTTGACCGATCCGGTCGGGTTGCGGTCCTCGAGCTTGGCCCACAGCCGGACGTCGGCGGACGGCGACAGGGTCGGCAGCCCGACCAGGGGGGTTCCCCCGACGGAGTCGAGCAGCGAGTCGTAGCGCACCGTCGGGTCAGCCCCCGGCGACGGCCGGCAGGATCGTCACGTCGTCACCGTCGGCCACGGGCGTCCCGAGGCCGTCGAGGAACCGGACGTCCTCGTCGTTGAGGTAGACGTTGACGAACCGGCGCAGCCGCCCGTCCTCGAGCAGCCGCTCGGCGATGCCGGGGTGGCGGCTGTCGAGGTCGCGGATGAGGTCGGCCAGCGTCGCGCCGGACCCCTCGACGGCCTTCTGGCCGCCGGTGTACGTGCGCAGGATCGTGGGGATCCGGACCTCGACGGCCATCGTGACGCGCTCTCCTCGCAGGGTGGGGTGGGCGTTGCCTGGTGCCTTCGTCAGTCCAACGTCTCGACCACGCGGACTTCTTCCTCGGTGACCTCGCCGTCCACGATCCGGAACGAGCGGATCTCGGCCGAGTCCGCGTCCCGGGTCGAGACGACGAGGTAGTGGGCGCCCGGCTCCGAGGCGTAGCTCACGTCGGTGCGCGAGGGGTAGGCCTCGGTCGCCGTGTGCGAGTGGTAGATGACGACCGGCTCCTCGTCGCGCTCGTCCATCCCGCGGTAGAGCCGCAGCAGGTCGGCCGAGTCGAACTCGTAGAACGTCGGCGACCGGGCGGCGTTGACCATCGGCACGAACCGCTCCGGCCGGTCCGAGCCCACCGGCCCGGCGACCACGCCGCACGCCTCGTCGGGGTGGTCGCGCCGGGCGTGGGCGACGATCGCGTCGACGACGGCACGCGCGATGACCAGCACCCGGTCAGGTTACGGGGTGATCATGACAGCGCCTCGACGAGCCCACCCTGCAGCCAGGTCAGCCAGTCGTAGACCTCCAGCAGCGGACGGCTCGGGTCGCCCTCGTCCGGCAGCGGCTCGGCGAGCACCTCCTCGGTGACGCCGAGGCGGGTGCCCAGCGCCAGCCGGAGATCGTTGAGGGCGAGCAGCCAGGCCTGGGCCTCCTCGTCGGTCAGCGCGAACCCCTGCTCGCCGTCGGCCGCCGGCCCGAGCGTCGCCAGCGCCGTCTCGGCCTGGATCCGCTTGCGCTCGCGCAGCTCCGGCTCGGTGTAGCGCCGGAACTCCCCCGACGCCTCGGGGTCGTCGCCGTACGCGTCGGGGAACAGCCGGGCGAGGACCGGGTCCTGCGGGGCCTCGGTCGTGGTGCCGATCCCGATCAGGGCGCTCAGCGGGTCGTCGTCCAGCGGCTCGGCCGGCACCACGAGGTCGAGCAGCTGGCCCAGCAGCCCGGCGAGGATCTCGGCCTCCGCCGGGTGCAGGACGAGCGCGATCCGGTTCCGTCGGTGCACGAAGCCGCCCACGGCTCAGTCGTCCTTCTGCAGGGTCGCCCACAGCCCGTACCCGTGCATGGCGGTGACGTCGCGCTCCATCTCCTCGCGGGTGCCGCTCGACACCACCGCTCGCCCCTCGTGATGCACCTGCAGCATGAGCTCCTCCGCCTTCTCCCGCGGGTAGCCGAAGTACTGCTGGAACACGTAGCTCACGTAGGACATCAGGTTGACCGGGTCGTTCCACACCAGGGTGATCCAGGGCCGGTCCGGGCGCAGGTCTCCCTCGGCGGTCGGGCTGTCCAGCTCGGCGGGCGAGACGCTCACCCGCCCATCGTGGCACCTCGCGCGTACCCTCGGGAGCGTGCTGCCCATCCCCGCCCGTGACCAGGCACTCCCCGAGCCGCCGCTGCTGGAGCGGATCAGGGACGCGGTCATCGGCGACGACCAGGTGGTGCCGGGCCCGTACGGACCGCGTCGGGTGACCTACGCCGACTACACCGCCTCCGGCCGTGCCCTGGCGTTCCTCGAGGACTTCATCCGCGACGAGGTGCTGCCCCGCTACGCGAACACCCACACCGAGTCCAGCGGCACGGGGCGGCAGACCACGGCGCTGCGTGAGGATGCCCGGCGGATCATCCACGACGCGGTCAACGGCGACGAGTCGACCTGCGTGGTCT
>DAIRVJ010000129.1:0-6465 GCA_036802895.1 Candidatus Nanopelagicales bacterium
CTCTCAGAGCGTGATCAGCAGGTCCCTCATTCGGGCGACGTGCCCGGTGGCCTTGACGTTGTAGAGCGCGTGCTCGATCCGGCCGTCCGGTCCGATGACGAACGTCGAGCGCCGCACCCCGACCACGGTCTTGCCGTAGAGCTTCTTCGCCCCGTAGGCGCCGTAGGCCTCGAGCACCGTGCGGTCAGGGTCGGAGAGGAGCGGGAACGTCAGCCCCTCGGCTTCGGTGAACCGGGCCAGCTTCGCCGGAGGGTCCGGGGACAGCCCCACGACGGCGATGCCGGCCGCGGCGAGCGACGAGAGGTTGTCCCTGAAGTCGCAGGCCTGCCTCGTGCAGCCCGGGGTCATCGCCGCCGGGTAGACGTAGAGGAGGAGCCGTCGCCCCGCGAAGTCGGCGAGCGACACCGGGTGGCCCTCGGCGTCCGGCAGGGTGAACGCGGGGGCCGGGTCGCCCGGCCGTAGCTGGACGTCGCTCATGTCAGCTCCTCGTCGGGAGGGGCAGGTCGACGACGGCGAGGCTGTCGGCGTCGGTGTGCGAGTCGAGGCCGGCCGTGCGACGCATCCCACGGGCCCCCTTCAAGGTCAGGACGAGGACGAACAGTGCGGCACCCGTGAGCACGATCATCGTGCCGCTCGGCACCTGCGCGTAGTAGCTGGCGTACATGCCGACCAGGCCGCACGCGGCCCCGAGGACGGTCGACAGCCACAGCATCCGGCCGAACGAGTCGGTGAGCATCCGGGCCACGACCGCCGGGATGACGAGCATCGCGGCGACGAGGGTGACGCCGATGACCGTGAGGGTGGCCAGGATGCCCAGCGAGAGCACCAGCATCAGCAGGGCGTCGGTGCGCGCCACGTTCACCCCGCTCACCGCGGCGACCTCGGGGTCGAACGTGGAGAAGAGCAGCGCCCGGTAGCGCAGGAACACCACGACGGCGGTCAGTGCGGCCACGCCGACGACCGACCAGATCTGCGTGCTGGAGATCCCCAGGATCGACCCGAACAGGGCGCTGTCGAAGGATGGCCCGGTGCTGCCGTAGTGGCTGAGCAGGGCCACGCCCAGGGCGAAGGACGCCGTCGTGATCACGCCGATCGCGGCGTCCGCCCCGATCCGGTGCCGACGGGTCACGTAGGAGATGCCCAGGGCCGAGGCCAGACCCCAGACCCCGGCGCCCACCATGAAGTAGCTTGCGCTGACCAGCTGGGCGGCGGCGAACCCGCCGAAGATCGCGTGCGAGAGCCCGTGGCCGATGTAGCTCATGCCGCGCAGCGTGATGTAGACCCCGATGAACCCCAGCAGGGCGCCGGCGAGGGTCGCGACGATCAGACCGCGTTGGAAGAACCCGTACGACAGGGGATGCACGAGGTTCGTCCACAGGTCGGTCATGACACCACCCTGGGCCTGGCCCCCGACGCGAACTCGTCCACGACCACGGGCATTCCCAGGTGCTGCAGGACCTCGAGCCGGGCGCCGAAGGTGGCCTCGAGGACGTCTGGCCGGATGACCTCCTGGGGGGTCCCGTCGGCGACCACCCGGTGGTTCACGCACACCAGGTGGGGGAGGTGGGCGGCCATCCCGTTCAGGTCGTGCGTCGTGAGCACGATCGCCAGGCCGTCGTCGTGCAGGTCCTCGAGCAGGTGCAGCATCTCGTGGCGGGTGCTGACGTCGACCCCCGAGGTGGGCTCGTCGAGCAGCAGCAGCTGGGGTCGGCGCAACAGGGCGCGGGCGACGAACATCCGCTGCTGCTGCCCGCCCGAGAGCTGGCGGATGTGCCGGTCGGCCAGGTCGGCGATCCCGAGCCGGTCGAGCACCTCGTTCACGTCGGTGCGCTCCTGCCGGCTCGGCCAGGGCAGGCGACGGCCCTGCGGGCGCGACATGAGGACGCACTCGAACACGGTGATCGGGAAGTTCCAGTTCACCGTCTCGAGCTGCGGGACGTAGGCCAGCCGCAACCCGTCGGCACGAGCCACGCGGCCACGGTCTGGCCGGAGCGTGCCGAGCAGGGTCCGCAGCAGGGTCGTCTTGCCCGCTCCCGAGGGTCCGACCACCCCCGTGAGCTGGTCGGCGTGCACCCGGAAGGTGACGTCGTGCAGGACGGGAGACCCCTCGTAGCCGACCCAGGCACGGTCGAGCTCGACCAGGACGGGGCCGACCCCGGTGCCGGTCACTGGGGGTACTCGGCAGTGTCGGGAGCGACGTTCTCGACGGTGAACCCGGCCAGGTTCGTGGTGGTCCCCCCCAGTCCCTTGATCATCGTCATGTAGTCGTAGCGCATGAGTCCGAGCCAGGAGTGCTCGGCGTCACCGGGAGCCCCGGGCAGGTCGTCGTCGCGCAGGGTGTCCTCGTAGCGGGCACCCGTGGCCCGGCCGATCTCCTCGAGCACCTTGGACGGGAACACCTCCGAGCCGAAGATCGTCGGGACCCGCTCGGCCCTCACCTGGTCGATGAGGCGGGCCACCTCCTGCGGCGTGGGGTCCTCGAAGTTCCTCGGCTGGACGGCCCCGATGACCCTCCAGCCGAACGTCTTCGCGAAGTAGGCGTAGGCGTCGTGGTAGGTCAGCAGCTCCAGCCGCCCCTGGGGGACGGTGGCCTGGTCCGCCCTCAGCGCGTTCGCGAGCTCGGTGGCCCTCTTCTCGAAGGCGGCGTAATTGGCCCGGTAGTACGCGGCGTTCGCCGGGTCCCGGTCCGCCAGCGTGTCGCGCACCACGGCGGCGTACTTGACGGCGTACGTGGGGTCGGTCCACAGGTGGGGGTTCGGCTTGCCCTCCTCCTTGGGGAACGAGAAGTCGTAGATCCACTCCGACTCGGGCAGGACCCGGGTGCCGAGCTCGACGATCTGGGCGCCCTTCTTCGCGTTGGCCTCGGCGAGCTCCTTGGTCGGTTCCTCGAGCTTGAGCCCGTTGACGACGATGATGTCCGCGCGGCTCAGCAGCTCCGCGACCCGGGGAGCCGGCTCGAAGGTGTGGCTGTTCGTGCCTTCGGGCACGATGCCGGTCACCGAGATGCGGTCGCCGCCGATGTTCGCGACGATGCTCGTCAGCGGGGCGACGGTGGTGGCCACCACCAGCCGACCACCCGGCTCAGCGGCGTCCGTCGACGACGTGCAGCCGGCCAGCGCGACCGACCCCGTGAGCAGGCCGACGGCCGCCAGGGAGCGGGCGTACTGGCGCATGCGGGTCACCACCCGACGGTATGTCGGCCGGTCCCTTCCTGCAAATCGGTTGCAACAAGACGGGGGCGACTGTCCGCACCGTCGCCCGCTGGGCCATCCTGTGTGACGATGACCGGCAGACGGAGGATGACGTGACCCAGACCCCGCAGGACAAGCGCGGCCCGGACGCGATCGAGGACGAGCTGCGCCGGACCCGGCTGGAGCTGGCCGACTCGATCGACACCCTGACCGCACAGGTCGCTCCCGCCAACCTGGCCGCCCGGGCCCAGCGGTCGGTCGTGTCAGCCCTGCAGACACCCGACGGTGCCTGGGATCCGCGCAAGGTGGCCGCGGTCGCCGGCGTGGCCGTCGTCCTCGTCGTCTACCTGGTCCGCCGCCGGCACGCATGAGTCGACGGCCCGCCGGCGTGGTCCCGGTACCCCCCGGCCCGGGGCAGGAGTCGGTCTGGGACTACCCCCGTCCCCCTCGGGTGGAGCCGTCGTCAGCGCGGATCGTCGTCGAGCTGGGCGGCCTGGTGATCGCGGACACCCGGCGTGCCCTGCGCGTGCTCGAGACGAGCCATCCGCCCTCGTGGTACCTGCCGACGGCGGACGTCCGCCCGGGCAGTCTCGTGCCGGCCGCGGGCCGGTCGCTCTGCGAGTACAAGGGGCTGGCGTACTACCTCGACGTCCTGGCGGGGGAGCGCACCGAGCCCGGGGCGGCCTGGTACTACCCCGATCCGGCGCCCGGGTTCGGGCAGCTGCGCGACCACGTGGCCTTCTACCCCGGCCGGATGGACCGCTGCACGGTCGACGGGGTGCTGGTCGCCGCCCAGCCCGGCGGGTTCTACGGGGGGTGGCTGACTCCGGACGTCGTCGGTCCGGTCAAGGGTGGTCCCGGGACCAGCGGGTGGTAACCGGTCGGGCTACCCTTCCGCCGTGCCCGACGCCCATCAGACCCTGCCGATCAAGCTGCTGTTCGACCGCGTCCTGGTCGAGCTCGACGGCGGCGCGGGGGAGCGGACGTCGTCCGGCGGGATCGTGATCCCGGCCACGGCCCAGGTCGGCAAGCGGCTGAGCTGGGCGGTGGTCGTGGCGACCGGGCAGAACGTCCGGACGGTCGAGGCGGGGGACCGGGTGCTGTTCGAGCCGGAGGACCGCGGCGAGGTCGAGATCCAGGGTCGCACGTTCATCCTGCTGCGCGAGCGGGACGTGCACGCGGTGGCTTCGTCCCGGGTCGCCGAGGCCGGCACCGGGCTGTACCTCTAGCGGTCGTGACGTCCGAGCCGGAGGGTCTGGGTTGAGGGCCTGTGGCCGGACGGTCGGGACCTCTGTCCCATGGGTGGACTGGCTAGGTTGGGTACGGTCCCAGCAAGAACCTCGACCCCCCAGGAGGCGAGCGGGATGACCGCGACCCGGTACGTGTTCGACTTCGAGGAGGGCCACAAGGACCTCAAGGACGTGTTGGGCGGCAAGGGCGCCAACCTCGCCGAGATGACCCGGATCGGTCTCCCGGTCCCTCCCGGGTTCACGATCACGACCGAGGCCTGCCGCCACTTCCTGCTGCACGGCGAGGAGCCGTTGGAGCTGGCGGACCAGGTCAGCGAGCAGTTGGCGCGCCTGGAGGAGCGGATGGGGCGCCGGCTGGGCGACCCGTCGGACCCGCTGCTCGTCTCGGTGCGCTCCGGGGCCAAGTTCTCGATGCCGGGGATGATGGAGACGGTCCTCAACATCGGACTGACCGACCACTCCGTGGACGCCGTGGTCAAGCACTCCGGCGACGAGCGGTTCGCCTGGGACTCCTACCGCCGGCTGCTGCAGATGTTCGGCAAGACCGTGCTGGGGATCGACGGGGCCAAGTTCGAAGGCGCCCTGGACACCGTGAAGCATCTCAAGGGCGTCACCACCGACATCGAGCTGGACGCCCACGACCTGAGCGGCCTGGTCGACACGTACAAGCACATCGTCCGGGAGGAGACCGGCCTGGACTTCCCCCAGGACCCGCGCGAGCAGCTGGACCGGGCGGTGCGGGCCGTGTTCGAGTCGTGGAACACCGACCGAGCCCGGCTGTACCGGCGCCAGGAGCGCATCCCGAACGACCTGGGCACCGCGGTGAACGTGCAGGCGATGGTGTTCGGCAACCTCGGGGAGGGGTCGGGCACCGGGGTGGCCTTCACCCGCGACCCCAGCACCGGCGCCCCCGGTGAGTACGGCGACTACCTGCCGGACGCGCAGGGCGAGGACGTCGTCTCGGGCATCCGCAACACGCTGACCCTCGACGAGCTGGCCACCCTCGATCCCTCCTCCTACGCCCAGCTCGGCACCATCATGCAGACGCTCGAGCGGCACTACCGGGACCTGTGCGACATCGAGTTCACCATCGAGCGCGGCAAGCTGTGGATGCTGCAGACCCGGGTCGGCAAGCGGACGCCCGAGGCGGCGTTCCGGATCGCCATCCAGCTGGTCGACGAGGGCCTGCTCAGCATGGACGAGGCGCTCAGCCGGGTGACCGGCGCCCAGCTCGCCCAGCTGATGTTCCCGCACTTCGACCCGTCGGTGGAGCGGACCCTGCTGGCCAAGGGGCTGGCCGCGTCCCCCGGTGCCGCGGTGGGCAAGGTCGTCTTCGACTCGCGGACCGCGACGGCCTGGGCCAAGTCGGGCGAGGCGGTCATCCTGGTGCGCCGGGAGACCAACCCCGACGACCTCGAGGGCATGGTGGCCGCGGTGGGCATCCTGACCTCGCGCGGCGGCAAGACCTCGCACGCCGCGGTGGTCGCCCGCGGCATGGGCAAGACCGCGGTCTGCGGCGCCGAGGCACTGGAGGTCGACACGAAGTTCCGTCGGCTGTCCGGTCCTGGCGGCCTGATCGTCTCCGAGGGCGACGTGCTCTCGATCGACGGCTCGACCGGCGAGGTGTTCCTCGGCGAGGTGCCGGTCATGTCCTCCCCCGTCGTCCGCTACTTCGAGGGTGACCTCGACCCGAACTGGGCCGAGGCCGGCGACCTGGTCCGCGCCGTCGACCGGATCATGCGGCACGCCGACGAGGCTCGCCGGCTGCGTGTGCGGGCCAACGCCGACACGCGTGAGGACGCCGCTCGGGCCCGGCGGATGGGCGCCGAGGGCATCGGGCTCTGCCGCACCGAGCACATGTTCCTCGGCGACCGCAAGCAGTACGTCGAGCGGCTGATCCTGGCCGAGGACGAGGTCGAGCAGCAGGAGGCGCTCGACGCGCTGCTGCCCCTGCAGCGCAAGGACTTCGTTCGGATCCTCGAGGCGATGGACGGGCTGCCGGTGACGATCCGGCTGCTCGACCC
>DAIRVJ010000130.1:0-6365 GCA_036802895.1 Candidatus Nanopelagicales bacterium
CATCGGCGGAGCGGGGTCATCCGCGGACGATGCGCCCGCCTGGACGATGATCAACTGCACGGGTGCGGCAACAGGCCCAACCTCCCGAGTTGATCATCGGCGGAGCGGGGTCATCCGCGGACGATGCGCCCGCCTGGACGATGATCAACGCGAAATGGGAGGTCAGATCCAGCCGCGGAACCACATGCGCCGCAGCCAGTCGTCGTACGGCAGCTGGTCGCCGACCCATACCGGGAACAGCCATGCGGCGTTGACGACGACCAGCAGCAGGAACGCGCCGACCAGAGCGGCCCCCCACGTGCGTCGGGTGGGCGAGGCCTCGCGGCCCCCCAGCGCCGCAGCCAGGGCCATCGCCACCCCGAGGACGAGGAACGGCGCCATCACCACCGCGTAGGTGGTGAACACCGTGCGGTCGGGGTAGAGCAGCACCCACGGCAGCCAACCGGCAGCGACCCCGCCGAGCAGCGCACCGGCCCGCCAGTCCCGGGCGCCCAGCCACCGCCAGACCAGCCAGAGCAGCACGAGGCAGGACGCCCACCACAGCACGGGCGTGCCGAGCGCGACGATCTCGCGGGTGCAGGTGGCCGCCGAGCAACCGTCCTGGCCGTTGTCGACGTTCACGGACCACAGCGCCGTCGGACGCAGCATCAGCGGCCAGCCGGCCGGCGCGGCCGCGTAACCGTGGGGCGAGGTGAGGGTCGTGTGGAACCCCCACATCTGCTGGTGGTAGTCGAGCAGCAGCCGCAGCCGCTCGGGCAGGAAGCTGGGACCGGCGGGCTCGAGGGCCCAGGTGCGGGTCTGCGACAGCAGTGTGGCCAGCCAGCCCGCCCAGGACGCGAGGTAGGTACCGGCGGCCACCACCACCAGCGAGACGAACGCGGGCAGCGCATCCCGGCGCAGCGCAGCCACCAACGGCCAGCGCAGGCCCAGGGCCTTGCGGGCGCCGGCGTCCCAGAGCACGGTCATCAGCCCGAACACGGCCACGAACCAGAGCCCACTCCACTTGGTGCCGCAGGCCAGCCCCAGAAGCAGACCCGCCAGCAGCCGCCAGGGGCGCAGGCCGAGCCGGGGTCCCGGACCGGATCGTGCCAGCGGGTCGCCCTCGACCGCGCTGGCCAGCCGGACCCGGCTGCGGTCGCGGTCGATCAGCAGCGCCCCGAAGGCGGCGACGACGAAGAACGTGAGGACGCCGTCGAGCAGGGCGGTCCGGCTGACGACGAGGGAGAGGCCGTCCAGGGCGAGCAGCAGCGCGGCCACGCAGCCGACCGCGGTCGAGCGGAACAGCCGGCGGCCGATCCGCGCCACCATGAGCACCGTCAGCGTGCCGAGCACGGCGACCGGCAGCCGCCAGCCGAGCGGCGTGGCCCCCACCAGCCACTCGCCGGAGGCGATGACCCACTTGCCGACGGGCGGGTGGACGACGTACGCGGCCTTGCCGGTGAACACGTCGGTGTTGCCGGCGAGGATCAGCTCGTTGGCCTTCTCGACGGTCTCCTGCTCGTAGCCGAACCGCAGGAGGCCGAGCGCGTCCTTGGCGTAGTAGGTCTCGTCCCACGAGAAGTCGCGGGGACGGCCGAGGGTCCACAGGCGCAGCAGCGCGGCCACCGCCGTCACGGCCAGCGCAGCGAGCCAGCCGCGCAGGCCGTCGTCCGGCAACGCGGGCACCAGCCGCTCGCGCAGGGTCGGCTGCGACGTCCGCCAGACGTCGGCTCCAGGCTGGTCGTGGGTGGGCGACGGGGCCGCGAGCGTCGTCACCGGCCCCATCGTACGGACCGGCGACCGGTGGCTCCGCTGGTGCGCGAGGATGTCGCAGGTGAGCGGCCTGCTCGTCCTTGCAGGGGCGCCGATCGGCAACCTGGCCGACGCGTCGCCGCGACTCGCCGACGAGCTCGTTCGGGCCGACGTGGTCGCCGCCGAGGACACCCGCAGGCTGGCCCGGCTGACCGCCGCCCTCGGCGTCCGTCCGCCCGGCCGGGTGTTGGCCTACCACGAGCACAACGAGTCGACCCGGACACCGGCGCTGCTGGCCGAGCTGCTCGCCGGGCGGCGCGTTCTGGTCGTCACCGACGCGGGCATGCCCGGCGTGTCCGACCCGGGCTACCGGCTGGTCCGCGCGGCGGTCGACGCGGGGATCCAGGTGACCACCGTGCCCGGGCCGAGTGCGGTCCTGGCCGCGCTCGCCGTCTCGGGGCTGCCCGTCGACCGGTTCGCGTTCGAGGGGTTCCTCCCGAGGCGCGCGGGGGAGCGGGCGACCCGGCTGCGTGCGCTCGCCCGCGAGGAGCGCACCCTCGTCGTGTTCGAGGCGCCGCACCGGCTGGCCCCCTCCCTGCGGGCGATGGCGGAGGTGTTCGGCCCGGATCGCCCGGCCGCCGTCTGCCGTGAGCTGACCAAGACGCACGAGGAGGTCCGGCGCGGCTCGCTGGCCGAGCTCGCGGCCTGGGCCGCGGACGGCGTCCGCGGCGAGGTCACCGTCGTGGTCGGCGGGGCACCGCCCGAGCCACCGGACGCCGACCCGGTGCGGCTGGCCGGCCTGGTCGCCGACGGTGAACGGGCGGGCCTCGCCCGCAAGGAGGCGATCGCCGCGGTCGCCGCCGCGGCGGGGGTGCCCAAGCGGGTCGTGTTCGACGCGGTGGTCGCCGCGCGCGGGTGACCACCGGGCCCCGTCGCTGGGACCTATGCCCCGTGCGCCTGCCTGTCCCTGCCGCCACGATGGGGCCATCCCCGCGGTGGGAGGTGGTCGCGATGCGGGACGTGACCAAGACGTACGAGGCCTACCAGTTGCACTGCCCGGTCTGCGACGAGACCTGGCGGTGCGTCTACCTGGTGATCTCCCGCCGGCTGGGCGACACGGAGCTCGTCGACTACCTGCGCGACAACCTGCCGATCGGGCTGCCCTGGCGGGACGAGCGCTGTGGCACGTGCGGGGCGACCGCCCAGGTCGTCGCCCCGAGAACCGAGCCGGTCCGCCGGTAGGCCGCCGATACCCTGGCGGCATGACCGACAAGGCGTTCTACGTCACGACGCCGATCTACTACGTGAACGACGCGCCGCACATCGGGCACGCGTACACGACGGTGGCCGGCGACGTCCTCACCCGCTGGCATCGCCAGCGCGGCGAGCGGGTGTGGTACCTCACCGGCACCGACGAGCACGGCGAGAAGGTCATGCGCAGCGCCGAGTCGAACGGCATGCCACCGCAGGAGTGGTGCGACCGGCTGGTGGAGACCGCGTGGCGCCCCGTCCTGGAGACGCTCGAGGTCGCCAACGACGACTTCATCCGGACGACGCAGGAGCGGCACACGCGCCGGGTCCAGGCGTTCCTGCAGGGGCTGTACGACGCCGGCGAGGTGTACGAGGGGCTCTACGAGGGTCCGTACTGCGTGGGCTGCGAGGAGTTCAAGCTCCCCGGTGAGCTGGTCGCCGGCGAGGGAGACTTCGTCGGGCAGGAGCTGTGCCCGATCCACGGCCGGCCCGTGGAGATGCTCTCCGAGCGCAACTGGTTCTTCCGGCTGTCCTCGTACGCCGACGCCCTGTTGGCGCACTACGACGAGCACCCGGAGGCGGTGCAGCCGGCCAGTGCGCGCAACGAGGTCCTGGCGTTCGTGCGCCAGGGCCTGACCGACCTGTCGATCTCGCGCTCGACGTTCGACTGGGGCATCCCCGTCCCGTGGGACCCCGGCCAGGTCGTCTACGTCTGGTTCGACGCGTTGCTCAACTACGCCACCGCGGTCGGGCTGGGGGATCCGGACGGTCCGGGCGCGGCCCAGTTCACGGCCACGTTCCCGGCCGACGTCCACCTGGTCGGGAAGGACATCCTGCGCTTCCACGCGGTGATCTGGCCGGCCATGCTGCTCGCGGCCGGCCTGCCCCTGCCGAGGACCGTGTTCGCGCACGGATGGCTGCTGGTCGGCGGCGAGAAGATGAGCAAGTCCAAGCTCACCGGCATCGCCCCTGCCGAGGTGGTCGACCACTTCGGGGCCGACGCGTTCCGCTGGTACTTCCTGCGGGCCATCCAGTTCGGGCAGGACGGGTCGTTCTCCTGGGAGGACATGGCCGCGCGCTACACCTCCGAACTGGCCAACGGGCTCGGCAACCTGGTGTCGCGGGTGGCGGCCATGGTCGGGCGCTACTTCGACGGCGTGCTGCCCCAGGAGCGGGTGGTCGGACCGGCCGAGGAGGACGTCGCGGCCGCGCTCATCGACACCGTGGCCACCGCCGACGACGCCGTCGCCGAGCTGCGGTTCCACGATGCGCTGGCCGCGGTGTACGGGTTCGTCACGGTCGTCAACGGCTACCTGACCACGCAGGAGCCGTGGAAGGTGGCCACGCTCATCGACACCGACCCGGCGGCTCGCGACCGGGTGGCCACCACCCTGTACACCGCCGCCGAAGGCCTGCGCGCGCTCGCCGTCCTGCTCAACCCGGTCATGCCGGCGACGGCCTGCGCCATGTGGCACACGCTGGGCGCCGAGGCTTCACTCGGTGCGCTGCGGGACCAGCCGCTGAGGGACGCCGGGCGCTGGGGCCAGCTGCCCGCAGGGGCGACCGTCACCAAGGGGGAGTCGCTCTTCCCTCGTCTCGACGAGGCCTGACCGGGTGCCGTGACCACCCTGCCGGTGGACCCGCCGATGCCCGCCCCTCTGCGCACTCCGGTCGTGGACAGCCACTGCCACCTCGACATGTCCGCGACCGATGACCCGCCGCTGCCGGTCGGCGAGGCGCTCGCGCGGGCGGCGGCCGTCGGCGTCCCGCGGATCGTGCAGATCGGCTGCGACCTGCCTGGGGCGCGCTGGGCGGTCGACGTCGCCGAACAGTTCCCGCAGGTCGTGGCCGCGGTGTCCCTGCACCCGAACGAGGCCCCGCGGATCGCCGGCCGGCTCGGTCAGGCCGCCCTGGAGGCGGCCTGGGCGGAGATCGACGCCCTGGCCGGGCATCCCCGGGTCCGCGCGGTCGGCGAGACCGGGCTCGACTTCTTCCGCACCGGGGAGGACGGCCGGGACGTCCAGGAGGAGTCCTTTCGGCGGCACATCGCCATGGCCAAGTCCCACGACAAGGCCGTGGTCATCCACGACCGGGACGCCCACGACGACGTCGTCCGGGTGCTGGCCGACGAGGGCGCCCCCGACCGGGTGGTGTTCCACTGCTTCAGCGGAGGACCGGAGCTCGCCCGAACCTGTGCCGAGCACGGCTGGGTCATGTCCTTCGCGGGTACCGTGACGTTCCGCAACGCCGGTCTCCTGCGCGACGCTCTGGCGGTGGCTCCGACCGACCTGCTGCTCGTCGAGACCGACGCTCCGTACCTCACGCCCCACCCGTACCGCGGCCGCCCCAACGCGAGCTATCTGGTGCCGCTCACCGTGCGGGCGATGGCCGCGGTCAAGGGCCTGGACGAGGACGACCTCGCCGCGTCGATCGCCACCACGACGGAGCGGATCTTCGGCTCCTGGTGACCGGCCGGGGGGCCCGTGGTCACACGGATGGGATTTGGCTCCCGTCGCCGCAAGCGGCTAGCGTCGAAGGTCTGTCGGCCGGGACCGACCTGTGGGGGCGGATCTTTCGCCGTCACCGTCGGGGCCCGGAAACTGCGTCGATCGGATCTTCGTGCGCCTGCGGTCGCCCGCCTTTGCCGTCCATGGTCTCCTGCTCGCCGGTCTGGTGGGGGGACCCGCGGCGTACGTGGCGACCGACCAGTCGGTCACCCTCGACGTGGACGGCGAGGTGCGCACGGTGTCCACCCGCTCGAACACGGTGGGCGAGCTGCTCCGGCGCGAACGGATCGAGGTCGACAGCCGGGACCTCGTCTCGCCCGCGGTCGACTCCCCGATCAGCGACGGACTGCGGGTCGGCGTGGTCAACGCCCGCGCGGTCACCCTCGTCGTCGACGGCCAGACGAGACTGGTGTGGACGACGGCGCAGACGGTCGACGAGTTCGCCCGCCAGCTGGGCGGGCGCTACGACGCCGCGTTCCTCTCGGCGTCGCGGTCGACCCGGATCCCGCTCGACGGTCTCTCCATGAGCGTGCGACTGCCGAAGGCGGTCACCGTGACCGCCGACGGTCAGACGAGGGCGGTCGTGACGACGGCGGTCACCTGGCGAGCCGCGCTGAGGCTCGCCGGAGTGCGGCTCGCACCGGCCGATCGGGTGACCGTCGACCTGGCGAGCGCCCCCCGCGAGGGGCAGTCGGTGACGGTCACCCGGGTCGGTGCCCGCCTGGAGGTGCGCACCGTCTCGCTACCCTTCGGCACGCAAAAGCGCGCGGACTCCTCCCGCTACGTCGGGTCGACGATGGCCACTCAGGTCGGCCGCGCCGGGCAGGCGAAGGAGACCTGGCGCGTCACCGTCGTCGACGGCAAGATCGTCGCTCG
>DAIRVJ010000131.1:0-6346 GCA_036802895.1 Candidatus Nanopelagicales bacterium
AGCTCGACGTCGTCGCCGAGCGGGTAGAGGATCGGACAGGTGGCCCCGGCAGCGACGTACTCGCGGACCTTCGCCAGGCACTCCTCCGGTTCGCCCGACGCCGAGATCCGCTGCACAGCGTCGTCCGGCACCAGCCGCATCGCCTGCCGGATCTGCTCCGGCGAGGCCGGCCAGGTCAGCACCTTGCCGATCTCCTCGATCAGCGCGGGGTCGACGCCGCTCGCCTTCATGATGTGCGGCTGCTGCCCGAGGTACTGGGTCAGCAGCTCGCGGGAGCGGTCCAGGGCCACGGCGCGGTCACGGTCCACCGAGCACACGACGAGCTGCGGGCGGTCGATGTCGTCCAGGCTCCGCCCGGCTTTGGCGGCACCCTTGCCGAGCGCGTCCAGAGCCTGACGGTTGTAGTCGGGGCTGACCATGTAGTTGAGCAGCACCCCGTCACCGATCTCGCCGGCCAGCTCCATCATCTGCATGCCGGTGGCGCCGATGTAGATCGGGACGTGCTTCGGCGAACGGTCGCCGTGCACGATGTCGATCTCGACGTCGTCGAGGTGGACGAACTCGCCGTGGAAGGTGACCCGCTCCATGGCCAGCAGCCGTCGCGTCGCCTCGACGACCTCGCGCATCGCCAGCAGGGGTCTGCGTCGGTCGACGCCGACCTTGGAGGCCAGCGGCTCCCACCAGGCGCCGAGCCCCATCATCACCCGGCCCGGCGCCAGCTCGTCGAGCGTGGAGAAGGTGGCGGCGAGCAGACCGACGTTGCGCGTCCAGATGGGGACGATGCCTGAGCCGACTTTGATCCGCGAGGTGACCGCGGCAAAGGCCGCCAGCGGGATCGTGGCCTCGCGCACCAGTCGACTCTCGGCCTGCCAGACCGCCTCGAAGCCCCGCTCCTCGGCGTACTGCACGTATCGCATCCCCTCGCGCAGCGGGTGCTTGTCCTGGAGGTAGAGGGCGATGCGCCCCTCGCTCGTGACGGCCATGCTCATGCGCCCCCTCTCGGGGTCAAGTCGTGCTTGGAGTCTCGTCCGGACGGGAGTGCGCCAGCCTGGGGACGGCGGCCAGCGCCGCCGGTGAGTCCCTCATGGGAAGCGACGTCCGCCACCGGCCGTCGTACGCGTGCAACGCCCCTGCGACCGCAGCGGCCGTGGGAACCAGGCCGATCTCCCCGACGCCCTTGGCGCCGTACGGCCCCTCCGGCTGGTGCTCCTCGACGAAGAGGCACTCCACCTCTGGCATCCCCGTCGGGGGGATGATGTGCAGCGACTTCAGGGTCGTCGTCTCCGGGACGCCGTCTCGGACGACGTACTCCTCCGACAGCGCCTGGCCGAGCCCCATGTGGACGGCGCCCTCGATCTGTCCCTCGAGCAGCAGCGGGTTGACGACCCGGCCGACGTCGTGGGCCGCCACCACCTTCACCACCCGACCGTCGTCGTCGAGGATGGCGACCTGGGTGGCCCAGCCGTAGGCGAAGTGGGTGACCCGCTCGTCCACCGGCCGGCTGTTCGGGGTCGTCCAGTCGACGACGACCTCGCCGGAGAACTCCTGGCCGGCCAGGTCGGCAAGCCCGCGGCCGTCGACGGCGGCGGCGACCTTGGCCGTGGCGTCCAGGACCGCCCGTCCGCCCAGGGTGGTGCCGCGGGACGCCGTCGTCTGCCCGGCGCCGAGCTCGTGGGTCGTGTCGACCACGACGTGCACCCGGTCGGGGGTGAGGCGGAGCTCCTCGCAGACCATCTGGGAGAGGACGGTGTCGACGCCCTGGCCCATCTCGGTCCAGCAGTGGAACAGGGTGACCGACCCGTCGGCCTCCGGGCGCAGGACGACCCGGGCGGCGTCGACGAGACCGTTGCCGATCCCGGTGTTCTTCACCGCGCACCCGATCCCGGCGTACCGGGCTCCGGCGAAGGCCTCCTGCACGGCCAGCAGGGTCTTGCGGATGCCGACGCCGGGCCCGAGCACCTGACCGGTCCCGAACCGGTCGCCGACGTCGAGCGCGTTGCGCCAGCGGATCTCCCAGCGGTCGAGGCCGACCCGTTCGGCGAGCCGGTCGATGACGCCCTCGAGCGCGAAGGTCACCTGGTTGACCCCGAAGCCGCGCATCGCCCCGCAGGGCACGTTGTTCGTGTACACGGCGCGCGCCTCGACATCGACCGCGTCGAACCGGTACACGCCGGTCGCGTGGCCGGCCGCCCGCTCCAGGACGGCCGCGCCGACGCTGGCGTACGCGCCGGTGTCGCCGACGATCCGCGCCCGCAGGGCGAGCAGCCGGCCCTCGGCGTCGCACCCCACGGTGTAGGTCATGGTGAGCGGGTGCCGCTTCACGTGGAAGCGCAGGCTCTCCTCGCGGCTGAGCGTGAGCCGCACCGGGCGGCCCGTGTGCACCGCCAGCAGTGCCGCGTGGCCCTGCACCCCGAGGTCCTCCCGCCCGCCGAATGCGCCACCGTTGGCGACCAGGGTGGCCAGCACCTTCTCGGCGGGCAGGCCGAGCAGGCCGGCCACCTGTCGCCGGTCGCTCCAGATGCCTTGTCCCTGGGAGTAGAAGTGCACCCCGCCGTCGTCCGTCGGGACGGCCAGTGACGCCTCAGGCTCGAGGAACGCGTGCTCGATGCGCTGCGTGGTGAACGTCTCGGTGACGACGTGCGCGGCGGCCGCCAGCGCCGCGTCGACGTCGCCGCGCTTGACCTCCGAGACCGACAGGACGTTGCCTGGGGCGTGGTCGTGCAGCTGCGGCGCGTCGGCGGCCAGTGCTGCTGTGACGGAGGTCACCGGCTCGAGGACGTCGTATTCGAGGTCGACGAGGCCGGCTGCCTCGCGAGCCGCGTCACGGGTGCCGGCGGCGACGAGGGCGAGCACGTCCCCGACGTACCGGGTCGTCTCGCCCACGGCGACGAGCTGCGTCCAGTCGGGGATGATCTCGCCCTGGTTCCGCTCCCCGGGGACGTCCGCGGCGGTCAGGACGGCGACGACTCCCGGATGGGCCAGCGCCCGAGCGGTGTCGATCCTCAGCACCCGCGCGCGCGGGTGGTCGGCGAAGCGGACGGCGCCGTGCAGCATCCCGGGCGCGGACAGGTCGTTGACGTACGGCTTGTCACCGAGGGCGAGCTCCCGCCCCCGGTAGCGCACGGTGCGGCTGCCCACGCGACCGCTGCGGTCCACGTCGGGCAGCGGCCCGCCCGCGCGGACCCCCGCCGCCAGCAGCACCGCGTCGACGACCTTGACGTACCCGGTGCACCGGCACAAGTTGCCCGCCAGGGCCGAGGTGACCTGGGCCCGGGTCGGCGCCGGGATCTTGCGGAGCAGGGACTCCGCCTTCATCAGGATGCCGGGCGAGCAGAACCCGCACTGCGAGGCGCCGGCAGCCTGGAAGCACTCCGCCCACACCTCGCGCAGAGCGTCGTCCAAGCCCTCCTGCGTCGTCACCTCGCGGCCCTCGAACCGGGCGGCCGGCTGCGCGCACGACACGACCGCCTTCCCGTCGACGAGCACGGTGCAGGCCCCGCACGAGCCCTCGGGAGCACAGCCGTCCTTGGCCGACGTCACGCCGCACCCGTCCCGCAGCACGCTGAGCAGGGTGGCGCCGTCCGGCGCGGGGGCCGTGACCGGACGGCCGTTGAGCACGAGGTGCATGCGCTGCTCCCCTTCGTCGGCAGGCGAGTCAGGGCAGGACGTCCGTCCCGTCAGGCCCCCACCCTCGCGGGCCGGTTCGCCGGACCCCAGAGCCGAAGGTCCCCGTGCCGTCACAGGCGGGCGTGCAGGCGGGTCGCCTGCTCCCGTGCCTTGGCGCGCACCTCGTCGGCGTCGACCCGGGTGGGTCGGCCGTCGTCGAGCACGACCTCGCCGCCGACGGCGACCCGCAGCGGCCGGACGCCGGGCGTGAAGGCGACGTGCCAGGGCTCCATCGGGTCGTAGGACCAGACGACCTCGTCCGACCGCGCCTCCGGCACCAGGTCCCAGCCGTTCTCGAGCCACGACCAGGCCGGGTCCGGCCCGCGGGTGACGTCGACCGATCGGTGCAGCACGTAGGCCAGCCGGAACGCTTCGAGGACGTTGCCGCCGATCCCGTCGGTGCCCAGCGCGACCGGGTTGGCAAACCGCACCGGGTTCGCGTACCCGACCGCGTTGTTGAGGTTCGACATCGGGTTGTGCACGATCGTCCCCCTCAGGTCGTGATCCGTCGGCAGGTGGACGCAGTGGGCCATCACCCAGTCGTCCCGGGTCAGGCCCGCTAGCCGGCGCGGGGCGTCCGTGTCGCCGACGCCTTCGCAGACGTGCACGTGGACCCCGACCCCCAGGTCCTCGGCCAGGTCGGCAGCGCCCCTCAGGGACTCGTCCGTGCAGGTGAACGCGGCATGGATGCCCACCAGCCCACGGCCCCCCGCACGGATGAACCGCTCGTTCTCGGCCAGGCCGCGCCGAGCACCATCGGCACCATGTCGGTCGGTGATCCCGTAGGCCAGCAGCGACCGCACCCCCACCTCCGCGCACGCCTGCGCGATGACGTCCAGGCTGCCCTCGATCGCGTTCGGGGACTCGTGGTGGTCGACGATCGCGGTCGTGCCGTTCTCCAGCGCCTCGAGGGCGCCGAGCATCGCCGACCAGCGGATCATCTCCAGGTCGAGGGCGGCGTCGAGGCGCCACCAGACCTGCTCGAGGATCTCCTGGAAGTTCGCGGGGGTCTTCGGCGGCGCCGGCATCCCCCGGGCGAGTGCGGAGTACAGGTGATGGTGGGCGCAGACCAGACCTGGAGTGATGGCCGACATGGCGACGTCCCTTCGCCTGCCCCCCGGACGGGGTCTCATCGTACGAACTCAGGGCCTGTCCAGAACGGGCCAACCGACCCTTCCCGGGCCCTCCGCCGGTGCCGGAGCGTGGGCGGCGCGACGCGGGTCAGGCGCGCGCGACCCGGGGGGTCGCGCCATGCACGGAGGTGCGGACAGGATGACGGCAGCCCCTAGCGACTCCCCGGCCGACCGGACGGCCTACGAGCGGACGGTGCGCCGGTTCCGCGAGACCGGGACGATCCTGCCGACCTTCGCCGAGCTGATCGACCCGCCGACGATCCCCGAGTCCATGAGGGTGAGCCTGGCCGGCGTCGACCCCGACGCGCCCGACCCCCGAAACCTGTTCCGCGTCCACTGGCACAACGCGGCCGATCGCCGCACGGTCGTCGACGTCCCGGAACACGTGGTTCTGCCCCCGTCGTTCACCGGGGTCGAGGCGCCGATCGTCGTGGCTCTCGGCGACCGCTTCCCGATGATCGCCGCGCACAAGGTCCTCGCGGCCTACGCCTGCCTCGTCCCGCGCCTGGTGACCGGGGCGTTCGACCCGACCACCCAGCGGGCCGTCTGGCCGTCCACCGGTAACTACTGCCGGGGCGGGGTCGCCATCTCCCGGATCCTCGGCTGCCGGGGCGTGGCCGTGCTGCCCGCCGGAATGAGTCGCGAGCGCTTCGCCTGGCTCGAGCGCTGGGTGGCCGACCCGGCCGACATCATCCGGACGCCGGGTACGGAGAGCAACGTCAAGGAGATCTACGACGAGTGCGCGGAACTCGCGCGCGACCCAGCCAACGTGATCCTCAACCAGTTCTCGGAGTTCGGGAACCACCTCGTGCACTGGGCGGTGACCGGCCGGGCGCTGGAGCGGATCGTGGAGTCGCTCGCGGCCCGGAGGCCGGGGCTGCGACCGGCGGCGTTCGTGTCGGCGACCGGCTCCGCCGGGACGATCGCCGCGGGCGACTGGCTAAAGGACCGGCACGGCACGAAGATCGTCGCGGTCGAGGCGCTGGAGTGCCCGACCATGCTGCGCAACGGCTTCGGTGAGCACAACATCCAGGGCATCGGCGACAAGCACATTCCGCTCATCCACAACGTGATGAACACCGACCTGGTGGTGGCGATCTCCGACCGGGCCACTGACCGACTGCTGGTGCTCCTGAACACCGACGCCGGGCGGGCCTACCTCGCCTCGCGGGGCGTGCCGGACGCGTTGGTCGACCTGATGCCGTCGTTCGGGATCTCGTCCATCTGCAACGTCCTGGCCGCCATCAAGACGGCCAAGCAGCTAGGACTCGGCCCTGACGACGCCGTGGTCACCGTGGCCACCGACGGCGCAGCCCTCTACCTGACCGAGGTGGACAAGGTGCTGGCCCGGGACTACCCGTCCGGCTTCGGGACGGTCGAGGCTGCCGAGTCGTTCGGGCGGTACGTCCTGGGCGCGGGGACGGACGACCTGCTGGCGCTCACGGCCAACGAGCGCGAGCGGATCTTCAACCTGGGTTACTTCACCTGGGTCGAGCAGCAGGGGACCGCCTTCGACGCCTTCGTGGCCCGACGTGACCAGTCGTTCT
>DAIRVJ010000132.1:0-4979 GCA_036802895.1 Candidatus Nanopelagicales bacterium
CCGCCGGCGACGCGCTGGCGGGCGTCGCCGCCCTGCCGGGGGTGTTCGAAGCGGTCGAAGCCGCCCGCGGCGCCGTCGACGGCCTGCTGCGCGAGCTGATGACCCCGCGGTTGCGGGTTCTCGGTCCTCGCCTCACTGCGGAGTCGGTGCGCCGGGGCGCGCAGGCGTCGTGTGCGCTGGAGGGCGAGGAGTGGGACCTGGAGCAGTTCCGGCCTCCGTTCCCGCCAAGCCCGCAGGGCACCCCGAGGCCGGTGGCGCCGGCCGCGTTGCGGGTCACCACCGAGTCCGGGGCGCTGGCCGAGGTGTGGGGTCGAGCGCCTCTGCAGGCGCTCGCGCGGCTGCACGCCCTCGCCGCGGCGGGGATCGTGCCCGAGCCCGAGCTCGGCCGGCCGCGACCCGCCCCCGGGGTGTCCGAGCGGCTGGCGGCGCTCGCCGAGGTCGTCGTCGCGCCGTCCGACGTCCCGGCCGTGGTGCTCGCCGGCGTCGTGCAGGGCGAACTGCTCGCGGTGGAGGCGTTCACGTGGGGCAACGGGCTCGTGGCCCGAGCCGCGACCCGGCTCGTTCTCGTGTCGCGGGGGGTCGACGCACGAGGGGTCTCCGTCCCGGAGGAGGGCCTGCGGCAGCTGGGCCGGGCGCGGTACCAGGCGGCTGCGCAGGCGTACGCCGCCGGCACCTCGGCCGGGGTCGGTGCCTGGCTGCAGTTCGTCGCCCAGGCCGTGGCCCTCGGCGCCCGCGCGGGGCGGGCGGTCGCCGAGGAGCTGGCCGAAGCCGCTGATCCGGCGTGACCGCGCGGTCAGCCGGGGCCAGGTCGCAGGCGTCGGTTGGCGTACCAGACCACCCCGGCTGCGGCCGCCGCGCCGACCGTGGCCAGCGCCGCTCGCCGCTGCGAACGGCTGGCGGAGACGCGGCGACGCAGGCCGACTGGGGTCGCGAAGTTCAGCACCGGCCACCCGCGGCGCACCGCCTCGACGTTCAGCGCCCGGTCCGGATTCACCGCGAACGGGTGGCCCACCTCTTCCAGCATCGGGAGGTCGGTCGCGGAGTCCGAGTAGGCCGAGCACTCGGCCAGGTCGTAGCCGCGCTCGGCGGCCAGCGCACGGATGGCCTCCGCCTTGTGCGGTCCGTAGGCGTAGAAGGCGATCTCGCCGGTGTAGGCGCCGTCCGCGACCACCATCCGGGTCGCGATGACGTGGTCGGCGCCGAGCATCTCCCCGATCGGCTCGACGACCTCGGTGCCCGACGAGCTGACGATCACCACGTCGTGACCGGCGGCGTGGTGCTGTTCGATGAGCTCCACCGCCTCGTCGTAGATCGTCGGGTCGATCAGGTCGTGCACCGTCTCGGCGACGATGGCGCGCACCTGCTCGACCGGCCAGCCGGTGCACATCTGCTGCAGGTAGGCCCGCATGCGTTCCATCTGGTCGTGGTCGGCCCCGCCGAGCAGGTAGACGAACTGCGCGTACGCGCTGCGGAGCACGGCGCCGCGGTTGATCAGCCCGCCCTTGTAGAACGGGCGGCCGAAGGCGAGCGAGCTGGACGTCGCGATGATCGTCTTGTCGAGGTCGAAGAAGGCCGCGACCGGTCGCGCAGGCCCATCCGTCACGTGCCGAGGATAGGCCGCCTGGATCGGCCGAGCGGGGGAACCTGGTCCGAATTGCCCGCTGATGCTTGCGCTGAGTGACCATCCGGGTACACCATGGTGGCGTCGGGTGGGGCACTCTCCCAAGACCGCCACCCGACCCGCTCGGTCCGATCCCCTCCCCCCCGGGTTTGGACCGAATGGACGGCCCCCGCTACCCCCCCCGGCGGGGGTCGTCCCATGTCCGGAGCCAGGAGACTGGCCGAACGGACGTTATCCACAGCCGAACGGCCGAGCCGGACGGTCCACAGAGATGACCGCCTCGGGCCTCGTCCCGGGTCGGCGGCGCCACCGTGAGGGCCTCGCGCCCGATCGTCGGAGGCCGCCGTGACCCCCTCGCTCCCCCCGGGACCATCCGTCCAGCCGCCCGCCGGGTCGTCGCCGGGCCTCCCCAGGCCGCTGCTCGTCACCGGCTCCGCTGAGCTGCTCGACGACCTGCTCCGGCTGGCCGTCGTCGCCGGAGTGGAGGCCGAGGTCGCGGTCGACCCGGGCGCCGCCCGACGACCCTGGGCCGGCGCCCCCCTCGTGCTGGTCGGCGACGACCAGGCCGCCGCGCTGGCCCGGGCCGGCCTTCCCCGTCGGCCGGACGTCGTGCTGGTCGGCGGTGACCTCGACGACGCCGGCGTGTGGCCGAGGGCGGTCGCCGTGGGTGCCGAGCACGTGGTGATCCTGCCCGACGGGGAGACCTGGCTCATCGAGCGGCTGGCCGCCGCGACCGAGCCCCCCGCCCGAGCGTCGGTCGTCGGCGTCGTCGGCGGCCGTGGCGGTGCCGGCGCGACCACACTCGCGGCCGCCCTCGGAGTCGTCGCGGCCCGGCGGCGCCTGGCCTGCCTGCTGCTCGACGCCGACCCGCTGGGCGGCGGCGTCGACCTCGTCCTCGGCGCGGAGGAGGCCGCCGGCCTGCGTTGGTCCGACCTCACCGGCTCGCGCGGCCGGGTGAGCGCGGCCGCGCTGGTCGAGGCGCTGCCGGCGGTCGACGGTCTGCACCTGCTCGCCTGGGACCGTGACGGGGGGCCGTCGGTGGGCGCCGAGGCGATGACGGCGGTCATGGGCGCGGCCGTCCGAGCCAGCGATCTGGTGGTGGTGGACCTGCCGCGGCACCTCGGTCCCGCGGGGGAGGCCGCCCTGTCGCGCGTCGACGTCGTCTACCTGGTGGTGCCCGCCGAGGTCCGCGCGGTCGCGTCGGCCGGCCGGGTGGCTGCGGGTGTCGGTCTGTTGGCCGGCGACGTCCGGCTCGTCGTGCGAGGCCCTGCCCCGACCGGCCTGCCGGCGGAGGTCGTCGCCGACTCCTTGGGGCTGCCGCTGGCCGGTTGGCTGCGACCCGAGCCGGGGCTGAGCGTCGACCTCGACCGCGGGGAGCGGCCGGCCGCCCGGTCCCGTGGCCCGCTCGCCCGGCTGGCCGCGGCGCTGCTCGACGACGTCCTCCGACCCGGTCGGCGGGTGGCGTGAGCGTCGCGGTCGACGCCGATCTGGTCGAGCGGGTCCGCGCCAGGCTGGCCCTGGTCGACGCGCCGGCGGTCGATGCCGCCGCGGTCGCCGACGCGCTGCGGCGTGAGGGCCGGGTCCTCGGCGACGAGGCGCTGCTGGAGGTCCTGGCCGTGCTCCGCTCGGAGATCGTGGGGCTCGGGCCGCTGCAGCGCCTCGTGGGCGACCCTTCCGTGACCGACGTCCTGGTCAACGGTCCCGACGAGGTGTGGGTCGACCGAGGGGACGGGCTGGTCCGCGCGCCGGTGCGCTTCGCCGACGACGGTGCGATCCGTCGGCTGGCCCAGCGGCTGGCGGCCAGCGCCGGCCGCCGGCTCGACGCCGCCGCCCCGTGGGTCGACGTGCGGCTGCCGTCGGGTGCCCGGCTGCACGCCGTGCTCCCGCCGGTGTCGCCCGACGGTCCCTGCCTGTCCCTGCGGGTGCCGCGTCGGCTCGCGTTCACCCTCGAGGACCTGGTCAGCGCGGGATCTGTCCCACCGGCCGGCGCGGACCTGCTCCGCCGACTGGTCGAGGCGCGGTCCGCCTTCCTGGTCAGTGGCGGGACGGGCAGCGGCAAGACGACGGTGCTCTCCACGCTGCTCGGACTCGCTCATCCGAGCGAACGCATGGTGCTCGTCGAGGACAGCGGCGAGCTGCGACCCGACCATCCGCACGTCGTCCGGCTCGAGGCCCGCCCCCCCAACGTCGAGGGAGCGGGTGAGGTGACGCTGCGGGATCTGGTCCGCCAGGCCCTGCGGATGCGGCCCGACCGGCTGGTGGTCGGGGAGGTCCGCGGTGCCGAGGTGGTCGACCTGCTCGCCGCGCTGAACACCGGGCACGAGGGTGGCTGCGGCACGGTGCACGCGAACGCCGCCGGCGACGTCCCCGCGCGGCTGGAGGCGCTGGCCCTGGCGGCCGGGCTGGGCCGGGCGGCCCTGCACAGCCAGCTCGCCGCCGGCGTCGAGGCGGTCGTGCACCTCACCCGCGACCGAGACGGCCGGCGACGCATCCTCGAGGTGGCCGTCCCGAGCCGGGGCACCGACGGCCTGGTGACCACGCGCCCGGCGGTCCGGTTCGGCCGCGACGGGTCGATGGCGGCAGGCCCGGGCGAGCCGGCGCTGTCCCGCCTGCTCGCCCGCAGCCAGGGGGAGGGCCCCGCGTCGTGAACGCCCACGTCCTGGTGGCTGCGGCCCTGGCGGGTGGGGCGACCTGGGCCGCCATGGTCCGGTCCGGTCCGTGGCCGCGGCTCGGGCCCGGGCGGCCGCCGTCGCCAGGCCGGCGGGGCCTCGCCCGTCCTCGGTGGCGCCGGTCGAAGGAGCGGGCGGCCACCCGCGCGGCGGTCGTCGAGCTCGCCGAGGGGCTCGCCTCGGAGCTGGCCGCCGGACAGCCGGTGCGCACGGCGCTGGCTCGCGCGGGGGGCGAGGTCGGCGAACCGGTGCTGGCCACCGCCCTGGCCCCCGTCGTCCGCACCGCAGCCCTGGGCGGCGACGTCCCGACGGCGCTCGCCACGGCTTCCCGGCATCCCGACCTGCGACCGCTCGGCTGGCTGGGTGCGGCCTGGCAGGTGGGCGAACAGCAGGGCGCGGGGCTCGCCGTCGCGGTCGAGCGGGTCGCCGCCGCCGGCCTCGCCGAGGCCGAGCACCGCCTGAGGGTGGCCTCGGCGATGGCTGCACCGCGGGCCACCGCCCGGCTGTTGGCCATGCTGCCGCTCGCGGGGGTGGTGCTCGGCGGCCTCCTCGGCGCGAGGCCGCTCGACGTCCTGATCGGCTCGCCGGTCGGTTGGGGGTGCCTGGCCGCGGGCGCTGCGCTGGAGACAGCCGGCCTGGCGTGGATGTCGAGGATCGTGGCGACCGCCTCCGGGCCACCACCGTGACCT
>DAIRVJ010000132.1:5079-6328 GCA_036802895.1 Candidatus Nanopelagicales bacterium
GCGGTGCGGGATCGCCGCCGGCGGATCGCCGAGGACCTGCCGCTCGCGGCCGACCTGATGGCGGCCTGCCTCGCGGCTGGTGCGGCGCCCGAGACCGCGCTGAGCGCGGCCGCCGGCGCCGTCGCCGGGCCCGTCGGGGAGGTGCTCGCCGGGGTGGCGACGTCGCTGCGGCTGGGTGCCGACCCCCGGTCGGCCTGGGGCGCGTTCGTCCTCGACGACCAAGTCGGGCCGCTGGCCCGCGCCGCCGTCCGCTCCCTCGACGGAGGGACTCCGCTGGCGGATGCGATGCGTCGCTGCGCCGATGACCTTCGCGTGCGTCGACGGGCTCTGGCGGACGCGGCGGTACGGACCGTGGAGGTGCGGTCGGCGGGGCCGCTCGGCCTGTGCTTCCTACCGGCGTTCGTGCTCGTCGGCGTCGTCCCCACCGTGGTCGGGCTCGCCCGCACGGTCCTCGGCTGAGCCGGCCGGGTGCCTGTGCCGCCCCGCCTGGGGCGGACGATCCGTCCACAGGCCTCGCCCCTCCCCAGATCGGCGCCGGCCTCACCGAGCGCGTCGCCGCCGGCGCACGCTGCCCGCACGGACCGGAGGGTCCGTTCGGACCGGCCGACCTGCCGGTGACCTGGAGGCACTTCATGCGTGCGACCCTCGCTCGAATTCGTCGGGACGACTCCGGCATGAGCACCGCCGAGTACGCGGTGGGCACCGTCGCGGCCTGTGGCTTCGGCGGCGTGCTGATCAAGCTGCTGACGAGTGAGCCCATCGTCAGGCTGCTCGCCGACATCGTCCGCAAGGCGCTGTCCTTCGCGTTCTGACCGGCGCCGGGGTGGGTCGGCCGGCCACCGACCCGCCCCGACGCCCGACCTGACCACCTGACTGTGCACTGAAACGGCCAGCGGGAGAGGAGGCGCACCGTGCCACGGACGCGCCGAGGGGTGAACGGAGCTGCGCGGCGGCCCAGCGAGTCGGGAGCGGTCACCGCAGAGACAGCGGTGGTGCTGCCGGCGCTGGTGGTGGTCTTCGCGGTCCTCGCCACGGGGGCGCAGGCCGTCCAGCGGCAGCTGGCGTGCGCGGATGCGGCCCGGGTGGCGGCGCGCCTCGCCGCTCGGGGTGAGTCCGTCGACGACGTCCGCCGGGCGGCCCAGTCGGTGGCACCCGAGCGGGCTGTGGTCTCCGTCGTCCGCTCCGACGGGCTGGTCCGGGTCACCGTGACCGCCCGGGTCCCCCTGCTGGGGCTGGGGGCTCTGCCCAC
>DAIRVJ010000133.1:0-4230 GCA_036802895.1 Candidatus Nanopelagicales bacterium
GCGAACCCGAACCAGCCGAACGCCAGGTAGCAGACCCCCATCGTGGCGAGGAACGACAGCACGACCGTCGCGATCAGCAGGGCCGGTGCGAGCAGCGCGCGCAGCAGCAGCGCAAGGACCATGAAGATGACCAGCAGCACGATCGGGATGATCACGTTGCGGTCCCTGCGGCTGGCGGACTGGACGTCGGCGTTGATCGCCGTCGACCCACCGACCAGCGCCTGCGCACCCGGGACGGCGTGCACCGCCCCGCGCAACCGCTCGACGGTGCGGTAGGCCTGCGGCGAATCCGGGATGGCCCCGAGAGTGGCGTCGATCCGGACCAAGCCGGCCACGACCATCGGGTCGGTCGAGCCCCCGGCACCCGGGACCGACCCCGTGTAGGGCGCCGCGCTCACGATTCCCTCGACGCTGGTGGCCGCAGCGAGCAGCTGGGGCAGCCGGTCGGCCTTGCCGATGATCACGGCCGGGGTTGAGGTGCCACCGGGGAAGTGCTCGGCCAACCGCTTCTGGCCGACGACCGAGTCGGCCTCCTTGGTGAACGCATCGACCGAGCCGAGCCCGTCGGCCTTCAGGTTCGGCGACAGCGCCGCGAGAGCGAACAGGCCGACCATGGTCGCCGCCGCGACCCGGACCGGGTGCCGACCGACCAGACCGGCGATCTTCGACCAGAACCCGGTGGTCACCGGGTCGATCTCGTCGTGCCGCGGGATCCGCGGCCAGAACACCCACCGCGGGAAGGCCACCAGCAGCGCCGGGAGGAAGGTGAGCATCACGAGCATGGTGGAGGCGATGCCGACCGCGGCGACCGGGCCCAGCGACTTGTTCGAGGCCAGGTCGCTGAACAGCAGGCAGAGCAGGCCCAGCGAGACCGTCGCACCCGAGGCCACGATGGGGGCCACGACGTTGCGCCAGGCCGTGACCATCGCGTCGATGCGCCGCTCGTGCAGGTGCAGCTCCTCCCGGTACCGGGCGATCAGCAGCAGCGCGTAGTCGGTGCCGGCCCCGATGATCAGGATGAACAGGATGCTCTGGCTCTGCCCGTTGACCGTGAGCAGGTCGGCCCGCGCCATCGCGTAGATGACGGCGCTCGCCAGGCCGACCGAGACGACGGCGGAGAACAGCGGCAGCGCCCACACGAACGGGCTGCGGTAGACGACGATCAAGATGAGCGCGACCACCGCGAGCGCGGTGAGCAGCAGCGTCGAGTCGATCGACCCGAAGATCTCGAAGAAGTCCGAGAGGAAGCCGGCCGGACCGGTCGCGTTCGCCTGGGTGCCGGACACCTGCCCGGTGTCGCGGACCAGGTCGGTGACCGCCTGCACGGGGGTCAGCCCGTCGGGCAGCCGCTCGGTCCCGGCCTTCTCGGTCAGGCTGACCTGCAGCAGCATCGCCTTGCCGTCCGCGGAGGGGATCGGCGGTGGCGGCGAACCGTCCAGCCAGTCCCCGACCGTTCCTCCCTGCTTCAGCGCCGTCGAGGGCAGCTGCTGACCGAAGGCCGCCACCGCGCTCGTCTGGGCCGCGCTGAGGACCGCGCCCTTGGGGTCGGTGAACACCACGATCAGCGGGAACGACGTGGTCTGGACGAAGTCCTTGTTCAGCGTCTCGACGCGTGTCGACTCCGCCGTCCGCGGGAGCCAGGCGGCGTTGTCGTTCTCCTGGACGTCGGCCAGCTTGCCGGCGAACGGGCCGGTGATCCCGGCCACGGTGATCCAGCCGAGGATGAGGACCGCGACGACGATGCGCCACCGTGTCGAGTGCCCGTCAGACATGACCTCTCCCGCCGCTGTCGATGGCTGCCCGCCCACCCTACTGACGCGCGCACAGGGGTCGCACCCGTGCGTCTCGGGGCTAGCCTGGGCCGGTGAGCACGCCGCGGATCGTCCGGCTCGGGCTGGCGCCCGCCCTGGTGCCGTACGCCATCGGCTGGGACGAGCAGCGCCGGCTGCACGCCGCCGTCGCCGCCGGCGAGGAACCGGACACCGTGCTGCTGCTCGAGCACGAGCCCGTGTACACGGCCGGCAAGCGCACCGAGACGTGGGAGCGCCCGCTCGACGGCACCTCTGTCGTCGACGTCGACCGCGGCGGCAAGATCACCTGGCACGGGCCCGGCCAGCTGGTCGGCTACCCGGTGCTGCGCCTGCCGGACCCGATCGACGTCGTCGCGCACGTCCGCCGGGTCGAGCAGCTGCTCATCGACGTCTGCGCGGAGCTGGGCCTGGCCTCCGGACGGGTCGCCGGCCGAAGCGGCGTCTGGGTCCCGGCCGACGAGCGGCGTCCCGACCGCAAGGTCGGCGCGATCGGCATCCGGGTGTCCCGAGGGGTCACCATGCACGGCTTCGCCCTGAACTGCGACTGCGACCTCGCCTGGTACGACCGGATCGTGCCCTGCGGCATCGCCGACGCCGGCGTCACCTCGCTCAGCGCCGAGCTGGGTCGCGACGTCCCGGTGGCGGAGGTGCTGCCCCTGGTCGAGGCCCGCCTCGGCATGCTCACCGCCACGCTGCCCGCGCTGGGGTGACTGCGTAGGATCAAGAGGTGACCGTCGCCCCCGAGGGCCGTCGGCTGCTGCGCGTCGAGGTGCGCAACGCCGAGACCCCGATCGAGCGCAAGCCGCCGTGGATCCGCACCCGGCTGCGCACCGGGCCCGAGTACACCGCCCTGAAGGCCCTGGTCCGCGACGGGGGGCTGCACACGGTGTGCGAGGAGGCGGGCTGCCCCAACATCTACGAGTGCTGGGAGGACCGCGAGGCGACGTTCCTCATCGGCGGTGACCAGTGCACCCGACGGTGCGACTTCTGCCAGATCGACACCGGCCGCCCCGCCGACCTCGACCGCGACGAGCCGCGCCGGGTCGCCGAGTCGGTACGCACGATGGGCCTGCGCTACGCGACCGTCACCGGCGTCGCCCGCGACGACCTCGACGACGAGGGCGCCTGGCTCTACGCGGAGACCGTCCGGCAGGTCCATGCGCTCAACCCCGGCACCGGCGTGGAGATCCTCACCCCGGACTTCTCCGGGCGACCCGAGCTGCTCCAGCAGGTGTTCGACACCAGGCCCGAGGTCTTCGCGCACAACCTCGAGACCGTGCCGCGAGTGTTCAAGCGGATCCGCCCCGGCTTCCGGTACGACCGCTCCCTCGCCGTCATCAGCCAGGCTCGCCAGGCCGGCCTGGTCACCAAGTCCAACCTGATCCTCGGCCTAGGTGAGACCCGCGCCGAGGTCGGTGCGGCGCTGGTCGCCCTGCAAGGCGCCGGCTGCGACCTGGTGACGATCACCCAGTACCTGCGCCCCTCGCCGCGGCACCATCCGGTGCAGCGCTGGGTCGAGCCGCAGGAGTTCGACGAGCTCGGCGCGCAGGCCCAGCAGATCGGCTTCGCCGGCGTGCTGAGCGGGCCGCTGGTGCGCTCGTCCTACCGGGCCGGCCGGTTGTACCGGCAGGCCGTCGAGGCGCGAGCCCTGACCCGCGAGGGAGTCTGAGTGGCCGACCTGGTCTACCCACCGGTCATCGGGGCGGCGCGCGCGACCTTCCTCGGCCTCGGGCTGACGTTCGCGATGACCGGCCGGGAGAACGTGCCCCGAAGCGGCGGCGCGGTCATGGCCATCAACCACACCGGCTACCTCGACTTCACCTTCGCCGGCCTGGCGGCCCGCCGCTCGCGCCGGCTGGTGCGCTTCATGGCCAAGGACGCCGTGTTCCGCCACCGGGTGGCCGGGCCGCTCATGCGCGGCATGCACCACATCGCCGTCGACCGGGAGTCCGGAGCGGCCGCCTACGACGAGGCGCTGCGGGCCTTGCGAGACGGCGAGATCGTCGGCGTGTTCCCCGAGACGACCATGAGCCCGTCGTTCGAGCTGCTCCCGTTCAAGCAGGGCGCCGCCCGGATGGCCATCGAGGCCGGCGTCCCGATCGTGCCGACCGTCATCTGGGGCTCCCAGCGAGTGCTCACCTACGGCCACCGCCGCAAGGCCGCTCCCCACCGGATCCTGGTGACCGTCGACGTGGGCCCGGCCCTCGTCGCCGAGCCGGACGAAGGCGTGGCCGCGCTGACCCGTCGGCTGCGGACGACGATGGAGCAGATGCTGACCGACGCCCAGGACCGGTACCCGGTCCGCCCCCGCGACGACGCCGACCGCTGGTGGCTGCCCGCCCGGCTCGGTGGCAGCGCCCCCACAGCCGAGGAGGGCCTGGAGATCGTCCGGGCGAAGGAGCGCCGCCGCCGGGGCGCG
>DAIRVJ010000133.1:4330-6240 GCA_036802895.1 Candidatus Nanopelagicales bacterium
CTGTCCACCGCCGCGCTCGCCGTCACGTTCATCTTCGGCCGTCGCGCGGAGCGCGCCGCCTACGGCTCGATCGAGGGGCAGCCCGGCGCCGCGGTCGCCGCCCTGAACACCCTGCGCAAGGGGTGGGAGGTGACGCCCGCCATCGCCGTCACCCGCAACCAGGACGTCGTCCACCGGGTCGTCGGCAAGTGCGGGGTGGTGCTCGTCGGCGAAGGCTCGCCGACCCGCGTCCAGCACCTGCTGGCCGGTGAGCGCAAGCGGCACGCCCGGGTGGTCGGCGAGGCCCCGATCACCGAGATCGTCGTCGGGCGGGACGAGGGCCAGGTGACCCTGCAGAAGCTCACCCGCGAGGTCATGCGACTGCCTCGGGCCCTGACCGGCGCGCAGATCACCGAGCTGGACCACCGGCTGCGTGCGCTGACCGCCCAGCAGGGCGCGCTGCCGATCCCCAAGGGCCCGCTGCCGAAGAACGTCAAGCTGCCGAAGATCCCGAAGGCGTGACCAGCACGACGTAGCTGCGGGCGGCCCGGTCGTGCAGCCCGCGGCCCTGCCGGTCCCAGATCAGCGCGGGCACCACCAGGCAGAGCAGCACCGTGCGCAGCAGCGCACGCAGCGGGCCGATCGGTCGGCCGTCGGCTCCGACGACCTGCAGACCGAGCAGGCGGTGGCCGAAGCTCGCACCGGCCAGCCAGGTCAGCGCCCAGGTCTGGCTTGCGAACACCGCCAGGACGACCAGGGAGAAGTCCGGCGCCCCGTAGCGCAGCCGGCCACCGAGCAGAGCCGCCGAGACCAGCCCGGTCACGCCGATCGCGGCGAACCAGTCCACGAACAGGGCGACAACCCGGCGACCGAGACCGGGTGGAGACATCCCCGGCGGCCCGGAGAGCCAGCCGCCGACCTCACGGCGCAGCGGATCGCCGGAAGCCATGCGCGGCACGTTAGCCGACCCGGCCGGCGGGCCCCCGACGGGGGCGTGGGAAGGTGACCGGAGCCGCGTAACACCGGCGAAACACGCGGGACACCGACGGGAAACCCCCTCCGCCTAGCGTCCCGGATCAAGCCGAGGGCGACCGGGCAAGCGGACGCCACGCCGAGGGAGGATGGATGTTCTCTAACGCCGACGAGGTCCTGAGGTTCATCAAGGACGAGGGCGTGCAGTTCGTCGACGTCCGGTTCTGCGACCTACCGGGCGTCATGCAGCACTTCAACGTGCCGGCGCAGTCCGTGGGTGAGTCGTTCTTCACCGAGGGGGCGATGTTCGACGGCTCGTCGATCCGTGGTTTCCAGGCGATCCACGAGTCCGACATGAAGCTGATCCCGGACGTCGCCACCGCCTACGTCGACCCGTTCCGCGCCGAGAAGACGCTGAACATCAACTTCTCGATCCGCGACCCCTTCACCGACGAGCCGTACAGCCGTGACCCTCGCAACATCGCCGCCAAGGCGGAGGCGTACCTGGCCGGCTCCGGCATCGCGGACACCTGCTACTTCGGGCCCGAGGCGGAGTTCTACATCTTCGACGAGGTGCGCTTCGAGACCAAGCAGAACTCCGGCTTCTACTTCATCGACTCCATCGAGGCCGCGTGGAACACCGGCCGCGAGGAGGAGGGTGGCAACCGCGGGTACAAGACCCGGTACAAGGGTGGCTACTTCCCCGTCCCCCCGGTCGACCACTACGCCGACCTGCGTGACCAGATGAGCCTGAAGCTCGCCGAGGTCGGGATCGAGGTCGAGCGCGCGCACCACGAGGTGGGCACCGCCGGTCAGGCCGAGATCAACTACAAGTTCAACACGCTGCTCCACGCTGCCGACCAGGTCATGCTCTTCAAGTACGTGATCAAGAACGTCGCCTGGCACGCCGGCAAGACCGTGACGTTCATGCCGAAGCCGCTGTTCGGCGACAACGGCTC
>DAIRVJ010000134.1:0-1405 GCA_036802895.1 Candidatus Nanopelagicales bacterium
CAGGTTGGCGTCCTTCTCCTTGAGCACCCCCCAGTCGCGGGCGAACTTGTTGACCAACGTGGTCAGCGCCGACCGGAAGCCCTCCTCGTGCGTGCCGCCCTCATGGGTGTTGATGGTGTTGGCGAAGGTGTAGACCGACTCCTGGAAGCCGGCGTTCCACTGCATCGCCACCTCCAGGGACAGCCCGGCCTCGACGTCCTCGGCCTCGAAGTCGATGACCGTCTTGTGCGACGACCCCTTCTTGGCGTTGATGTGCCGGACGAAGTCGGCGATGCCGCCGTCGTAGTGCCACTGCTTCTCCAGCGGACCCCCGCCCTCGGGGCGCTCCTCGTCGAACTCGTGGTCGGGGCGTTCGTCACGCAGGCCGATCGTCAGACCCTTGTTGAGGAACGCCATCTCCTGGAACCGGCGGGCCAAGGTGTCCCAGTCGTAGTCGGTGGTCTCGAAGATCTCCGGGTCGGCCCAGAACGTCACGGTCGTGCCGGTTCGGTCGGTCGTGGCCCCCCGGGACAGCGGGCCCGGCCGTGACCCGTCGTAGCGCTGGGTCCACACGTGGCCGTCGCGCCAGATCTCGACGTCCAGCCGCGAGGACAGCGCGTTCACGACGGACACGCCGACACCGTGCAGGCCGCCGGAGACCGAGTACCCGCCACCGCCGAACTTGCCGCCGGCGTGCAGCATGGTCAGCACGACCTCGACGGCCGGCCGCTTCTCGATCGGATGCTCGTCGACCGGGATGCCGCGGCCGTTGTCGACCACGCGGACGGCGCCACCGTCGAGCAGCGTGACGTCGATGCGGTCGCAGTACCCGGCCAGGGCCTCGTCGACGGCGTTGTCGACGACCTCGTAGACGAGGTGGTGCAGGCCGCGCTCGCCGGTGGAACCGATGTACATGCCGGGGCGCTTGCGGACGGCGTCGAGCCCCTCGAGGACGGTGATCGACGTGGCGTCGTACGACACGGGGCGGGGCTCCTGTCGGTTCGCGGAACAGGCCGCTCGCCGACGGGCGGGAAGCGGCCTGGGATGGTGTCGAGTCTAGTCGGTCCCGGTGACCGGAACGGCCCCTGGCCGGGCCCTGGGGACGGATGTCGCTCCCGACCGCCCCGTGGTGGTGTCCCCCCACGTGCGGGGGTGGCCGCGCCGCCTGCGCTCAGCCGTAGGTGTCGCGCGGTCCCCGACCCGGGACGTGCCAGGCGCCCTTGCGCCAGGTCGGCCGGCCCGGTCCGAGCACGACCACTCGACCCACCGACCCGTCGCCGCACTCCTCGTTGAGCCGACGGACGAGGGTGGCGGCGAGCAGGCGCACCTGGGTGGCCCACGCCGTCGAGTCGGCGCGCACGGTGAGGACGCCGCCGTCGAGGTGCTCGACGGCGCAGTGGGCCGCCACCTCCGGGCCGACCACGTC
>DAIRVJ010000134.1:1505-6235 GCA_036802895.1 Candidatus Nanopelagicales bacterium
ACATCCTGCGCCACGGCCGCGGTGACCAGCACCTGCTCGGCAGGGGACACCAGTGCGGCCAGCCGCTCCCGCCGGCCGACGTCCAGCTCGGCGAACACGTCGTCGAGGATGAGGACCGGCTCACCGCCGTCGCTGGCCAGCAGCTCGAAGCTGGCCAGTCGCAACGCGAGGGCGAACGACCAGGACTCGCCGTGGCTGGCGTAGCCCTTGGCCGGCATGGTGCCCAGCCGGAGCAGCAGGTCGTCGCGATGCGGGCCGACCAGGCTCACCCCGCGATCGAGCTCGTGCGGCCGGGACTTGGCGACCGCCTCCAGGAGCTGCGCCGCCAACAGGTCGCGGTCGGGCGTGAGCGCGACGTCAGCGCCGAGGCTGGACACGTACACCAGGTCGGTGTCGGCCGCCCCGTGCGAGACCGACGCATAGGCCGAGCCCACCCGCGGCCGCAGCAGGTCCACCAGCTCCAGCCGGGCGGCGACCAGCTCGGATCCCTGGCGCGCCAGGTGGGCGTCCCACACGTCCAGCGTCGGCAGGTCCGCCGCCGACCGGCGCTGGCGCAGCGCAGCACCCGCCGACTTGAGCAGCGCGTTGCGCTGCTTGAGCACCCGGTCGTAGTCGGCCCGCACGCCAGCCATCCGAGGCTGACGGGCGACGAGCAGGTCGTCGAGGAAACGGCGGCGATCCGACGGGTCGCCCTTGACCAGCGCGAGGTCCTCGGGGGCGAACAGCACGGTGCGCAGGATGCCCAATACCTCGCGGGCCCGCGGGACGGGCGAGGCGTTGACGCGGGCCCGGTTGGCCCGGCCGGGGGTGATCTCCAGCTCGACCAGGGTGGGTCGACCGTCGCGGACCACCCGAGCCCGGACCACGGCCCGCGCGGCCCCCTGGCGGACCAGCGGGGCGTCGGTCGACACCCGATGGCTGTCCAGCGTCGCCAGGTAGCCGACGGCCTCGACCAGGTTGGTCTTGCCCTGCCCGTTCGGGCCGACGAACGCCGTCACCCCGGGCTCCAGCGCCAGCTCGACCGCTGCGTAGGAGCGGAAGTCGGTCAGCGACAGGTGGCTGACGTGCACGGCTGCGGAGACGGACGCCGGCGCGTCAGCCGGACAGGCGGACCGGCATGAGCAGGTACCGGTAGGCCGCGCCCGCGGACGGGGTCGGCGCGGCGTCCGCCGTCGTGCCGGTGAGGACCGCGGGCTTGGCCGACGTCGTGAAGGACATCTGGGTGACCGGCGCGTCGACGGCTCCGAGCCCGTCGAGCAGGAACTGGGGGTTGAAGGCGATCGCCAGCGGCTCGCCGTCGAGGCTGCAGGCGAGCGCCTCCGACGCCTGGGCCTCCTCGCCGGTCCCGGCGTCCAGCTGCAGCTCACCGGCCGAGAAGGTCAGCCGCACCGGGGTGTTGCGCTCGGCGACCAGCGAGACCCGGCGCACGGCCTCGACCAACGTCCCCGTCTCGACGGTGGCGACCGACGTCGACTCCGCGGGGAGCAGCGAGCGGTACTTGGGGAACTCACCCTCCAGCAGCCGGGTCGTCGTGCGGCGTCCGTCGGCCTCGAACCCCAGCAGACCCTCACCCGTGGCCCCGGAGGCGAGCGCGATGGACACCTGGCCGCTGGCGTGCAGCGCCTTCGCCGTGTCGGAGAGGGTCTTCGCCGGCACCAGGGCCAGCGACGACAGCCCGGGCGTCTCCGGGTGCCAACTCAGTTCGCGGACCGCGAGCCGGTACCGGTCGGTGGCGGCGAGGGTGACGGTCTCGCCCTCGATCTCCATCCGGATGCCGGTGAGGACCGGCAGGGTGTCGTCGCGGCCCGCGGCGATGGCCACCTGAGCGACCGCCGAGGCCAGCAGGGCTCCCGGGAGCGAGCCGGTGACGCCCGGTAGCTGCGGCAGGGTCGGGTACTCGTCGACCGGCAGGGTGAGCAGGGTGAACCGGGCGCTGCCACAGACGAGCAGCACCTTGGGCCCGTCGGTCGTCACCTCGACCGGCCGGTCGGGCAGGCTGCGCGAGATGTCGGCGAGCAGCCGGCCGGACACCAGCGCGCGCCCGGGCTCGGCGACGTCGGCGGGCACGTCGACCCGGGTGGAGACCTCGTAGTCGAAGGCCGACAGGGTCAGGCCGTCGCTGCCGGCCTCGACCAGCAGGCCCGCCAGCACCGGCACCGGCGGCCGGGCGGGCAGGCTGCGCGCCGTCCACGCGACCGCTTCGGCCAGGACGTCACGCTCGATCCGGAACCGCACCGATCCCTCCAGCTGGCTGTCGACGTGTGACCGGTCACCCTACGGCGTCCGGGGCTCCCCAGTCCGCACCGGCCCTGGCTTGGGGACGAGTCGCCGCGTCCAGGTGTCTTCTCGTCGTTCTCGTAGGGGCGGTGGATGCTGTGGACGGGGACGATCGGTGCAGGTCACGAGCGGTGCGGGGTGCACAGGGACGGTGGACGGCCTGGGGGCGGCCACCCCCTCGACTGGGGAGGACCGGCCGGGCCTACCGCCGTCCACAGGGTCGCCCACCAGCCGTGCACCCATCTGTCCACCGTCCGTCACTTCTGTCCACCGTCCGTCACTCCGTCCACAGCCCTTTCCCCAGGGTGTGCACTCACCGTGAGTAGTGCCACCACTCGGTTACTGTCAGTCACCAGCGGGGAACTCCCGGTGGTTCAGGACCCGGCCCGGGCCTGCGACTTGATCCGGTTGGTCAGCTCGGTGACCTGGTTGTACACGCTGCGCCGCTCGGCCATCAGCTGGCGGATCTTGCGATCGGCGTGCATGACCGTCGTGTGGTCGCGGCCCCCGAACTGCTGACCGATCTTCGGCAGCGACAGGTCGGTGAGCTCCCGGCACAGGTACATGGCGATCTGCCGGGCGTTGACCAGCAGGCGGGAACGGCTGGCCCCGCAGAGGTCCTCCATCGACAGCCCGAAGTAGGCGGCCGTCTGGGCCATGATCGTGGCCGAGGTGATCTCCGGTCCCGAGGCATCGGTGATCAGGTCCTTGAGGACCACCTCGGCGAGGGCGAGGTCGACCGGCTGGCGGTTCAGGCTGGCGAACGCGGTGACCCGGATCAGGGCGCCCTCGAGCTCGCGGATGTTCGTCGAGATCTTGCTGCCGATGTACTCGAGCACCTCCGGCGGTGCCGACAGCCGCTCCTGGGCGGCCTTCTTGAGCAGGATCGCGATCCGGGTCTCCAGGTCGGGCGGCTGGACGTCGGTGAGCAGACCCCACTCGAAGCGGGAGCGCATCCGCTCCTCGAACTCGGCCAGCGCCTTGGGCGGCTTGTCCGAGGTGATGACGATCTGCTTGTTCGCGTTGTGCAGCGTGTTGAACGTGTGGAAGAACTCCTCCTGCGTCTGCACCTTGCCCTGCAGGAACTGGATGTCGTCGACGAGCAGCACGTCGACCTCGCGGTAGCGCCGCTGGAACGTGGCGGCCTTGTCGTCGCGGATGCTGTTGATGAACTCGTTGGTGAACTCCTCCGAGCTCACGTAGCGCACCCGGGCGCCGCTGTAGAGGTTGCGCGCGTAGTGACCGATGGCGTGCAGCAGGTGGGTCTTGCCGAGCCCGGACTCCCCGTACACGAAGAGCGGGTTGTAGGCCTTCGCCGGAGCCTCGGCCACGGCGACGGCGGCGGCGTGCGCGAACCGGTTGCTCGAGCCGATGACGAACGTGTCGAACGTGTACTTCGGGTTCAGCCGACTGGACTCCGCGTCGTGCCGCCCGGCCGGCTGGCCCGCCCCCGGTCGCCCCGGCGTGGGGGTGAACGGGTCGATCGGCGGTCGCGAGGCACGCTCGTTCAGCCGGCGCTCGGCCATGGTCGTCGCGTCGCTGCCGGCAGCGTCCAGGTCGGCGGCGAACGTGCCGTCGGCGACCTCGTCGGTCAGGTCGTCCAGCGGCGTCGGCGAGCCGGCCGCGGTCGGGTCGACGGTGACCGCGATCTGGACGTCGTGGCCGAGCTGGTCGGACAGGGCCTCGGTGAGCACCACGCGCAGCCGGTTCTCGATGACGTCGCGGGCGAAGTCGTTGGGGGCGGCGATCAGCACGGTGTCGCCGACGGCGGCCATCGGCCGGGTGAGCCGCAGGAACGCCCGGTGCTGCGGGGAGAGACTGCCGTCGGCCAGCCCCGACAGGGTCGCCCCCCACACCCGGCTCAGCTCGTCGTCGGTGGGCTCGGTGATGGCCTGGGCGGCAGGGTGCTCGGTCACCGGCGGTGCGTCCCCTCACTGCTGGCGGCCATCGGCGGTCGCCGAGTCGTCCACACGTTCATCCACAGGCTGTGCATGGTCACCGCCGGGCCGGACGTGGCGGGCGACGCTAGCAAGCCTCGACGGGGCGGACAACCGGTTCTGCACACCCGGGTCGAGGCCCGTTTCTGGTCTGGCGGCGTGTCGCACCGTACACCTCCCCGACCGTCCCGCGTCCATCGGCCAGGATGGGGGGTTGACCGCCGGCGTGGGGGCGCCGATCGACGCGGCGCGGGGTGGTGGGGCACCCCGTTTGACCCGATCCGGCGGGCGCCCGTACCGTAGGGCCCGCCGACGTGTCGGCGGCTGTCGCGTGCCCGCGGCGGCGGTCGGCGCCGGGTGTCGGTGGCCGGCACCGCGGGCGTCCGATGGTGGCCGATACCGCCGTCACTCATGTGTCACCCGTTGTGTCACCCGCTTCGGCGCCGTTTCGTCGCCCGTTTCCCCTGGGAGCACCCTCGTGAGCAAGCGCACCTTCCAGCCGAACACCCGTCGCCG
>DAIRVJ010000135.1:0-6100 GCA_036802895.1 Candidatus Nanopelagicales bacterium
AGCCGAGCCGCCTGGCTGCGGCGTCCTTGCGGGTGATCGGGACGGCCAGCCGAGCCCGGGCAGCGAGCACGGCGACCCCGTCCTCGGTGGCCAGGACGGGGTTCAGCTCCAGCTCGGCCATCTCCGGCAGGTCGTCGCTCAGCCGTCCGACCCGCAGGAGCAGGTCCTCCAACCCGGACACGTCCAGCGGGGCGGCCCCGCGGTAGCCGAAGAGCAGCGGCGCCGCCTTCGGGGAGCGGACCAGCGCCGCGGCGTCCTGATCGGTCATCGGCGGGATGCGGTAGCCACGGTCCTGCACCAGCTCGCTGACCACCCCGCCGACGCCGAAGGACACCACCGGGCCGAACAGCGCGTCCTCGGTGGTCGACACCACGCAGGCCACGCCGCGACCGGCCATCCGCTGGACGACCATCGCCCCCGCCACGTCCTCGCCGAAGGACTCCTGGACTTCGGCGAAGGCCCGGCGCAGCGCGGACTCCGAGCCCAGGTCGAGGCGGACGCCGCCGAGGTCGGTGCGGTGCATCAGGTGGGGCGCCGCGGCCTTGAGGACCACCGGGTAGCCGAGCCACTCGGCGGCAGCGACCGCTTCGGCGAGGTCGGAGACCTCCACCGACGGCCAGAGGTTGATGCCGTAGCAGCGCAGCAGCTCGGTGAGGTCCTGCCCGGCCATCTGCACCTCGTTGGCCTCGCCCAGGACCCGCTCCACGAGCTCCCGGGCGGCGGCCGGGGCGACGCCGTCGAGCTCGACGTGCTGCCCGCGCGGTGCCCGACGCCAGAGGGCGTACTGGGTGGCTTCGGCCAGGGCGCGAACGGCGTCCTCGACCGATCCGTAGGTCGGGACCGAGCCGACGACCGGCACTCCCTGCGGATTCAGCCGACGCAGCAGCGCCGAGACTCCCTCGACGGCGATGACGGTGGCGACGATGGGCTTCGTCGCGCGGCGGGCCACCCGTGACAGCTCCGCGGCCACCGACTCCCCTGTGGCGTTGACGGGGGGCAGGAACAGCGCGACGACCGAGTCGACGGCCGGGTCGTCGACCACCCCGGCGAGCACCTGACCGAAGTCCTCCACGGTCGACCCGGGGCCGAGCGTGTGCGGATCGCCCACCAGCTGCAGTCCGTGGGTCTCGCAGGCGTCGGCGGCCAGCACGGCCAGCGCGTCGGAGTTGCCGACCACGCTCACCCGGTTGCCCTGGGGCAGCGGCTGGAAGGACACCAGCATGGCCACGTCGAACAGCTGGCCGAGGGTGTCGACCTGGATGACACCGGACTGGGCGAACATCTCGTCGATCGCCACCGGCGGCAGCCGGGTGGCGCGCACCGTGTGCCCGAGCGGGATGCCCTGCGACGAACGGCCCGACTTCACCGCCACGATCGGCTTGTGGAGCGACGTGCGTCGGGCGATCCGGGAGAACTTGCGGGGGTTGCCGATGGACTCCAGGTAGAGCAGCAGGACGTCGGTCGCCGGGTCGTCCTCCCAGTACTGGATGAGGTCGTTGCCGCTCACGTCCGCCCGGTTGCCGGCGGACACGAACGTCGACAGCCCGAGCCCGCGCGAGACGACCGTCTCCAGCAGCGCGACGCCGAGCGCGCCGGACTGCGAGAAGAAGCCGATCCGGCCGCGGCCGGGCATCACCGACGACAGTGAGGCGTTGAGCGAGAGCCCGGGGTCGGTGTTGATGAAGCCCAGGCAGTTCGGCCCGATGACGCGCATGCCGTTCGCCCGGGCCCGGCGGACCAGCTCGGTCTGCCGCTCCCGCCCCTCGCCACCGGTCTCGGCGAAGCCGGACGACACGACGATGAGCCCGACGACGCCCTTCGCGGCGGCGTCGTCGACGACCTGCTCCACGGCCGGGGCCGGAACCGCGACGAGCACCAGGTCGACCTCGTCGGGGATCGCGGTCAGGCTGGGATAGGTGGGCAGGCCACGCACCTGCCCCTCAGCGTGGGGGTTGACCGCGTAGACCGGGCCGGCGAAGCCGCAGTCGACGAGGTTGCGGAGCAGCCGTTCGCCCACCGAGTCGGGCCGCTCGGTGGCCCCGACGACGGCCACCGAGCGCGGGGTGAGCAGCCGCTCGATCGAGCGGGCCTCGGCCCGGTGCTCCCGCGCCTCACGCACGGCGAGGGAGTGCTCGGTCGGCTCGATGGCGAACTCCATGAGCAGGTAGCCCTCCTCCATCGAGGTCCGCGGCTCGTAGCCGGCCTCGCGGAAGACGGTGATCATCTTGGAGTTGGTGGGCAGCACCTCGGCGACGAACCGGCGCAGGCCCCGCTCGCGGGCGGCCGCCGCCAGGTGCTCGAGCAGCACCGAGCCGAGCCCGCGCCCCTGGTGGTCGTCACGGATCGTGAAGGCGACCTCGGCCTCGTCCGGCCCGACGCGGTCGTAGCGGACGACGCCGATGATCTCGTCGCCGACCGTGGCCACGATCGCCGCGCGGTCCTCGTAGTCGACGGTGGTGAACCGGGTGACGTCCCGGTCGGACAGGACGGGGTACGGCGCGAAGAACCGGTAGTAGATCGTCTCCTCGGACAGCCGGCTGTGGAACTGACGCAGCCGGTCGGCGTCGTCGGGTCTGATCGGCCGCAGATGGGCGGTGCCGCCGTCGCGCAGGGCGACGTCGGCCTCCCAGTGCGCCGGGTACGGCTGGACCACGCCCCGAGGCTATCGGCGGTGGCGCCCCCGAACCCCCGCGCCCCCGGCTGCCCGCGCACCGTCCAGGGCGCGCCGAACCGCCGCGACGGCCAGGTCGACGTCGTCCGGCGTCGTCGACCAGTTGCTCACCGAGCAGCGCAGCCCGCCGCGCCCCCGGAAGACGGTGGGGCTGAGGAAGACCGCGCCGTCCGCGCGCACCAGCTCGGCCACCGCCTGCGTCACCTCGTCGGAGCCGTCGAAGTCGGTCAGCACCTGGTTGAGAACCACCTCGTTGCGCACCGTCGCCCCCGGTGTCTCCCGCATGCCGGCGGCGAACTGGTCGGCCCGGTCGCACAGCCGGTCGACGAGGTCGACGACCCCGGACCGGCCGAGGGCGGCCAGCGCGGCGTACACCGGGACGCCGCGGGCCCGCCGGGAGAACTCCGGGACCAGCTCGACCGGGTCGGGGGCGCCGCTCGCGAGCGTCAGGTAGGCGGCGCGCACGCCCAGCGCTCGGCGGTGGGCCGCCTCGTCGGCCACCACGACCATGCCGCAGTCGTAGGGCACGTTGAGCCACTTGTGGGCGTCGACCGCCCACGAGTCCGCGCCGGCGTGCCCCTCCACGAGCGGCCGCAGCCGCGGTGACGCCGCCGCCCAGAGCCCGAACGCCCCGTCCACGTGCACCCACGCCCCGACCCGGTGGGCGAGGGCCACCACGTCCCCGAGGCGGTCGAACGCCCCGGTGTTGACGTTGCCCGCCTGCGCCACGACGACCGCCGGCCCACCCGCGGCCTCCTCCAGCGCGGCGGCCAGGTCGTCCAGCAGCATCCGCCCCTGGTCGTCGCAGGCCACCCGGCGCGCGGTCCCCGCCCCGAGGCCGACGTAGCGCAGGGCCACGTCGACCGTGGCGTGCCGTTCCTGCGGGACGACGACCCGCACCCGCGGCGCCCCCTGCAGGCCGGACTCCTCGACGTCCCACCCGGCCGAGGCCAGCACGGCGTTGCGGGCGGCCAGCAGGCCGGTCGCGGTGGCCATCCCCCCACCCGTGACGAAGCCCACGGACGCGGTCGCGGGCAGCCCCAGCAGGTCCTTCACCCAGCCGGCGGCGACCGTCTCGGCGGCCACCACCGCGGGTGTCACCTCGAGCAGGCCGCTGTTCTGGTCCCAGGCGGACACCAGCCAGTCGGCGGCGAGCGCGACCGGCAGCGTGCCCCCCACGACGAATCCGAAGAACCGGCCGGAGCCCATGCCGGCCAGCCCCGGCTCGGCGGCGACGGCCAGCCGGTCGATCACCGCCGCCGGATCCTGCGGGCCGTCCGGCAGCGGCATCCCGAGCGCGTCGAGCATCTCCGGGTAGCTGGCCCTGGCCGCGATGCCACGCCCGGGCAGCGCGGCCAGCCACTCCCTGGCGTGGGCCTGGGCTCGGGCAAGGACGTCGGTCGGCTCGGCCATCGCCTGGACGCTAACGCCTGAACCCCCAGCGGGCCAGAGTGCGGTCACTAGGCTCCCCGGTCATGGAGGCCCGACGATGGACGCGCTGACCCTCCGCCCCGACGTGGCCGCGGCGCTCGCACGAGGCGGCGCGGTCGTCGCGCTGGAGTCGACGATCATCAGCCACGGGCTGCCGAGGCCGGACAACCTCGCGGTCGCCCGGCGGATCGAGCAGGTGGTCCGCGACGAGGGTGCCGTCCCCGCCACGGTGGCCGTCGTCGGCGGCCGGGTCTGCCTCGGCCTGGACGACGAGCAGCTGTCGGCCGTGGCGACCCGTGACGACGTCGTCAAAGTCTCCGTGCGCGACCTCGCGACCCTCGTGGCCCGCTCGGGGTACGGCGCGACCACCGTGGCCTCCACCAGCCACCTGGCCCACCTGGCGGGGATCCGGGTGTTCGCCACCGGCGGCCTGGGCGGCGTCCACCGCGAGGCGCACCAGACCTGGGACGAGTCGGCCGACCTGACCACGCTCGGTCGCACCCCGGTCACCGTGGTCTGCGCGGGCGTGAAGTCCATCCTCGACGTCCCGGCGACCTTGGAGCGGCTGGAGACGCTCAACGTCGGGGTCGTCGGCTACGGCACGCACGCGTTCCCCGGCTTCTACCTCACCGACTCCGGTCACCCGGTGGAGTTCCGGGTCGACTCCCCCGAGGAGGTGGCGGCGATCATGCGCGCCCGCGCGGCGCTGCACGTCGACGCGGCCCTGGTGGTGGCCAACCCCCTGCCCTCGGCCGACGCCCTGGACGTCGCCCGCCACGACGCGGTCCTCGCCGACGGGCTGGCCGCCGCGGAGGCGGCCGGCGTCTCCGGCAAGGACGTCACGCCGTTCCTGCTCGACCACTTCCACCGAGCCACCGAGGGCGCGTCGCTCAAGGCCAACGTGACGATCATCCTGCGCAACGCCGCGCTGGCCGCCCGGATCGCCGTCGCCGCCAGCGGTGGCCCGCTCCAGGCATGACCGCGCCGATCGTCTGCGTCGGCGACCTGATGACCGACGTGGTGGCCATCGCCAGCGGCCCGGTCGCGTACGGCAGCGACACGCGGGCCCAGGTCCGGATCACCGGCGGTGGATCGGCGGCGAACACCGCCGCCTGGCTGGGCGCGGTGGGCCGTCCCGTGGCGTTCGTCGGCCGGGTGGGCGCCGACCTGCTCGGCCGGGCCGCCGTCCGCGAGCTGTGCGACGGCGGGGTCGACGCCCGGGTGGCCGTCGACGTCGACCGGCCCACCGGAGCGGTCGTCGTCGTCGTGGTCGACAGCGAGGGCGAGCGGTCGATGCTCCCGGACGCGGGGGCCAACGCGGCCCTCGCTCCGGACGACCTCCCGGGCGAGCTGTTCGTCGCAGGGGCGCACCTGCACCTGTCCGGCTACCCGCTGCTGAACGACGGTGCGCGCCCCGCGGCGCTGGCGGCGCTCCACCTGGCGCGAGCCGCGCGGATGACCGTCTCCGTCGATCCGTCGTCCGTCCACCTGCTCGCCCAGGTCGGCGTCGACCGTTTCCTCGACTGGGTGGAGGGGGCCGACCTGCTGCTGGCCAACGACGACGAGGCGCGGCTGCTGAGCGGGCTCGACGACGCAGTCGCCGCCGGCCGGGCGCTGGCCGCTCGCTTCGGGGGGGTCGTGCTCAAGCTCGGACCGTCTGGTGCCGCCTGGTTCGACCCCGGCCGGGAGGCCGCCGCCCCCGCCCTCCCGGTCGAGGTGGTCGACACGACCGGGGCCGGCGACTGCTTCGCGGCCGGCTTCCTGCCGGCCTGGCTCGCCGGCGACGATCCGGCGGACGCCCTGGCCGCCGGCTGTGCGCTCGCCGCGCGGGTCGTCGTTCGCCCCGGCGCACGCCCCCCACTGGGGGACGCGGGCGCCTAACATCGACGAGGTGACCATCGGCCCGGACTCGGGCGAGCTGCTCGAGGGCCACCGCCCACGGTTCCCGGCGCGCCCGGCGCGCCCGGGGCGTCGGTTCGGCCGGTCGCTGACGCGAGC
>DAIRVJ010000136.1:0-4705 GCA_036802895.1 Candidatus Nanopelagicales bacterium
ACATCCGTACGGGGACCCCATCCGGGGCCTCGAGATGGGAGATCAGGATCATGGCCGAGCAGGCCCTCTACGGCGGTGTCTCCACCCGCCGCCTCACCATCCGCGACCTCGCCGACGCCAAGGCGCGCGGCGAACGGTGGCCGATGCTCACGGCATACGACACCTACGCCGCCCAGATCTTCGACGCGGCCGGGATCCCCGTGCTGCTGGTCGGGGACTCCGCCGCGAACGTCGTGCTCGGCTACGACACGACCGTGCCGGTCACCGTTGACGAGCTGCTGCCGCTGGTGCGAGCGGTCGTCCGCAGCACCAGCCGCGCCCTGGTCGTCGGCGACCTGCCCTTCGGCTCGTACGAGGCCTCCGCCCAGCAGGCGCTCGAGACGGGCGTGCGCTTCCTCAAGGAGGGCGGCGCGCAGGCGGTGAAGCTCGAGGGGGGACACCGGGTCGTGGCCCAGGTCGAGGCGATGGTCAGCGCGGGGATCCCGGTGATGGGCCATCTCGGGCTGACTCCGCAGTCGGTCAACGCCCTCGGCGGGTACCGGGTCCAGGGCCGGGGCGAGGCCGGCGACCAGCTCCTGCGGGACGCGAAGGCGTTGGAGCACGCCGGAGCGTTCGCCGTGGTGCTCGAGGTGGTGCCGGCCGAGCTGGCGACGCGCGTCACCGCGTCGTTGTCGATCCCGACGATCGGCATCGGCGCCGGCCACGGCACCGACGCCCAGGTGCTGGTGTGGCAGGACCTCCTCGGTCTGAACCCGCGGCCGGCCAAGTTCGTCAAGCCGTACGCCGACCTCCGCACGGTGATGGCGGACGGCGTTCGGGCGTGGGCCGAGGACGTCGTGTCGGGCACCTTCCCCGACGAGGAGCACTCCTACAGCTGACGCGTCGCCAGGGCCGCCCGCGCCGGCGCGAGCTGGCGCTCCAGCAGGTCGCGCGCCTCGACCAAGGACGGCCCGTACCAGGTCAGGTGCCGGCCCGAGACAAGGGCGACCTCGAGGCCGGGGAAGTCCTCCGGACCGTCGTTCGGACCGAACGCGTAGGGCTCGTCGGGCAGCACGACGAGATCGGCCCGGCTGGCCAGCAGCTGCTCCGGCTCGATGCGCGGGTAGCGCTCGGCGTGGTCGGCGTACCGGTTGGCCACGCCGAGGTGGCGCAGCACCGAGCCAGCGAACGTGTCTCGGCCGACCACCTGCCACGGCCTTCGCCACACCGGCACGACGGCGGTGGCCCACGGCGGGCTGCCGTCCACCGCGTTCGACCAGACCCGGCGGGCGTCGTCCCACCAGGGCGGGGCAGCGTGACCGCAGGCGGCGAGCATCCGGCGCAGCGAGGTGAACGCCCCCGGGAGCGTCCGCGGTGAGGTCACCCAGACCGGCAGACCGGCCAGTCGAAGCGCCGCCACGTCCTCCGCCCGGTTCTCCTCCTCGTTGGCCAGCACGAGGTCCGGCGCCAGGTCGACGACCTGGTCGACGCGCGGGTTCTTCGTGCCACCGACGCGTTCGACCTCCAGGCCCCCCGGGTGGACGCACCAGTCCGTGGCGCCCACGAGTTGGGCGGGGCTGGTGCGGGCGAGGGACTCGGTCAGCGAGGGCACCAACGACACGACCCGGTGCACCGCGCCGGGCTCGATCTCGAGCGCGGTGCCCAGGTCGTCGGCGAGCATCGACGCGCCGCTCAGATGTCGGTCACCCGCAGGCCGGCGTGCGCCCGGTATCTGCGGTTGATCGAGATCAGGTTCGCGGTCAGCGCCTCGACTTGTCGGGCGTTGCGCAGCCGCCCGCCGTAGACCCCGCGCATCCCCGCGATGCGTCCGGCCAGCGCCTGCACGATGTCCGTGGCCTCGCGGTCGTCCCCGACGACGAGCACGTCGGCGTCGACCCGTTCGACGTCCGGGTCGAGCAGCAGCACCGCGCTCACATGGTGGAAGGCGCCGACGACCCGTGACTGCGGGAGCAGGGCGGCCGCCTGCTCGGCCGCCGAGCCCTCGGCCACGTCGAGCGCGAACGCCCCCTGCTTGTCGAACCCGAGCGGGTTGACGCAGTCCACGACGATCCGGCCGGCAAGGTCGCCGTGCAGGTCCGTCAGCAGCGCACCATGACCGGTCCACGGCACCGCTACGACGACGACGTCCGACTCCCGCGCGCAGGCCGCGTTGTCCATGCCGCGGACGCCGAGCCCGAGCTCCGCCGCCGCCAGCACCGCGCGGTCAGGTGCCCGCGAGCCGACCACGACCTGCTGGCCGGCCCGGGCCAAGCGCCAGGCCAGGCCACGGCCCTGCTCGCCGGTCCCACCCAGGACCCCGATCACCAGGCCGGAGACGTCCGGCAGGTCGGGTGCGGCGACACGCACGGACTCACTCATGGCCCCGATCCTGTCAGCCCGCGGTGGCTGCGGCACGATGGGTCGCCATGGACGCCACCCGGGTCGCGATCGTCCGCGAGCTGCTCGCGTCGACCGGCTGGGTCGAGCGGACCCGCACGTTCGCCCGCACCTTGCGCTCGTCGACGAAGGAGGTCGGCGGCCTGCTCCTCGTGGGCACGCCGCAGGAGGAGCCCTGGCACCTGGCCGCCCACCTGGACGACGAGTCCCGCTACGCCGGTGTGCCGGAGCTGGCGCCGACCCTGGTCCGCTGGGCCGTCCCGGACGGAGCGCCGCCGCACCTGTCAGTGACCCTGCAGCGGCTGGAGGCCGCGCGGCGGGGCGAGACGGTGTTCGTCGTGGCCGAGGACACCGCGCCGGTCCCCCTGCTGGAGCGAGTGGCCGACGCGCGCCGGATCGGCGCCACCGTCCTGTCGATCGACGGAGGCGACCCCGAGCTCGAGGGTCTCGCACACGAGTCGCTGACGATCGTGGCCGCCGACCTGGTGGTGCCCGAGCTGTCGTTCGACACGATCCAGCACCTGGTGAGCGCGGCCGCCGGCGAGCGACCCGGCTCGGCGCCCGGCGGGCGGCGAGGGTTCCGCGACCGGCTGGCGCGGGCGCTGGACACCCTGAGCGGCCCGCGCAGCTGAAACCGTGGACGTCGGTCTGCGGAGGGTCCTGAGCCGCGCGCGCATCGACACCCGACCGCTGCGCACCTCGCGGGAGTTCCGGCTGCTCTTCACCGGTGGCACGATCACCAGGCTCGGCTCGATGGTCACCTACGTCGCCTTGCCGTTCCAGGTGAAGGAGCTCACCGGCTCCTACCTGCTCGTCGGCCTGCTGGGCCTCATCGAGCTCCTCCCCCTGGTCGTGTTCGGGCTCTACGGCGGCGCGCTGGCCGACGCGGTCGACCGCCGTCGCATGGTGCTCCTCACCGAGGTGGTCAACCTCATGATGGCGGCCGGGCTGCTGGTCAACGCCCTGCTCCCGGATCCGCAGCTGTGGCCGCTGTACCTGTTCGCCTTCCTCGCCGCCGCCATCGACGGGCTGCAGCGGCCCTCGCTCGACGCGATGATCCCTCGACTCGTGCCGCACGACCAGCTCGCCGCCGCGGGCGCCCTCAACTCCCTCAGCGGGAACATCGCGACGATCGCCGGGCCGGCCCTCGGGGGCGTGCTGGTCGCGACCGTCGGCGTGTGGTCGGCCTACGCGGTGGACTTCGCCACCTTCGGTGCGTCCCTCCTGGTGCTTCGCGCGATGCGACCGGTCCCCCCGCCATCCGGGGGGCAGCGGCCGAGCCTCGCGGGCATCGCGACCGGACTGCGCTACGCCTGGTCGCGCAAGGACCTGCTCGGCACCTACCTCGTCGACCTGTCCGCCATGTTCTTCGCCTTCCCCTACGCCCTGTTCCCGTTCGTCGCGGACGCCCTCGACGCGCCATGGGCGTTGGGCCTGCTGTACTCCGCCGGCTTCGTCGGCAGCCTGCTCGCGACGGTGACGAGCGGGTGGACGAGCCACGTCCACCACCACGGCCGCGCGATCGTCTACGCCGCCGGCGCCTGGGGGCTGGCCATCGCCGGCTTCGGGCTGGCCACCGACGTCTGGGTCGCGCTGGTCTTCCTGGCCGCCGCCGGCGCGGCGGACATGCTCAGCGGGCTGTTCCGGCAGCTGATGTGGAACCAGACGATCCCGGACGAGCTGCGCGGTCGGATGGCCGGTGTCGAGCTGTTGTCGTACTCCGTGGGACCGCAGCTCGGGCAGGTGCGCTCGAGCCTGATGGCGTCGTGGACGTCGCTTCGGTTCTCCGTCGTGTCGGGCGGAGTCGCGTGCGTGCTCGCGGGCGCCGCCCTCGCGGCCGCCCTGCCGACGTTGTGGCGTTTCGATGCGCGAACCGACGAGCACGCGGTGCGCGAGCGAGAGCGCCGAGCGCGGCCGAGTGGGTGCGCTGATGACACGAACGACGGCTGAGCACCCAATCAGGTGATCCGGGCCGAACGTCTGCCACGCTTGCCCCTTGATGACGTCCGGCGATGGCGCCGGACCCCGCGTCCAGGAGGCTCCGTGCCGGCGAAGTTCGTGCTCAAGAAGGACAGGGCAGGCAAGTTCCGCTTCAACCTGTTGGCCACCAACGGTCAGGTCATCGCGGCATCGGAGGCCTACAACACCAAGGCCGCGGCGCTGAACGGGATCAACTCGGTCCGCAAGAACGCGGCCGGGGCGACCCTCGATGACCAGAGCGTGACTGCGGCCAAGGCCGCCGCGCCAGCCAAGAAGGCCCCCGCCAAGAAGGCTCCGGCTCGCAAGGCTCCGGCCAAGCGCGCCGCTGCCGCCAAGGCGCCCGCCCGCA
>DAIRVJ010000136.1:4805-5923 GCA_036802895.1 Candidatus Nanopelagicales bacterium
CGAGACCCCCCGGCGTCCGCGCCGGGGGGTCTCGTCGTCGGTGCGTCCGCGACGTGGACGCGCAGCCGCCACTGCTCGAAGAGCACGTGCCGGTCGAAGCGGAACCCCAGCTTGTCCATCACCCGTCGGGACGCCAGGTTCTCGTCGGTGGTCAACGAGACCAGCCGTGGCAGGGCCAAGGTGTCGAACGCGTCGTCGCGGACGGCCGTGGCTGCTTCCGTCGCCAGCCCCCTGCCCCACGCCTGCCTGGCCAGCCGCCAGCCGATCTCCACCTCGTCCGGGAGCGCCCGGTGATGAGCCAGGCCGACGAAGCCGAGCAGCGATCCGCTCACCCGCTCTTCGACGGCTAGCCACCCGTACCCGTACCGCTCCCAGTGCACGATGATCCGGTCGACCAGCGCGTCGGACTCCGCCCGCGACATCGGCCCCGAGAGGTAGCGGGTCACCTCCGGATCGGCGTTGATCGCGGCGAACGGCCGTCGATCGTCGTCACGCCACCGCCGCAGGACCAGCCGCGCCGTGGTGAGGCTGCCGTCGGCAGCCCTCAACGGTCCTCCCACTCGCGGTCCTGGGCGTCCCACTCCTCGGTCCGCTGACGGGCCCGCTCGACCGCGGTGGCCGCCTCCTCGTGGGTGCGAAACGGTCCCAGCCGCTCGGTGTTCGGCGTCCCCGGGCCCTTCTCCACTCGATGCCTGGTCAACGACCACCAGTACTCGTTCTCGGGGTCTTCGCTCGTCACGGCGCCTCCTCAGCCTTTCCGTAGACTCCCACAGGTGAGCGTCGTCGTCCGGGGAGTCCTCTCCCCGCCCCGTCCCGTACCGGGCTCGATCCCCCGGCCCGAGTACGTCGGGCGGAGCGGGCCGCGACCCTACGACGGGCCAGAGGTCAAGGACGCCGACACCATCGCCCGGATGCGGGTCGCCGGGCGGATCGCCGCGGATGCCCTCGCCGCGGTCGCCGAGCACATCCGTCCCGGCGTGACGACCGACGAGCTCGACCGGGTCGGCCACGAGTACCTGGTAGCGCACGACGCCTACCCGTCGACGCTGGGCTACCGCGGCTACCCCAAGTCGCTGTGCACCAGCGTCAACGAGGTGATCTGCCACGGCATCCCCGAC
>DAIRVJ010000137.1:0-5897 GCA_036802895.1 Candidatus Nanopelagicales bacterium
TCATCATCCTCGACGAGGCGCAGAACACCACGCCCGAGCAGATGAAGATGTTCCTGACCCGGCTCGGGTTCGGCTCGAAGATGGTGGTCACCGGAGACGTCACCCAGACCGACCTGCCGGGCGGCACCCACAGCGGGCTCACCGAGGTCCAGCACATCCTCGACGGGGTCGACGACGTGCACTTCAGCTGGCTGACCAGCACCGACGTCGTGCGGCATCGGCTGGTCAGCGACATCGTCGACGCCTACCACCGGTACGACGCCGAGCGGGCCGGCGCCTCGACCGGTGCGCCGTCGAGCGCGCAGCGCGGGCAGCGCCGGAGCGGCCGGCGATGAGTGTCGAGCTCGCCAACGAGAGCGGAGCGGCCCTCGACGAGCAGGCGCTGGCCGACCTGGCCCGGTTCGTGCTCGACCGGCTGCGGATCCACCCGCTCGCCGAGCTGTCCCTGCTCCTGGTGGACGTCGAGACGATGGCCCAGCTGCACCAGCGCTGGATGGACGAGCCCGGCCCGACCGACGTCATGGCCTTCCCGATGGACGAGCTGCGGCCGCCGCGCGACGACGAGGCCGACGAGGCCGCCCCCGGGCTGCTCGGCGACGTCGTGCTGTGCCCGAGCGTGGCCGAGGCCCAGGCGCTGGCCGCCGGGCACTCGACGCAGGCCGAGCTCGACCTGCTCACCACGCACGGGATCCTGCACCTGCTCGGGTACGACCACGCCGATCCCGAGGGGCACGCGCAGATGTTCGCGCTGCAGGACTCGCTCGTGGTCGCCTGGCGAGAGCACCGGCAGGGATGAGCGGGTCGTGAGCCCGGCCGACGTGTGGATGCTCGTGCTCGCGGCGCTGCTGGTCGTGGCCGCCGCGGGCTTCGCCGCCGCCGACGCCGCCCTGTCCCGGGTCTCCCGGGTCACCGCCGCCGAGCTGGTCCGCGACGGCCGGCGAGGGGCCGCTCGGCTGGAAGCGCTGCTGGCCGACCCCTCCCGGCCGCTCAACACCGCGCTGTTCATGCGGGTGGTGTGCGAGGTCGCCGCGACGGTCCTGGTGGCCCGGCTGACCCTCGACCTCGTGGGATCGCCGGCAGCCGCCGTGCTGGTCGCTGTTGCGGCGATGGTGGTGGCCGCGTACGTCGTCGTGGGCGTCGCCCCCCGGACGCTGGGCCGCCAGCACGCTCCGGCCGTGGCGCTCGCCGCCGCCGCCCCGATCGGGGTGCTGGCGGTGGTGCTCGGTCCGCTGACCCGCCTGCTGATCCTGCTCGGCAACGCGCTCACCCCCGGCCGGGGCTTCCGGGAGGGGCCGTTCGCCTCGGAGGCCGAGCTGCGCGAGCTGGTCGACCTGGCGGAGCGGGACCGGGTGATCGAGGACGACGAGCGACAGATGATCCACTCGGTCTTCGAGCTCGGCGACACGTACGTGCGCGAGGTCATGGTCCCGCGGACCGACATGGTCGTCGTCGAGCGGTCCAAGACCCTGCGCCAGGCGCTGTCGTTGGCCCTGCGCAGCGGGTTCTCGCGCATCCCGGTGATCGGGGAGAACGTCGACGACGTCCTGGGTGTCGTCTACCTCAAGGACGTCGCCCGCAGGATCCACGAGTACCGCGAGTCCGAGACCGCCGAGCGGGTCGAGCAGATCATGCGCCCGGCGACGTTCGTCCCCGACAGCAAGCCGGCGGACGAGCTGCTGAAGGAGATGCAGGCGCAGCGCACGCACGTGGCGGTCGTCGTCGACGAGTACGGGGGCACCGCGGGCCTGGTCACGATCGAGGACATCCTCGAGGAGATCGTCGGGGAGATCGCCGACGAGTACGACACCGGTGGTCCGGAGGTCGAGGAGCTCCCGGGGGGCGACGTCCGGGTGAGCGCGCGGATGAACGTCGAGGACTTCGCCGACCGCTTCGGGCTGGATCTGACGGAGGAGGAGCTCGAGGACATCGACACGGTCGGCGGCCTGCTGCAGGCCCGGCTGGGCACGGTGCCGATCGCCGGATCGGCGGCCCAGGTCGACGGGCTGCGGCTCGTCGCGGAGTCGCTGCAGGGCCGCCGCAACCGGATCGGGACGATCCTCGTCCAGCGGGTGGCGGCCAAGGGGCCGCCGGGGTCAGCCGATGGGTGAGTCGGACGAGGACGCCAAGTTGGTCACCCTCGCCCGGTCGGCCCGGTCCAGGACCGGTGCCGCCGAGGGCGCGGCCATACGAGACGGGACCGGGCGCACCTACGCCGCGGTGAGCGTGTCGCTGCCGTCGATGCAGCTGTCCGCCCTTCGGCTGGCGGTGGCGATGGCGGTCGCGAGCGGTGCCGAGGCCCTCGAGGCGGCCGCGGTGGTGCGGCCGGACGCCGGAGCCGATGTCGCCGCGGAGGACCTGGCGGCCGTGCGCGACGTGGCGGGCGACGGTGTCCCGGTGCTCAGCGCGACGCCGGACGGCACCGTGGCCCGGATCGCCCGGACCTGACGGATCAGGCCCGGGCGCGCAGGCATGGGGGCGGTGCTGCGCGGGCAGCGGCCGACCGGCCGGTCCGGCGTGTCCCAGGTCTGGCTGGCCTCGGTGCTGTTCGGGACGACGGGCACGGCCCAGGCGCTCGGCCCCGACGGGACGACACCGCTGACGGTGGGCGCCGCCCGGCTCCTGGTCGGTGGCGCCGTGCTCGCGGCGATCGCGCTGCTCGTCGACCGAGGGGGCGGCCCGCTGAGGGCGGTCCTGGGCCAACCGTCCGCCTGGGTGGCCGCGGTGGGGGTCGCCGGCTACCAGGTCACGTTCTTCGCCGGGACCGCCCGCGCCGGCGTCGCCGTCGGCACGGTGGTCGCCCTGGGCAGTGCTCCCGTGCTGACCGGTGCGGCGGCCAGCGCCCTGGACCGGGTGCGTCCGTCGACCGCCTGGCTCGCCAGCACGGCCATCGCCGTCGCCGGGCTGGCCCTGCTGGCGGGCGGCGACGGCGGCTCGGCGGCTGACCCGGTCGGCGTGCTGGCCGCCGTCGGGGCAGGCGCGTCGTATGCCGCCTACACCGTGGCCGGGCGGCGGCTGCTCGTCGACGGGCATCCGCCCACGACCGTCATGGGCGCCACGTTCGGGCTGGGGGCGCTGCTGCTCCTCCCGGTGCTGCTCGTCGGGGGCAGCGGCTGGCTGGCCCGGCCAGGCGGGGTCGTGCTGGCGCTGTACCTCGGGCTGGTCCCCACGGCGACGGCCTACCTGCTCTTCGCTCGAGGGCTGAGCGTGCTCCCGGCGGCGACGGTGGCCACGCTGACCCTGGCCGAGCCGGTCGTGGCCGCCACCCTCGGCGTCGCCGTGCTCGGCGAGCGGCTGGGCGCCCGCGGGGTCACCGGCCTCGTGCTCGTCGGGACGGCGCTGGCCGGGCTGGCGGTGGCGGTGGCCCGCGGTCGGGGACAATCGCCGCCATGACCTTCCGCTCCGGCTTCGCCTGCTTCGTCGGTCGGCCGAACGCCGGCAAGTCCACGCTCACCAACGCCCTGGTGGGGGAGAAGGTCGCGATCACCTCGGCCCGGCCCCAGACGACCCGGCACACCGTCCGGGGGATCGTCACCCGGCCGGACGCCCAGCTGGTGCTCGTGGACACGCCCGGGTTCCACAAGCCCCGCACCCTGCTCGGCCAGCGGCTCAACGACCTCGTCCTGGGCACGCTCGGTGAGGTCGACGTCATCGGGTTCTGCGTGCCGGCCGACCAGAAGGCCGGCCCGGGGGACCGGTACATCGCCCAGCAGCTGGCCGCCGTCACCGGCGTGCCGAAGGTCGCCGTCGTCACCAAGACCGACCTGGTCGGCCGGGCGGAGCTGATGGAGCAGCTGCTGCGCGTCAACGACCTGGGCGACTTCGCCGAGGTCGTCCCGGTGTCCGCGGTGAGCGGTGAGCAGGTGGGCCTGCTCGCCGACCTGCTCGTCGGGCTGCTGCCCGAGGGCCCGGTGCTCTATCCCGACGGGGAGCTCACCGACGAGCCCGAGGCGGTCATGGTGGCCGAGCTGGTGCGCGAGGCCGCCCTGGCCGGGGTGCGCGACGAGCTGCCGCACTCCCTCGCCGTCGTCGTCGACGAGATGCTGCCGCGACCCGGCCGCCCCGCCGACCGCCCCCTGCTGGACGTGCGGGCCACCGTCTACGTCGAGCGGCCCAGCCAGAAGGCGATCGTCATCGGCCGCGGCGGCGAGCGGCTGCGCGCGGTGGGCACGGAGTCGCGCGGTCACATCGAGCGGCTGCTCGGGACCCCCGTGTTCCTCGACCTGCACGTCAAGGTCGCCAAGGACTGGCAGCGCGACCCCAAGCAGCTGCGCCGGCTGGGGTTCTAGTGGGGCGGCAGGGGACGTCCGGGCGGCACGCCGCCGACAGCCACGACCTGATCCGCGTGCAGGGTGCCCGGGTCAACAACCTCAAGGACGTCAGCGTCGAGCTCCCGAAGCGCCGGCTGACGGTGTTCACCGGCGTCTCGGGATCCGGCAAGAGCTCGCTGGTGTTCAGCACGATCGCGGCCGAGTCCCAGCGCATGATCAACGAGACCTACAGCGCGTTCGTGCAGGGCTTCATGCCGACGTTGGCCCGGCCCGACGTCGACGTCCTCGACGGGCTGACGACGGCGATCATCGTCGACCAGGAGCGGATGGGCGCCGACCCACGCTCCACGGTCGGCACCGCCACGGACGCGAACGCACTGCTGCGCATCCTCTTCAGCCGGCTCGGGCGGCCGCACATCGGCCCGCCCAGCGCGTTCGCGTTCAACGTCCCCTCGGTCCGGGCCAGCGGGGCCATCACGGTCGAGCGCGGAGCCAGGACCAAGACCGAGCGAGCGACCTTCACCCGCACCGGCGGCATGTGCCCGCGCTGCGAGGGGCGGGGCTCGGTCACCGACTTCGACCTGTCTGCGCTGTACGACGACAGCCGGTCGCTCAACCAGGGCGCCCTCACCATCCCCGGGTACAGCATGGACGGCTGGTTCGGCCGCATCCTGCGTGGCTGCGGCTTCTTCGACCCGGACAAGCCGATCCGCTCGTACACGAAGAAGGAGATCCACGACCTGCTCCACAAGGAGCCGACCAAGATCAAGGTCGACGGCATCAACCTGACCTACGAGGGACTGATCCCGAAGATCCGTCAGTCGATGCTCGCCAAGGACGTCGACGCGATGCAGCCGCACATCCGGGCGTTCGTGGAGCGGGCGGTCACGTTCGGGGTCTGCCCCGAGTGCGACGGCACCCGCCTCAGCCAAGCGGCCCGGTCGTCGACGATCAAGAAGATCAACATCGCCGACGCCTGCGCGATGCAGGTCAGCGACCTCGCCGGATGGGTCCGCGGCCTCGACGAGCCGTCGGTCGCGCCGCTGCTCGCCAAGCTGCTGCATACCATCGACTCCTTCGCGGAGATCGGGCTGGGCTACCTCTCGCTCGACCGACCGTCCGGCACGCTGTCGGGCGGCGAGGCGCAGCGCACCAAGATGGTCCGTCACCTCGGCTCGGCGCTCACCGACGTCACCTACGTGTTCGACGAGCCCACCATCGGCCTGCACCCACACGACATCCAGCGGATGAACGACCTGCTGCTGCAGCTGCGCGACAAGGGCAACACGGTGCTCGTCGTCGAGCACAAGCCGGAGGCGATCGCGATCGCCGACCACGTCGTCGACCTCGGCCCGGGCGCCGGTACGGCGGGAGGCACCGTCTGCTTCGAAGGCACCGTCGACGGGCTGCGGGTCAGCGGGACCATCACCGGCCGGCATCTCGACGACCGGGCCTCCCTGAAGGAGACGGTTCGGGCGCCCACCGGCACCCTGGAGATCCGCGGCGCCACCACCCACAACCTGCGCGACGTCGACGTCGACATCCCGCTCGGGGTGCTCTGCGTGGTCACCGGCGTGGCGGGCTCCGGCAAGAGCTCGCTGATCCACGGATCCGTCCCCGCCTCGGCGG
>DAIRVJ010000138.1:0-4113 GCA_036802895.1 Candidatus Nanopelagicales bacterium
AACCGGGACCGGAACCAGGTTCGCTCGACTTCGGCCAGGTGCCGGACGATGCCCAGCAACGACAGCCCGGACCGCCCCACACTGCGCCGGCACAGCTGCTCCCCGGTCAACCCGCCGCACATCCACAGCAGCGTCTGCCGCTGGAGGTCCAGCGCGCCCTCCAGGGCCGACCGCTCGTCGCCGGTCGCCGCGCTCGGGCGGCGACCGATCTCGGGCGCCGTCCAGGTCATGTCGGTCGGCCGGGGGCATCAGTGCGACTCACGGGTCACCTCGTGGCCGCTGCGACCCACGAGGAAGTCGAGGTCCGCACCGGTGTCCGCCTGCATGACGTGGTCGACATAGAGCTTCGTCCACCCTCGAACCGGGGTCGCGTACGACGCAGCGGCTGCTGACGACGGCTCGCGCGACCCCCAGTCCTCGGCGGGCACGTCGACGTCGAGCCGCCGGGCCGGGACGTCCAGGACGATCGGGTCGCCGTCGCGCAGGAGCGAGAGCGGACCGCCGGCCGCCGACTCGGGCGCCACGTGCAGCACCACGGTGCCGTAGGCGGTGCCGCTCATCCGTGCGTCGCTGATCCGGACGACGTCGCGCACGCCGCGCTCCAGCAGCTTCCTGGGCAGCGGCAGGTTGGCGACTTCGGGCATCCCGGGGTAGCCCCGGGGGCCGCAACCACGCAGGACGAGGACGCTCGCCTCGTCGACGTCCAGGTGGGGATCGTCGACGCGGTGGTGCAGGTCCTCGATGCTGTCGAACACCACGGCTCGCCCTCGGTGACGGAGCAGCCCCGGCGAGGCTGCCGACGTCTTGATCACCGCGCCGTCCGGCGCGAGCGAGCCGCGCAGCACGGCGATACCCGCGTCGGCGAGCAAGGGCGCCGTGCGAGGCCGGATCACCGACTCGTCCCAGATCCGCGCGTCGTCGAGGTAGCTCACCAGCGGACGTCCGGTGACCGTCAGAGCCGACGGATCGAGCAGGTCCGCCACCTCACGCAGGACGGCGAGCAGACCGCCGGCGCGGTGCAGGTCGTCCATCAGGTGGGTGCCGGAGGGCTGCAGGTCGACCAGGAGCGGCACCCCAGAACCACGTCGATCGATGTCGTCGAGGCTGAGGTCGACGCCGAGGCGCCCGGCGATCGCGAGCAGGTGGACCACCGCGTTGGTCGACCCGCCGAGAGCGGCCAGCGCGACGATCGCGTTGAGGAACGAGGCACGGCCCATCACCCCGCTCGGACGCCGATCGGCCGCGACCATCTCCACCGCGAGGCGTCCCGTGGCGTGGGCCCGCTCGAGCAGTCGGCTGTCGGGAGCCGGCGTCCCGGCGATGCCGGGCAGCGTCATGCCGAGGGCCTCGGCCAGGCACGCCATCGTCGAGGCGGTGCCCATCGTGTTGCAGTGCCCGCGGCTGCGGATCATCGACGACTCCGACCGCAGGAAGTCCGCCTCCGACATCTGCCCGGCGCGCACCTCCTCGCTGAGCCGCCACACGTCGGTGCCGCAGCCGAGCGCGACGCCCCGGAACGTCCCGGTCAGCATGGGGCCACCCGGGACGACGACCGCGGGGAGGTCGACCGATGCCGCCCCCATCAGCAGGGACGGGATGGTCTTGTCGCACCCACCCAGGAGCACGACGCCGTCGATCGGGTTGGCGCGCAGCATCTCCTCGATCGACATCGCCGCCAGGTTGCGCCACAGCATCGCGGTCGGCTTCACCTGCGTCTCGCCGAGGGACATGACCGGCAACTCGAGCGGCACCCCACCGCTCGCCCAGACCCCGGCCTTCACCGACGCCGCGACCTCCCCCAGATGGGCGTTGCACGGGGTGAGGTCGGAGGCGGTGGTGGCGATGGCGATGTGCGGCCGGCCGTCGAAGGCGTCAGCCGGGAGGCCTCGGCGCATCCAGGCGCGATGGATGTAGGCGTTGCGGTCGGTCCCGGCGTACCACTCCTGGCTGCGCGTCACCTCGCGTTCGCCCGCCCGACGAGGTGACTCCGGCCCGCCCCACGGTGCCCTAGCATCCGGACCATGGCCCAGGGTACCGAGTGAGGGAGTACCAGGCCGATCGGGCCGGCGACACGGTGCACGACCTCGCCGAGGGGCCACGATGGGACGACCTCCACGGGCTCGTCTCGTGGGTCGACATCCCGAACGGCCGGGTGTTCCGTGGATCCCTCGGCACGGACGCCGTCGAGGGAGTCGGTGGCCTCATGGTGACCGACCGGCTCGACTTCCCTGACACGGTGGGATCGGCCGTGCCGACGTCCGACGGCGGGCTCCTCGTGGCCGCCCATGACCGGCTGGTGACCGTGGCCCCCGACGGCACGCGGCACGCCACCGCACCGGTCATCGAGCGGGCGGACCAGCTGCGCCTGAACGACTCCGCCGTCGACCCGGCCGGTCGGCTCCTCGTCGGCAGCATGGCCACGGACGGGCGCCCGGGTGCCGGCGCGCTTTTCCGGCTCGACCGCTCGGGCCGGGTCACCGTCCTGCGCCGCGGCATGAACCTGGCCAACGGGATCGGCTGGTCGCCCGACGGCACGACCCTGTACCTCGTCGACAGCGTGCCGGGGACCCTGTGGTCGGCGTCGTACGACGTCGCGACGGGCGACGTGCGCGGCTGGACGCCCCTCGTCAGCCGGTTCGACGGTCTGCCCGACGGGCTGTGCGTGGACACGGCCGGGCGGATCTGGTTGGCCGTCTGGGGCGGCTCGCAGGTGCGGTGCTTCGCGCCCTCGGGGGACCCGGTCGCGGTCGTGCAGGTCCCCGCGCCGCACGTGACGGCCGCGGCGTTCGTCGGGCCCGCGCTGGACCGGCTGCTCATCACGACGGCGCGCGTCGAGCTCGACGACGAGACCCTCGCCCGGTACCCGGACTCCGGCGGACTGTTCCTCGCCGACGTGGACGCCGTGGGCCTTCCGACGACTCGCTGGACCCCCGACTGAGCCCGTGACACCGGAGCATCCATGAAGCTGATGAGAATCGGTCCGCCCGGCGAGGAGCAGCCCGCCGTGCTGGTCGGCAACGACTCCTACGTCGACGTCTCGGACGTGGTCGCGACGTACGACGAGTCGTTCTTCGCCTCGGGGGGAATCGACGGTCTGCGCGGCCTGGTCGCCGAGCGCGCCGCTCGCGGGGAGGTCCGATCGTTGGGCGGTCAACGCCTCGGCAGCCCCATCGCCCGGCCGCACCAGGTGCTCTGCATCGGCCTGAACTACCGCGACCACGCGGCCGAGACGGGGCAGCCCGTGCCTGCGGAGCCGATCGTCTTCAGCAAGTCCCCCAACACCGTCGTCGGACCGAACGACACCGTCCTGATCCCCCGCACGTCGACCAAGACCGACTGGGAGGTGGAGCTGGGCGTCGTCATCGGCCGGCGCGGCCGCTACCTCGCCGACGAGGCGGCGGCCCTCGCGCACATCGCGGGCTACGTCGTCGTCAACGACGTCAGCGAGCGAGCGTTCCAGCTCGAGCGCGGCGGTCAGTGGGTGAAGGGGAAGTCGGCGGAGACGTTCAACCCGTGCGGCCCGTACCTCGTGACGCCGGACGAGATCGACGACGTGCTCGCCCTCCGGATGTGGCTGGATGTCAACGGGACCCGCCGCCAAGACGGGTCGACGGCGACGATGCTGTTCTCGCCGACGTTCCTCGTCCACTACCTCAGCCAGTTCATGGTGCTCGAACCCGGTGACCTGGTGAACACCGGGACGCCGCCCGGGGTGGGGATGGGGGCCCAACCGCCGACCTACCTAGCGCCCGGTGACGTGATGGAGCTCGGCATCGAGGGTCTCGGCACGCAGCGGCAAGCGGTCGAGGCGGCACCGTGACGGCGAGGAGTCGCACCCCGTGAGAGCGTTCGTGGTCACCGCGCCGCACGAGTCGCGCGTGTTGGAGGTTGAGCCTCCGACCGCCGGTCCCGGGCAGGTCGTCGTCGACGTGGAGCGCGTGGGCCTGTGCGGCACCGATGTCGAGTTCTTCACGGGTCAGATGGCCTACCTGCACCAGGGGCACGCGCACTACCCGCTGCGCCTTGGTCACGAGTGGTCCGGCGTCGTGCGTACGGTCGGGGCCGGGGTCGATCAGACGTGGCTCGGCCGGCGAGTCACGGGCGACACGATGC
>DAIRVJ010000138.1:4213-5762 GCA_036802895.1 Candidatus Nanopelagicales bacterium
GGGGCCGGGGTCGATCAGACGTGGCTCGGCCGGCGAGTCACGGGCGACACGATGCTCGGCTGCGGCACCTGCCGGCTGTGCCGAGGTGGACGCCAGCATGTGTGCCACGACCGGTTCGAGATCGGCATCCGCGGCGACTGGCCGGGGGCGCTCGCCGAGCAGCTGCTGGTGCCTGCGTCGGCGCTGCACGCCCTCCCCGACTCGGTCGACTCGGTGGCCGGCGCGCTGGTCGAGCCGGGCGGCAACGCGTTGCGGGCGGTCCGAGCGGCCTGCGGTGCCCCCGGCGCGCGGGTGCTGGTCTACGGACCCGGCACCATCGGCGTCCTGGCCGGGCTGTTCGCGAGAGCTGACGGCCAGGAGGTCCACCTCGTCGGTCGGTCGGGCCTGTCGCTGGAGTTCGCCCGCAGCATGGGACTGACCAACACCTGGCTGCCGGACGCCCTGCCCGATCTGCCGTTCGACGCGGTCATCGACTGCACGTACGGCGTGGACGTTCCGTCCGCGGCGCTCAGCGTCGTGCAGCCCGGCGGCCGGCTCGTGCTCATCGGGCTTTCAGGCGAACCGTCGCTCATCGACACCCGCGAGCTCGTGCTCAAGGACGTCACCGCCGTGGGCATCCTCAGCGCATCCCCCGGGCTGGCCGGGGCGATCCAGTACTACGCCGACGGGCGCGTGGACCCTCGCCCTCTGGTGGCGGCGACCCTCGGACTGGACGACGTCGGCGCCGCCTTGGCCGGCACGCTGCAGGGCGACACCGGGCCGGGCCCGAAGATCCACGTCGATCCACGCCGATGAGCAGGCAGGATCAGCGGATGAGCGACTACGACGGCCTGGTTGTTGCGGTCACCGGCGGCGCCAGCGGCATCGGGGCAGCCACGGCCCGGCTGCTGACGTCACGAGGTGCCACCGTGGTCGTGCTCGACCGCGTGGGGGGCGACCTGGGGGACTCCGCCCTCTGGCTGCCCTGTGACGTCACGGACTCCGGAGGGGTCCAGGCCGCGACCGACGCACTCGTCCAGCGGTTCGGCCGCCTCGACGTCGTCGTCAACAACGCGGGGATCGGTGCTCAGGGCGACGTGGCGGCGAACGACGAGGACGAGTGGCGGCGGGTGCTCGACGTCAACCTGATGGGCATCATGCGCGTCACCCGTGCCGCGCTCCCCCATCTGCGAGTCTCGCCCTCGGCGGCCGTCGTGACCACGTCCTCGGTCGTCGCGGTCGTTGGAGTGCCGGACCGCGCCCTCTACTCGGCCAGCAAGGGCGCGGTGCTCGCCCTCACCCTGGCCATGGCGGCCGACCACGTACGCGAGGGGATCAGGATCAACGCGGTGCTCCCCGGGACGACGGACACGCCATGGGTCGGCCGCCTGCTCGAGTCCGCGACCGACCCCGAGGAGGCAGCCCGACAGCTCCGGCAACGCCAGCCGCTCGGCCGCCTGGTGTCTGCCGACGAGGTGGCCCACGCCATCGCCTACCTCGGCTCGCCGCTCTCCGGATCGACCACCGGCACCGCACTCACCGTCGACGGAGGCATGACCGCCCTTCGGCT
>DAIRVJ010000139.1:0-3341 GCA_036802895.1 Candidatus Nanopelagicales bacterium
CGTCGTACTGCGAGGTCTGGAAGTTCTTCGGCATGTCCGGATAGAAGTAGTTCTTCCGGGCGAACCGGCACCAGTCGGCAATCGTGCAGTTCAGCGCCAGACCGATCCGGACGGCGCCCTCCAGGCCCTTGGCGTTGAGCACCGGCAGGGCCCCGGGCAGACCCAGGCAGACCGGGCAGACCTGACTGTTCGGCTCGGCGCCGAACGTGGTCGGGCAGCCACAGAACATCTTCGTCGCGGTGTTCAGCTCGACGTGCACCTCGAGCCCGAGCACCGGGTCACAGGCCGCGACCACGTCCGGGTAGGGCAACACCGCGTCCGTGCTCCTGGTGGTGGTGCTCACCGGCCCACCGCCTGCAGGCCGGCCGCCGCCAGATCGGCGCGCAACGGCGGCGCCTCGTCCAGCAGCGGATGACCGCGGCGGGCCGTCGACGCCGCCTCGACCGCGGCGCCGACCAGGTAGAGCCGGTCGTCGCTGCGGGCCGGGGCGAGGATCTGCAGCCCGGTCGGCAGGCCGTCCTCGGGGGCCAGGCCGCTCGGCACCGACATCCCCGGGATCCCGGCCAGGTTCGCCGGGATGGTGGCCACGTCGTTGAGGTACATCGCCAACGGGTCCTCGAGCTTCTCCCCGAGCGGGAACGCCGTGGTCGGCGCGGTCGGCGAGACCAGCACGTCGGCCTGCTCGAACGCCGCCGCGAAGTCACGCTGGATCAGCGTGCGGACCTTCTGCGCACTGCCGTAGTAGGCGTCGTAGTAACCGGACGACAGCGCGTAGGTGCCGAGGATGATCCGGCGCTTGACCTCCGCGCCGAACCCGACCTCGCGGGTGGCGGCCATCACCTGCTCCGCGGTGGGGTCGTCCACCCCGCGCGGGTAGACCCGCAGGCCGTAGCGCATGGCGTCGAACTTGGCCAGGTTGCTGCTCGCCTCACTCGGCAGGATCAGGTAGTAGGCGCCGAGGGCCGCGGTGAAACTCGGGCAGCTGACCTCGACCACCGTGGCGCCGGCCTGGGTGAGCAGCTCGACGGCCTCCTCGAACCGCTGCCGTACCCCGGCCTGGTACCCCTCGCCGCCCAGCTCACGGACCACGGCGACCGTGAGGCCGTCCAGGTCGCCGGTGGCGCCGCGCCGGGCTGCGGCCACGACGTCGGGGTAGGAACCGGTCAGGCTGGTCGAGTCCATCGGGTCGTGCCCGGCCATCACCTCGTGCAGCAGCGCTGCGTCCAGCACGGTGCGGGCACAGGGACCGGCCTGGTCCAGGCTGGAGGCGAGGGCGACCAGGCCGTAGCGGCTGACCGCGCCGTAGGTCGGCTTGACCCCGACCGTGCCGGTCACTGCGGCGGGCTGACGGATCGAGCCGCCGGTGTCCGTCCCGGTGGCCAGTGGTGCGGTGAAGGCGGCCAGCGCCGCGGCCGAGCCACCGCCGGACCCGCCCGGGATGCGGGTCAGGTCCCACGGGTTGCGGGTCGGCCCGAACGCCGAGTGCTCGGTCGAGGACCCCATGGCGAACTCGTCCATGTTCGTCTTGCCCAGCACGACCATCCGGGCGTCCTTGATCCGGCGGACCACGGTGGCGTCGTACGGCGGCACCCAGCCCTGCAGGATCGCGCTGCCGCAGGTGGTCGGTACGCCCCGGGTGGCCATCACGTCCTTGACCGCGATCGGCACACCGGCCAATGGCGCGAGCCTCTCCCCCGAGGCGCGGGCGGCGTCCACGGCGCGGGCATCGGCCAGCGCCTGGTGGCCCGCCACGTGCAGGTAGGCGTGGACGTCGCCGTCCACCTCGGCGATCCGGTTCAGGTGCGCGGTGGTCACCTCGACCGAGGAGAACTCGCCGGCGGCCAGGCCGGCGGCCAGCTCGGCTGCGGTGCGGCGGGTCAGCGCCGTGGTCTCGGGGCTCATCGGGCTCACGCCTCGTTCTCGAGGATGCGCGGCACCCGGAAGCGGCCCTGCTCGGCCTCGGGCGCGCCGGCCAGCGCCTGCTCGGGGGTGAGCGAGGGGCGCACCTCGTCCGGGCGGGTGACGTTGGTCAGCGGCATCGGATGACTCGTCGCCGGGACGTCGTCACCGGCCACCTCGCGCACGGTGGCCACCGCGTCGAGGATCACGCCGAGCTGACCGGCCATCCGGTCCAGCTCGTCGGGGGTGAGGTCGATCCGGGCCAGCATCGCGAGGTGGGAGACCTCCTCGCGGGAGATCGCGGACATGCACCGGCTCCAGGCTTCTCGAACGGACGTGCTCGGGCTTGACTCACACAGACGGACACGGACGCACACCCCCTCACCGTCACCCACCGTTGGCGTCGGCGGGCGGCGAGCGGAGTGCTCTGGCCGCGAGTCTAGGCCGAGCGGGTGACGGCGGTGTCACGCACCGCGAATCCGCCCCCCGGCGTCCTCGGCTCAGTGGGCGGCGGCGCGCGCCGACCCCCGGCGCGGCAGGACGTGCATCACCAGGACGACGACCGCGCCGACGATCAGACCCAGCAGGGCCGAGGCGCCGGTGTTCACCAGCCAGCCCAGGACGCCGCCGAGCGCCCCGGTGGCGTCGGCCACCGACTCCTCCACGTGGTGGACGGCGGCGTAGGGCGCGTGCCAGCCCACGTCGTCCAGCCCGACCAGGAGGATGTGGCCGCCGACCCAGATCATCGCGGCGATGCCGACCGTGGAGAGCACGGCGAGCAGCCGGGGCATGGCGCGCACCAGACCGCGGCCGATGAGCTGAGTGACCCGGGACGGGCGCTCGGCGAGATACAGCCCGACGTCGTCCATCTTCACGATCAGCGCGACCACCCCGTAGACCAGCGCGGTGATCGCGAACGCGACCACGATCAGGATCAGGGCCCGGGACACGAACGCCTGCTCGGCCACCTCGTTCAGGGCGATGACCATGATCTCGGCGGACAGGATGAAGTCGGTCCGGATCGCTCCCTTGACCAGCTCGGCCTCCTCGCCCGTCCCCCGGGCCGCGGCCGGGGTGTCCTCGTCGGTCTCGTGGTGACCGCTGAGCTTCTCCCAGACCTTCTCGGCCCCCTCGTAACACAGGTAGGTGCCGCCGACCATGAGCAGCGGGGTGAGCAGCCACGGCAGGAACTGACTGAGGATCAGTGCGCCGGGCAGGATGAAGAAGAGCTTGTTCCGCAGCGACCCCATCGCGATCTTGCGGATGACCGGGAGCTCGCGGTCGGCCGTGAAGCCGTGCACGTAGCGCGGGGTGACCGCGGTGTCGTCGACGACCACGCCGGCCGCCTTGGCGCTGGCCCGCCCGGCGGCCGCGCCGATGTCGTCGACCGAGGCAGCGGCCAGCTTGGCGATCGCGGCCACGTCGTCGAGCAGGCCGACCAG
>DAIRVJ010000139.1:3441-5416 GCA_036802895.1 Candidatus Nanopelagicales bacterium
GCGTTCTCGGCCTTGCTCCCCGGGTTGGCCCCGACCACGACGAAGTCGGTCTTCCTCGACACGCTGCCCGAGGCCTTGCCCCCGCGGGTCAGGATCGCCTCCTTGGCGCCGTCCCGGCTGAAGTGCTCCAGCGAGCCGGTGACCACGACGGTCAGTCCGGCCAGTGTCTTCGGGCTGGTGTCGTCCTGGTCGTCGGCCATCCGCACGCCGGCCGCGGCCCAGCGGTCCACGATCGCCACGTGCCAGTCGACGGTGAACCACTCCCGGACCGCCTCGGCGATCACCGGTCCCACCCCGTCCACCCCGCTCAGCTCCTCCGCGGAGGCAGCCCGGATGGCATCGAGCGAGCCGAGGGCTCGAGCGAGCGAGCGGGCCGCGGTCGGCCCGACGTGGCGGATCGACAACGCCACCAGGACGCGCCACAACGGCTGGCGCTTGGCCCGGTCGAGGTTGTCCAGCAGGCGCTGCCCGTTCGCCGACAGCTCGCCGTCGAGCTTGGTGTAGAGCGGTACCCGACGCAGCTTGTCCGCGGTGAGTGCGAACAGGTCCCCCTCGTCGGTGAGCACGTCGTCCCCGGCATCCAGCAGCGCCTGCGCCCCCTCCCAGCCGAGCGCCTCGATGTCGAGCGCGCTGCGATTGGCGACGTGGAACAGGCGCTCGCGCAGCTGGCTGGGGCAGGTCCGGGCGTTGGGACAGCGGATGTCGGCGTCGCCCTCCTTCTCGTAGGCGAGCTCGGTGCCGCAGGCCGGGCAGCGCGTCGGCATGACGAACTCGCGCTGGCTGCCGTCGCGGGCCTCGACCACCGGGCCGACGATCTCGGGGATGACGTCGCCGGCCTTGCGCAGCACCACGATGTCGCCGATCAACACGCCCTTGCGCCGAACCTCGCTCGCGTTGTGCAGGGTGGCCATGCCGACCGTCGATCCGGAGACCAGCACCGGCTCCATCACCCCGAAGGGGGTGACCCGCCCGGTCCGCCCGACGTTGACCCGGATGTCGAGGAGTCGGGTGTTCACCTCCTGCGGCGGGTACTTGTAGGCCACGGCCCAGCGTGGGGCCCGACTGGTCGAGCCGAGCCGCCGCTGCAGGGCCACGTCGTCGATCTTGACCACGACGCCGTCGATCTCGTGCACCTGGTCGTGCCGGTGCTCGCCGTAGTAGGCGATGAACGCACGCACCGCGGCGATGTCGTCGACCACGCGGTAGCTGTCCGGCACCGGCAGCCCCCAGCCCCTCAGCAGCTCGTAGGCCTGCGACTGCCGGTCGATGTCGAAGCCCTCACGGGCGCCGATCCCGTGCACCAGCAGCCGCAGCGGACGGGTGGCGCTGACCCGCGGGTCCTTCTGCCGCAACGATCCCGCCGCGGCGTTGCGCGGGTTGGCAAAGGGCGCCCGGCCGGCCTCGACCAGCGAGGCGTTGAGGTCGGCGAAGCCCTCGACCGGGAAGAACACCTCGCCGCGCACCTCGACCCGGCGCGGCACGGTCACGCCGTCCCCGGCGGTCAGCACGTGCGGCACACCGGCGATGGTGCGGACATTCAGCGTGACGTCCTCGCCGGTGCGCCCGTCGCCGCGGGTGGCGGCGCGGACCAGTCGGCCGCCCTCGTAGAGCAGGTTCACCGCCAGGCCGTCGATCTTCAGCTCGCACAGGAACCGCACCGGGTGCGCCGGGTCGGCGCCGCAGTCGCGCTCGGCCCGCTCGGCCCAGGCCTCGAGCTCCTCGTCGCCGAACACGTTGTCCAGGCTGAGCATCCGCTCCAGGTGGTCGACCGGCCGGAACTCCGTCGACCAGGTGCCGCCCACGATCTGGGTCGGCGAATCCGGCGTGCGCAGACCCGGATGCACCGCCTCCAGCTCCTCCAGCTCGCGCATCAGGGCGTCGAACTGCGCGTCGGAGACGGTGGGGGCGTCCTTGACGTAGTAGGCGAACCGGTGGGCCTGGATCTCCTCGGCGAGGTCGGTCCACCGGTGGCGTG
>DAIRVJ010000140.1:0-5398 GCA_036802895.1 Candidatus Nanopelagicales bacterium
GATGACGATGAAGCCCAGCCAGCCCGGGGCGGGCAGACTGCCGTCGGTGAACTCCTCGCTGAGCACCGGGCCGAGGCTCATCGCAGCCCACCCCCCACCTGCACGTGGACGCCGGCGAACAGGTCGCTCTCCGGCAGCGTGGTCGGCACCCGGCTGCGCGCCAGCTGGTAGTCCTCCGTGGGCCACGCCTGCTCCTGGACCTCCAGGGGCACGGTGAACCAGCGCCCGTCGGGGTCGACCTGGGTCGCGTGCGCCTTCAGCGCGGCATCGCGGACCGGGAAGTAGTCGGCGCAGGGCACCCGAGTGGTCAGCCGATCGGCATCGCCGGGCTTGTCCTCCCAGGTGGCCAGCCATTCGCCGAACGGCGACTCGACGCCGTGCCCGAGCGCCCCCTCGTGCAACGCCACGAGCCGCTGCTTGTGGAAGGTCAGGTGGTAGTAGAGCTTCAACGGCTGCCACGGGTCGCCACAGCCCGGATAGCGGTCGGGGTCGGCCGCCGCCTCGAACGCCTCGACCGACACCTCGTGGGTGCGGATGTGGTCCGGGTGCGGGTAGCCCCCGTTCTCGTCGTAGGTGAGCATCACGTGCGGGCGGAACTCCCGGACAGCCCGCACCAGCGGCTCGGCGGCCACCTCCAGCGGGACCAGCGCGAAGCACCCGTCGGGCAGCGGGGGCAGCGGGTCTCCCTCGGGCAGGCCCGAGTCGACGAACCCCAGCCACTGGTGGCGCACCCCCAGCACGGCCTGAGCGGCGGCCATCTCCCGGCGGCGGACGGCCGCCAGATCGGCGCGCACGTCCGGGTCCTCGGCCAGCGCGGGGTTCAGGACGTCGCCACGCTCGCCACCGGTGCAGGTGACCACCAGGACGTCGACGCCCTCACGCACGTAGCGGGCCATCGTGGCCGCACCCTTGCTCGACTCGTCGTCGGGGTGGGCGTGCACCGCCATCAGACGCAGCGGCTCGCGCACCCAGGGCCTCCACACAGTCGGACGGACCGCCTGTCGGCGGTCGCTCGACCAGTGTGCCAGGAACGACGGGGCGGCTGGGCCAGGCGGTCCAGCGCGAGATCAGCCGCCCGCGGGCTTGCTCCCCTTGCCGTGGTCCGAGCCGGCTCCGGGCGCGGACGGCGCGCGCGAGGAGGCCACCCCGGACACGCTGGCCCCCTTGGCCTGGCCCGACGGCGGGGTGGTCTTGGCGACGTCCGACACCTCCCCACCATGGGTGTCCCCCGGGCGCCCCTTGCTCTTCGGCGCGGTCCCGTGGGCGTCCGAGCGGCCCTGGGACGCGACGTCGGACACCGCGTCGCCCTTCTCCTTGCCCTGGAGCTCGCTGCCCTGGGCCACCTTGGTCACCTCGGCACCGTGGCTGCCCTTGGGCGAAGGAGCCGCCGACGGCGTGCCGGCCTCAGGCGCGTCGTCCGGCCCCTCCCGTCCGGACGACGCGTCGAGGCCGACCGTGGCGAGCACCTTCTGGGCCATCTCTCGCACGGGGACCGACAGCCCTCCGCTGGCGGCCGCGGCGGAGCCGGCGCCGACCAGCAGAGCGGTGGCGGTGGCGGCGATCACGACGCCGGAGCGGCGCCGACGAGCTGGGCGGACGGCTCGATGCAGCTTCTCGCCCCGCTGAGAGGCCAGCTTCTCCCCGCGCTGGCGGGCGGTACGGAAGGCCTGCAGGGCCGGCGCCTCGCCAGGGACGGCCGTGGCGACCCAGCCCACGCCCTGCGCCGCGTCGACGAGAAGCGCTGCGACGGGGTCGTCGCCCGGCTGACCCGCCGAGGCGGCCGCGAGGGTGTCCTCGTCGAGCCGGTAGGCGTTCAGCGGGTGCCGCGTGCAGAGGCAGTCGCCGTCACAGTCCATGTGGGTGTATCGCCGGGAGGCCACCGTTCGTTACACCGGGCTCCGGGTGAGCTGCTCACGCAGCCGGCGCAGCCCCCGGTGCACGAGCACCCGGACGGCTCCGGGCGAGCGTCCCATGACGCTGGCGGTCCGCGGCACGTCCAGGCCGCCGATGACGCGCAGCAGCACGGCCTCGGCCTGGTCCGGAGGAAGGGTGGCCACCAGCCGCAGCGCGTGCTCGGTGCCCGAGCGCTCCTCGGCCGTGGCGGCCACGTCCGTGCCGTCCGGACGGTTCAGCAGCTCGTCGTCGCTGACCCCGGGCGGCCGGCGCAGCTGCGCGCGGACGAGGTCGACCCGTCGCCGACGGGCGATGGTGAACACCCAGGCCCGGAACGCGGTCTCGTCACCCTCGAACGTCGCCAGCCCGGCAGCCACGTCCGCCCAGGTCTCCGCGGCCAGGTCGTCCGCCCACGAGGGGGCCAACGCGCCGAGGTAGCGCAGCAGCGGGGGCTGAAGGGTGCGGAACAGCGCCACGAAGGCCGACTCGTCGCCACGGCGAGCCGCCTCGACCAGGTCGTCCTCGTGGAACTGCACCGTCATAGTCTGCACATCGGCATCCCACCCGCTCCCCTTCAGTGAGGCCCCATGACCGATCCGCGGCTGCTCGAGGAGCGCTACGGCCGTTCCCGGGGTGGCCGCCGGGTCGCTCCGCTGGCCGTCGCGCTGGGGGTGGGCGCCCTCGTCGTCGGCGTCGCGCTGCTGTTCTGGTGGGCCCGCTCCACTCGCCCGTTCGTCACCTGGGCGACGCTGTCCTACCAGGTCTCGTCGGACACCGAGGTCCAGGTCGGATTCCTCGTCCGCAAGTCCGCCGGCGACCGGGCGGTCTGCCGGGTGGTCGCCCAGGACGCCACCGGTGTCGTCGTCGGCGAGCGCGACGTGGAGGTCCCGTCCGGACGGTCCCAGACCGAGACCCGCGCCAGGGTGGTGACGACCGCCCGGGCGATCCTCGGCCGGGTCGACAGCTGTCGGGTGGTCCGCTGAGCGGCGGGACGTCGGCCAACCCTTGTTAGCCTCGTCGTCGAGCAGTGCTGTGGAAGCCGCCGACCAACCCACGAGGAGCCCCGCCGTGACGACCTGGCTGTCCCAGGAGGCCTACGACCGGCTGAAGAGCGAGTACGCCCAGCTCACCGGCGAGGGCCGCAGCTTCATCGTGAAGAAGATCGAGGCCGCCCGCGAGGAGGGCGACCTCAAGGAGAACAGCGGCTACCACGCGGCCAAGGAGGAGCAGGGCAAGATGGAGGCCCGGATCAAGCAGCTGCGCCACCTGCTGGAGACCGCGCAGGTCGGCGACGCACCCGCGGCCGACGGCACGGTGAAGGCCGGCATGGTCGTGGACATCCAGTTCGAGGGCGGCGCGCTGGACGGCGAGAAGGAGCGGTTCCTGCTCGGGTCGCGCGAGCAGGCCGGCGACGTCGACATCGAGGTGTACTCCGCGCAGTCACCGCTCGGCGGGGCGGTCCTGGGCGAGGCGGTGGGCTCGACCGTGGGCTACACCCTGCCGAACGGCCGGGAGCTCTCCGCCCGGATCCTCGACGCCCAGCCGTTCAGCGGCTGACCGACGCCTCCAGCCGGATCTTCGCCACGCTGCCCGCGTGGTCGGACGGCCAGAAGCCGCTGGGGGTCGACCGGTCGGCTTCCTCCTCGCCGATCGTCTCGGCCTGCAGCACCCGGAACTGGTTGCTGACGAAGACCACGTCGATGCGGTGGTCGAGGGTGCTGGGTGCCAGCAGGCTGCCTTGCTGCCCGCTGGTCCAGCCGGCCGCCCCGCACGGGTCGCGCGGGTGCGCCAGCGGCCAGGCCTCCGCCAGACCGATCGACGCCAAGGTGCCGTAGGCCACCACGTTGGCGTCCTCGGCCTGCGGGGGGTTCCGATCGGACTGGCACAGGGTCGGCCGCGCGTTGATGTCGCCGACCAGCACGACCGGGTGGGGCGACGCCGCCAGGTCGGCGGCCAGCTCCACCGCCTGGGCATTGCGGAACTCGTCCTTGAGCGGGCTGTTGCCATAGGCCTCGAAGTGGGTCGTCGCAAACCGGAACGTCCGACCCCGCTGGGTGAGGTCGACGGTCGACCACCCCCGGGCGACGACGATCGGCAGGCCCAGCAGCGACACCCGGTACGACGAGGCGGCCGAGTAGTTCGCCGAGCGGGCGTTGGCGACACTCAGCTGCCGCAGCGCATCGGTGCGCACGAGGATCAGGTCGTGGTCGGTGAAGCGGGCCGCGGTCGTCGCCGAGATCGGGATCGCGATCGGCAGGGACGCGCTGCTGAAGTTCGTGTTGCGGGCGACCACGGTGTAGGGCACCCCGGTCGCGGCGAAGGCGTCGAGCAGGATCTGCTCGAAGTCGTACGTCGCGACGTAGGCGCCGGTCGCCACCGGAACCACGCCCAGCGGCGTCGAGACGAAGGCCCACGGGGCGGTCTCCCAGGTCGCCACCTCGTTCAGACCGAGCACGTCCGGCCGCTCCCGCGCCACGAGCCGGGCGATGGCCTTCGCGCGCTGCGGGAAGTCGGTGCGCTGCACCTCGGCGTAGATGGCTCCGGCTCGGGCGATCGCGTCGGGCAGGCTGGTCGCGCCGAACAGGGGGGTGAGGTCGGCACCCAGGTAGACGTTGTAGATCCCGACGTCCAGGGTCACGGCCGACGGCGTGGTCGCCGCTGCGCCGGCGGGGGTGGCCGGGCCAGCCGCAGCCACGGCGACGACGGCCAGCGCCGCGGCGGCCGTGAGCCTCAGGGCACGGCGGCGGGTCGAAACGAGCGGTCCGGTCATGGTGAACCCCCTCCCGGCGCCGCGTGGCGCCCGCCCCATCCCAGCACCGAACGCCCGTCGGCGCCAGGGTCAGCGGGCGCTGGCGGAGCGGTACCGCCGGATGCCGAGCGGCGCGAAGACCGCCAGCAGCACGACGATCCACACGACGGAGACGAGCACGGCGTGCCGCATCGGGAAGCTGGTCGCGGCGATGGTCGGGTTGCCGAACAGGTCGCGACAGGCCGCGACGATCGCACTGATCGGATTCCACTCGGCCACCGGCCGCAGCCATGACGGGAGGGACTGGGTCGGCACGAACGCGTTGGAGAGGAACGTCAACGGGAAGATCGTGATGAACCCGACCTGCTGGGCCACCTCGACGGTCGGCACGGTCATGCCGAGGAAGACGCCCACCCACGACATGGCGTACGCGAAGCCCAGCATCAGCACCAGCGCCGCCACGAACCGGGCGACGCCGTCGTGGACCCGCCAGCCGACCGCCAGGCCCGAGAGCATCAGCACGACCAGGATCCCGGCGTTGTAGACGACGTCGGACGTGGTGCGCCCGCTGAGCACCGCCGAGCGAGCCATGGGCAGCGACCGGAACCGGTCGATGATGCCCTTGTTCATGTCCTCGGTCATGCCGATCGCCGTGGTGACGGCCGCGAACGCCAGGGTCTGGGCGAAGATCCCCGGCATCAGGTACTCGCGGTAGGAACCGCCGCCGGGCAGCGGGATCGCGCCGCCGAACACGTA
>DAIRVJ010000141.1:0-5364 GCA_036802895.1 Candidatus Nanopelagicales bacterium
CGGTCCGAGCCGCGGCGGTGGTCGCGGCGACCCGCCGACGGGTGCCGACGCGGGATCCGGCTGCTCCATGAGGGGTGTCCCGCGCGAGCCCGGCGACGCCGCCCCGCCGAGCGGCTAGGGTCGGGACGTGGCACCCGCTCGGGTCCGTGGTTGCGCCGGTGTCGGCCGCTCGCGCTGCGAGCGACCGGTCCGGCTAGCCGATGCCAGCCGCAGGCGAAACGGCCCACGTAAGGCGACTCGTCGTCGTCCGATCACGGTGCGGCTTAGGGGTAAGTCCTGCCCCGACGGGGGTCCCCATGGCTCCCGAACCGGGAGAAGGGCAGTAGTGGCGCGCAGCGCTGCGAGACCCTCAGCAGGCGGATGTGGGGTCGAAGACCAGGTCGGCCGGGCGGGTGCCCGCCGGCTCCGCACCCTCGAGGAGGTCAGGTGGACATCGTCGTCAAGGGACGCCATGTCGATGTCAGCGAGCGGTTTCGCGCGCACGTGGCGGACAAGCTGACGAAGGCGGAGCGGCTCGACCCCTCCCTGCAGCGGGTCGACGTGGAGGTGTCCAAGGAGGCGAATCCTCGCCTCGCCGACCGCGCCTTCGTCGTCGAGCTCACCTGCCGCGGACGCGGCCCGGTGATCCGCGCCGAGGCTGCGTCCGACGACAAGTACGCGGCTCTGGACGTCGCGTTCGGCCGGTTGGAGGGCCGACTGCGTCGGGCCGCCGACCGCCGGGCCGATCACAAGAACAAGCACAGCGAGCCGACCACCGTCGTGGTGCCCGACGAGGTCGTGGTCGTCACCGGACCGCCCGACGTCGCCGATGTCGACCCCGACACCGAGGGGCCGCTCCTGGTGCGCGAGAAGGTCCACCCGGCGCAACCGATGACCCTGGACCAGGCGCTGTACGAGATGGAGCTCGTGGGCCACGACTTCTACCTGTTCGTCGACTCAGTCACCGAGTCGCCGTCGGTGGTCTACCGGCGCCGCGGCTACGACTACGGCGTGATCCGGCTCGACATGCAGGGTTAGCCCTCGCGGCCGCATCAGGCGGTCCGAGTGGCTGCCGTGCGTGCCATGATTCGTCCCACCGGAGGGTCCGGTACCGGGAGGAGCGGTGTGACCGACGCGGGCGGGTCCCCGGCGCCCATCCGGGTGCTGGTCGTCGACGACCACGCGCTGTTCCGGCGCGGGCTGGAGATGGTGCTCGCCCAGGAGCCGGACATCGACGTGGTCGGCGAGGCGGGGGATGGCGCCGAAGCCGTCGAGCTGGCCGCCGACCTGCTGCCTGACGTCATTCTCATGGACATCCGGATGCCCCGCCGGTCGGGCATCGAGGCCTGCAGCGCCATCAAGGAGGTCGTGCCGTCCGCGGCGATCGTCATGCTGACCATCAGCGACGAGGAGGCCGACCTCTTCGAGGCCCTGAAGGCCGGGGCGACCGGGTACCTGCTGAAGGAGATCTCGATCGACGAGGTGGCCACCGCGATCCGCGCGGTCGCCGGTGGCCAGTCGCTGATCAGCCCCTCGATGGCCACGAAGCTGATCAGCGAGTTCGCGTCGATGACCAAGGAGTCGGCGCGCGAGTCGGTACCGGCCCCCCGCCTCACCGAGCGCGAGCTCGAGGTGCTGCGGCTGGTGGCCCGCGGGATGAACAACCGGGACATCGCCCGGATGCTCTACATCAGCGAGAACACGGTGAAGAACCACATCCGCAACATCCTGGAGAAGCTGCAGCTGCACTCCCGGATGGAGGCCGTGGTGTACGCCGTCCGCGAGAAGCTCCTCGAGATCACCTGATCCGGGCGAGCTGCTGACCCGTGACCGAGCGGCTGTCGACGGCCCAGGCCCGTCGGCTCGCGCTGGCTGCGCAGGGCTTCGTCGACCCGCGGCCGGTCGGGGTGCCCGACCGGCGGGCGCTGCGCCGAGTCGTGGGCCGCACCGGCCTGTTCCAGATCGACTCGGTCAACGTGCTGACCCGGGCGCACTACCTGCCCCTGTTCAGCCGGCTCGGACCGTACCCGGTGCGGCTGCTCGACCGGGCCGCCTACCAGGCCCCGCGGGAGCTGTTCGAGTACTGGGGGCACGAGGCCTCGCTGCTGCCGGTCGACGTCCAGCCTTTGCTGCGCTGGCGGATGGCGCAGGCGCGCACCGAGTCGTGGGGAGGCATGAGACGGATCGCCGAGGAGCGTCCCGGGTTCGTCGCCGACGTCCTGGCCGAGGTGCGCCGCAACGGCCCGGTGTCCGCCGGCGACCTGGAGCACCTGCACGACACCGATCGACCGCGCAGGGCGGGGCCGTGGTGGGACTGGTCGCACGTCAAGCGCGCGCTGGAGTTCCTGTTCTGGGCGGGGGAGGTCACCACGGCGTCCCGGCGGGGTTTCGAGCGGCTCTACGACCTGCCCGAGCGGGTGCTCCCGGCCGCGGTGCTGAGCACCCCGACCCCTGACCGGTCGGACGCCCAGCGCGAGCTGCTCCGCCGGGCGGTCGGGTCGCTCGGGGTGGCGACCGAGCGCGAGCTGCGCGACTACTACCGGCTGTCGGTGGCCGACGCGCGGGCCCGGGTGGCCGAGCTGGTCGAGGACGGCGGCCTGCTGCCCGTGCACGTCGAGGGCTGGCGCGGTCCGGCGTACCTGGACCCGCACGCCAGGCTGCCACGTCGGGTATCGGCCCGCGCGCTGCTGGCGCCGTTCGACCCGGTGGTCTGGGAGCGCTCCCGCGCCGAGCGGCTGTTCGGGTTCCGCTACCGCGTGGAGATCTACGTGCCGGCGCCGCAGCGGGTGCACGGCTACTACGTCCTGCCGTTCCTGCTCGGTGACCGGTTGGTGGCCCGGGTGGACCTGAAGAGCGAGCGGGCACGCGGCGTGCTGCTCGTCCAGGCCGCCTTCGCCGAACCGGACGCTCCGGCGGGTACCGCGGCCGAGCTGGCCGCCGAGCTGACGGCGCTCGCCGGCTGGCTCGGGCTCTCGGCGGTCGAGGTCGCGGACCGTGGCGACCTGGCCCCGGCCGTGCGGTCGGCCCTGCCGGCCTAGCCCGGTTCCGGGTCGGTGGCCAGGCGCGCGTGCAGGTGGTCGTCGTGCAGCCGGCCGTCGCCGTACCGGTAGGCCGAGCGCAAGAGCCCCTCGCGGAGGAAGCCTGCCTTCTCGGCCACCCGGCACGACGCCGGGTTGTCGATCGCGTGAATGAGCTCGACCCGCTGGAGGCCGAGCGCGCCGAAGGCGAACCGGGTGGCCGCGGCCACCGCCGTGGACGCCACGCCCCGTCCGCGGGCCTGCGGGAGCACCCAGTAGCCGACCTCGCCGCGCGCGTGCTCCGGCTCGACCCGGTGCAGGCTGACGTTGCCCAGCACGTCGCCGGTCGTCACGTCGTGGACCGCCCAGGTGGCGTGGGTGCCCCAGTCCCTGGCCCGGTCGACCCAGGCCCGGGCGGCCTCCGGATCGGCGACCCTGGGGTCGTTCCACTGCCGGATCACCGGATCGGCGGACGCGGCGACGACGGCGCTCGCGTGACGGCGCTCCCATGGGCGAAGCTGGAGGGCGCCGGCGACGACCTCGACCGGCTCGACCGGCACGGGGGGCGGGGGCAGCGGACCGTTCGGGTCGGCGGCCAGCCGGGCGTGCAGGTGGGCGTCGTGCCGGACGCCGTCGCCGTGGTCCAGCGCCGACCGCTCGACGCCCTCGAGGGTGAACCCGCAGGCGCGGGCCACCGCGCAGGACGCCTGGTTGCCCACCGCGTGCCGCAGGCTGACCCGGGCCAGCCCCAGCCCGCCGAACGCGTGGCCGAGCGCGGCCCCGACCGCCTCCCGGGCCACCCCGGTGCGCCGCCGGCCGGCGAGCACGCCGTACCCGATCTCGGCGTCCCGCTGCTCATCGTCGATGCGGTGCAGACCCACCCGACCGACCACCTCACCCGTCGCCGAGTCGCTCACCGCCCAGTGCACCCGGTCCGCGCCCACGCGCCCCGCGAGCCAGGCGCGCGCCTGCTTGGGCGTGTGCACCGGGCGCAGCGACGCCGACCAGGCCCGGGCCGCGGGATCGTCGGCCAGCCGCAGGACGGCGGGCGCGTCGGCCGCCGACCACGGACGCAGGACCAGGTCGCCGGCGGCCAGCGTCGGGACGGCTCGCCCGGTCATGCCAGGTCCTCGGGCAGCAGGGCCCCCGACCAGGCGTCCAGCCGCTCGCCGCGGCGAACCAGCCGCGACCGCTGGACCCCCTCGTACCGGAAACCGACCTTCTCGGCGACCCGGCGGGAGGCGTCGTTGCCGATCAGCGCCCGCCACTCCAGCCGGCCGAGCCGCCACGGCCCGAAGCCGAACCGGCAGGCCAGCGTGAGCGCCCGCGTCGTCCACCCCTGACCGCGGGCCCACGGGGCGGTCAGGTAGCCGACGTCCCCGAGGTCGTCCTCGCGGTCGAGCAGCCGCACGCTCATGCTGCCGGCCCACTCCTGCGGCTCGTCCACGCCGGCGACCGCCCACGTCACCGCGCGGCCGTTGGCCCAGTCGCGGGGCACCGACTCCTCGACGAACCACCGCGCATCGTCCTCGGTGTAGGGGAACGGCAGCGCGGTCGTCCAGCGTTGGCAGTCGGCGTCCTGGCAGGCGCGGGTGATGGCGCCCAGGTCGGCCGGGACGGCGGCGCGCAGGACGACCACGCCGTCGGTCAGGGTCGGGATCGGCTCGTCGGTGGCCACCCCGCCATCCAAGCGGTCCAGGCAGGTCGGTCACCATCCGATTACGATGGCCGGACGGCGGTGACCCGCCGTGCCGCGGTGCGCCCAGACCGGGTGGCCGCCTTCGACCACGGGAGTGACCGCGTGCCCGCCATCCTCGACAAGATCCTGCGCGCCGGCGAGGGCAAGATCCTCAAGAAGCTGCACCGGATCGCGGAACAGGTCAACGCGGTCGAGCAGGACTTCGCTGCGCTCACCGATGCCGAGCTGCGGGCGATGACCGACGAGTTCAAGCAGCGACTCGCCGACGGTGAGACGCTCGACGACCTGCTGCCCGAGGCCTTCGCGGTCGTGCGCGAGGCGGCGAAGCGCACGCTCGGTCAGCGGCACTTCGACGTGCAGCTGATGGGCGGGGCTGCGCTGCACCTGGGGAACATCGCGGAGATGAAGACCGGTGAGGGCAAGACCCTCGTCGCGACCCTGCCGTCCTACCTCAATGCCCTGACCGGTCGCGGCGTGCACATCGTCACGGTCAACGACTACCTGGCCGAGTACCAGTCGGAGCTGATGGGCCGGGTCCACCGCTTCCTCGGTCTCTCGGTCGGGGTGATCCTGGCCAGCATGCGGCCCGCCGAGCGCCGTGAGCAGTACGCCTGCGACATCACCTACGGCACCAACAACGAGTTCGGCTTCGACTACCTGCGCGACAAC
>DAIRVJ010000142.1:0-5324 GCA_036802895.1 Candidatus Nanopelagicales bacterium
CAGGACGGCGACGGTGGTGCCGACCAGGCTGCCCATCCACACGGCGCCGTCCTGCTCACGGACCCCCGTGGCCATGCCGAAGCGCGGATGGGCCCCCTGCAGGTCGTGCACGACCCGGCCCGTCGTCGGGTCGAAGGCCTGCACCCAGATCTGGTGCGCAGGCTTCGGCTGCACGGCCTCCGGCAGCGCCCACACGGCCCGGCGCAGCAGCGGGGGGAGTGGCGCCAGGCGGTCCAGCAGCGCGTTGCGGGGGCTGGCGAGGGCGACCCAGACCAGCCCGTCCGAGCCGGTGGAGATGTTGTCGGGGAAGCCGGGCAGGTTCGTGGCAAGCGGCGTCAGCGCCGACGGCTTCTCGGGGGTGCCTGGGCGCAGCCGGGACACCTCGTAGCTCCCGGTCTGGGCGACGAACACCTCGGCCGGGTCCCCGGCGCGTGCGACGCCGTTGGCGAACTGCAGCCCGGCGGCCACGGTCTCGACGGTGCCGTCCGGGTCGCGGCGCAGCAGTCGGCCGGTTCCCGAGTGCTCCAGGATGTCGGCCTTCCAGAAGTCGATGCCGAACCGGGTCGAGGAGTCGGTGAACCAGATCGTGCCGTCGTCGGCGACGGCCGCGTTGTTGCAGAACCGCATGGGCGCGCCGTCGACGGAGGTGACCAGCTCGTCGGCCCGCCCCGAGGGCAGGTCGACGGCCAGCAGTCCGCGCCGGGCGTCGCACACGAGCAGCCGGCCGTCGGGCAGCCAGTCCAGGCCCAGCGGGCGGCCGCCGGTGTCGGCGACGGTGCTGACCGCACCGGTGTCCGGGTGCAGACGCTGCAGCCGCCCGTCGCTCACCCCGGTCAGCACGCTGCCGTCGGCGGGATCGAGCAGCACGTCCTCCGGGCCTTCGCCGCCCACGTCGTACACCCGGGCGGGGGCGATCGGCACGTCGTTGGCATCCCGGCGGGACCGGGCCGGGCGAGGCGGTGGCTGCCAGACCACGGGATCGACGGACGGCCGGCTCACCCGTCCATCGTGTAACCCCCCGGCCGGGGCGCGCGGACGAACGCCTCTGGTCTGTCCGTTCGGACGAGGGGACGCTGAAGGTGGCGGATCCGGTGCGAGCGCTCCACTGGGGAGGCGGTCATCGTGCGCACACGTGGTCTCGTTCCGGTTGCTGTCCTCACGTCCGGGCTGCTGCTCGTCGCGGCGGCGGCGTGCGGCACCTCGACCGGCCCCGGCGCGTCCCCCTCGGCCTCGCCGTCTCGCTCCTCGTCGCCGGTCTCGCCGTCGGCAAGCCCGTCCTCCCTCTCGCCGTCCGCTACCCCGACGACCGTGGCCGGACCGGTCTGGCCGATCGAGCCGCGGGCACTGCCCGCGCCCTTCCCGATCATCCGACCGCAGATGGACGTCGCCGTCCTGCAGGCGATCCGGACCGGGCGGCACGGGACCTACGAGCGGGCGGTCTTCGACCTGAGCGAGCCGTTCGGGGACGTGCGGGTCGGCTACGTCCCGGCCGTTCGCGAGGACCCGTCCGACCGGGTGGTCGCCCTGCAGGGCCGGTCGTTCCTGCAGATCGTCATCCACGACGCGGTTGCCAGGTACGCCGGCACGCCGATCACGCCCTACCGGGGCCCGGACACGGTGCTCCCGGGCTTCCCGACGCTGAAGCAGGTCTCGATCAGTGGCGACTTCGAGGCGGTGCTGAGCTTCGGGATCGGGCTGGACCGGACGGCCGGCTTCCGGGTCATGCGGCTCAGCTCGCCGGACCGGCTGGTGGTCGACGTCGCCGCGCCGCCCGCCTGGCGGATGTGGCCGGACGACAGCCTGGCGGAGGCCGAGCAGGCGCAGCGGTCGGTCGACCAAGGGCACCAGCCGTGGCGGGGCGACCCGGTGGACATGGTGACGCTGTACGCGCGCTCGGTGTACGGGATCGGCGAACCGGCGGTCAGCCGAGTCGGGCCGGACACCTACCGGCTGGCGCACCGCGGCTCGGACGACTCCGTCACCGTGCGGGTCGCCCGCCCGTTCCCGACCTCGCCCCTCGGCATCGTGGAGATCGCGGACACCCGATGAGCGGGTCGGTCAGTCCGGGATGCGTGCACCCCTGACGCTGGTCGGCGTGTGGGCCGGGTGAGCGTCGTCCTCGGGGTCGCACAGCGCGCACGGCGCGTCCCTTGGGCTGTGCGGGCCGGCGACTCCGTCGACGACGGTGCGGCAGTCCTCGAGCCGGTGGATCAGGCTCATCGGCACGTGGTCACCGTAGGCCTGGTGGACGCGCAGGTGGCTGATCATCTCGTCGCAGGTCCGTGAGTGGTGTCCCGGCTCGGTGCAGCCGAGGCAGTCGAGCCCACCCTGTGGGCCGATCTCCACGCGGACGGCGATCGAGGCGATGTCGCTGGCGTACCTCATCGATGAATCCCCCTCCCTCACAGGGTATGTCGGCAGCCAGCCGCGGCAAGGCAAGGAGAACTTCGTCACGTTCCGGCGCGTCGCGCTCATCGTTCCCTCATCGAGGCTGGGGGACCCTCACCGGATCGCGACCGTGCGAACCGAGAGCGAGGAGCCGACCATGACCGTCCGGAACCGTCCGACCACCCGACGCGTGGGCACCACGATGGCTGCGGCGGGGATGCTCGCCGTGGGTGGCCTCGCCTTGACCGGTGGTGCCGCCGGCGCCCAGGGCGCCGCCGCCCGCGCCGGTGGCTCGCCCACGTTCAGCCACCCGCTGCGGATCGACAACCGCTACCTCCCCCTCACGACGTACACCCGATGTGAGCTGAGAGGGACCGACGACGAGGGCGTGCGGGAGCGCACCGTTCGCACCGTCCTGCCGCGGACCAAGACCTTCGTCGTGGCCGGGAAGCCGGTCGAGACGGTCGTCATCGAGGACCGGGCCTACGCCGATGGCGCGATCGTCGAGATCACGATCGACTACTTCGCCCAGGCGGACGACGGGACCGTGTACTACTTCGGCGAGCAGGTGAAGAACATCCGGGACGGCCTCGTCGTCGACACCGCTGGCACCTGGCTGTACGGCAGGGACACCGACCGGCTCGGCGTGGCGATGCCCTCCCGACCACGCCTGGGGCAGCAGTGGCACCTCGAGGACGTCCCGGGGCTGACCACGGAGAGCGACCGGGTCGAGGAGACGGGGCTGCGCACGAAGGTCGGCCAGCGGGTCATGACCGACGTGATCCGGGTGCAGGAGTTCATCCAGCCCGAGGGCGAGGTGGAGTACAAGCTCTATGCGTCCGGGGTCGGCGTGGTCGCCGAGTACCCGCCCGGGGGAAGGCTCTTCTTCGTCGGCTGCCGGTGAGGGCGCTGTGGGACTCTGGGCCGCATGCGAGTCCTGATCGTGGAGGACGAGGCCAAGCTCGCCGGGATCATCCGGCGAGGCTTGGCCGCCCACGGGCTCAGTGTCGACCTCGCCGGGTGCGGCGAGGACGCCCTGTGGATGGCCGGCGCCACCGACTACGACGCGGTCGTCCTCGACGTCATGCTGCCGGGGATCGACGGATTCGACACGTGCCGACAGCTGCGGGCGGACGGTGTGGCGGCCCCCGTGCTCATGCTCACCGCCCGCGACTCGGTCGCCGACCGGGTCGCCGGCCTCGACAGCGGCGCCGACGACTACCTGGCCAAGCCCTTCGCCTTCGACGAGCTGCTCGCCAGGCTGCGCGCGCTGGCCCGTCGGCTGGGCGGCGATCGCTCGCCGGTCCTCGAGGTCGGCGACCTGCAGCTCGACCCGGCGTCCAGGAGAGTCTCCCGCTCGGGGACACCGATCGACCTGACGCCCAAGGAGTTCGCCCTGCTGGAGGTGCTGATGCGTCGGGCGGGAGAGGCGGTGTCCCGGCTCACCCTGCTCGAGCACGCCTGGGACGACGCCTACGAGAACCGTTCCAACGTCATCGACGTCTACGTCGGCTACCTGCGTGACAAGGTCGACCGACCCTTCGGGACGTCGTCCATCGAGACGGTTCGTGGCGTGGGCTACCGACTGCTCGCTGCGGAAACGCCGTGAGCCGACTGCCGCTGCGCTGGCAGGTCACCCTGGCGTTCGCCGGCGTCCTGGTGGCGGTGCTGTCGGCCGTCGGCGCCTTCGTCTACCTGCGCTTCGACGCCGAGCTCGGCCAGACGCTCGACCGCGGCCTTCGCGCGCGCGCCAGCGAGGTCAGTGCCGCCGTCCAGGCGTCACCGGACCGGCTGGCGCGTCCGGACGCGCCCGCGCTCGAGTCGGACGAGAGCATCGCCCAGGTTCTCGGGGACGACGGGAGCATCGTCGCGGCCACCGCGGCAGCCGGTCTCCCGCTGCTCGATCCGGCTGATCTCACCCGCGCCCAGACGGTGGCGGTCTTCGCCGACCGCCCCGGCGACGCGAGGTTCGACGAGTCGATCCGCCTGCTGGCCGTGCCGGTGCAGGCCCGCGGCGAAGGGTTCGTGGTCGTCGTGGGCGCCTCGCTGGACGAGAAGCGGGAGGCCCTGTCGTCGCTGCTCCTGCTCGAGGTGATCGGTCTGGGCGCCGCGTTGCTGGTGTCCAGCGGCGTGGGGTACGCGGTGGCCGGCCTGGCCCTGCGGCCGGTCGACGCCATGCGGCGCAGGGCGGAGGAGGTCACCGACCAACCCGACGTGCGACTGCCGGTCCCGGCCGTGGACGACGAGCTCGGGCGCCTCGGCCGCACGCTCAACGACATGCTGGAGCGACTGGACCGGGCGCGGGCGGGCGAGCGCTCGGCGATCGCCGAGCAGCGCCGCTTCGTCGCCGACGCCAGCCATGAGCTGCGGACGCCGCTGACGATCCTGAAGAGCGAGATCGACGTGGCGCTGATGGGTCCGCGCAGCGTCGCCGAGCTCGAGGCCGCGTTGGCGTCGGCCGCCGAGGAGACCGAGCGGCTGTGCCGCCTGGCTGACGACCTGCTCGTCCTCGCTCAGGTGGACGAGGGCCGGCTCCCCGTCCACTGTGAGCCGCTGCGGGTCGCTGAGGTGGTGGTGCGGGCGGCCGACCGCCAGCGCCGGCGGGCGCAGGCGCAAGGACGCGCGCTCGTCGTCGAGGTCCCCTCCGGGCTCACGGTGGTGGCCGACCGGCAGCGCCTCGAGCAGGCGATCACCAACCTGGTCGACAACGCGCTGCGGCACGGGTCCGGCGACGTCGAGCTGGTCGCTGCCGAGGTCGACGGGACGGCCCGGATCGGCGTGCGTGACCACGGGCCCGGGTTCTCGAAGGCGGCCCGCGACCATGCCTTCGAGCGGTTCAGCCGTGGGTCCGCCGCGTCGAGCAGCGGTGGGGCTGGGCTCGGGCTGGCCATCGTGCAGGCGGTCGCTCAGGCCCAGGGCGGCTCGGTGGAGGCCCG
>DAIRVJ010000143.1:0-5273 GCA_036802895.1 Candidatus Nanopelagicales bacterium
GTGCTGTTCGGCAGCTACAAGGGCACCTGCAAGGAGCCCGGCTTCCACTGGGCGAACCCCTTCTACAGCAACGTCTCCGCGGTGCGTGACCCCCAGGGCTCGTCGTCCGCGGGTGCCGGTCGGTCCGAGGGCGAGACATCGTCCGCGAAGGCGAAGATGCCTGGCCGCTACAAGGTGAGCCTGCGCGCCCGAACGCTGAACGGCGAGAAGCTGAAGGTCAACGACCGGCGCGGCAACCCGATCGAGATCGCGGCCGTCGTCGTCTGGCGGGTCGCCGACACGGTGCGGGCCGTCTTCGACGTGGAGAACTTCGAGGGGTACGTCGCGACGCAGAGCGAGACCGCGCTGCGGCACCTGGCGAGCAGCTACGCCTACGACCACGGGGAGAGCAGCGACGAGGAGGCCCAGGAGACGACGCTGCGCAGCGACGTCGAGGTGGTCTCCGAGGCGCTGCGCCAGGAGCTGTCGGTGCGGCTGGCCCAAGCCGGCGTCGTCGTCGAGCAGGCCCGGCTGACCCACCTCGCCTACGCGCCCGAGATCGCCCAGGCGATGCTGCGCCGGCAGCAGGCCGACGCGGTGATCGCGGCCCGCCGCAAGATCGTCAACGGTGCGGTCGGCATGGTGGACATGGCGCTGCACGACCTGCAGGGCAAGGGCCTGGTCGTGCTGGACGAGCGGCAGAAGGCGGCCATGGTCGGCAACCTGATGGTCGTGCTGTGCGGGGAGTCCGAGGTCCACCCGATCGTCAACGCCGGCTCGGTCTGACCGCCCCGCAGTCCCCCGTCCCGTTCCGCCGCCCGCCGTCCCTGGCCACCGGTTCGTTGATCACGGTTCGCCGACGGATCGCGCCGTACAGCGCTTCGATTCGTCGGCACATGCCGATCACCTGGTCGACCAGGACGACGTCCCGCGATCAGGCTCCCGCGCGCGGGCGACTCTCGGCTCCAGTTCTTGCCGCGCCCGTTGATCGCGGTTGGCCGACCGATCGCGCCGTCCAACAGTCCGATCGGTCGGCACACGCCGATCAAGTGAGGGTCTGCGGGGTTCGGAAGGGGGACCAGGGAATAGGCTGGCGGGGTCGGTGCGCCGCTAGGCCGGGCGGGGGACGGCGGCGAACCGGGACTGCGCGAGCAGGCTCGGGACGACGCGCCGCACCGCCGACGGACCGTCGACCTCGACCGCACCTTCCCGTAGCGCGGCCGCCCAGCTGACGTCACCGCGCCACACCTCGACCATCCGCCGCAGGCTGGCGGTCACCGTGACGGCGACCGCGAACCCGGGGTCGACGTCGCACACGTCGGCGTCGTCCGGCGTGATGACCAGCCACCAGTCGCGCGACCCGGCGGGCACGTCGGGGAACCGGAACTGGACCACGGTCCGGCCGTCCGGGGCGACGGAGTGGTCGACGTTGCGGTGCATGTCCCACATCAGCAGGCTCGGGTCGAGGTCCTCGTCGCCGAGCTCGCCGACCCACCGGACGCCCCAGGCGCCCAGCGCCTCGACGACCGGCTGCAGCTCCCGCCCGGCGGGAGTCAGGTCGTAGCGCACCTGCTGCCCCTCGGGATGCCGCTCCACCAGACCGGCCCGCTCGAGCTGCTGCAGCCGTTTGGACAACAGGGTGGGTGACATCCGGGGCAGGCCGCGACGCAGCTCGTTGAAGTGCCGGCTGCCGGTCACCAGCTCGCGGACGACGAGCAGCGTCCATCGCTCGTCGAGCAGCTCCATCGCCTTCGCGACGGGGCAGAACTGGTGGTACGAGGACCCCATGCGTTGCAGGCTAGGTCGGCGTCGGCGCCCCGGCTAGTACAGATCTCGTACTAGGGGCGGCCGTCCGCGCTTCCTACCTTCGGTCGGGTCACCCCACCGATCAGGAGGACGAGATGACCGCAATGACCGGCACGGTCGACGCCGACCGTGCGCTGAAGGCCAAGCACCGCGCCGTGTGGGCCCTCGGGGACTACCCCTCGGTGGCCGCCGAGATCATCCCGACCCTGGGCAGTGTCCTCGTCCAGGCCTGCGGCGTCCGGCCTGGCGACCGCGTGCTGGACGTCGCGGCCGGCGCCGGCAACGCCGCCATCCCCGCCGCGCTGGCCGGGGCGCAGGTCGTGGCCAGCGACCTGACGCCCGAGCTGCTGGACGTCGGGCGCGAGCAGGCCCAGCGGCACGGCGTGGACCTCGAGTGGCGCGAGGCCGACGCCGAAGCGCTGCCGTTCGCGGACGGCGAGTTCGACACGGTGCTGTCCTGCGTCGGGGCGATGTTCGCCCCTCACCACCAGACCACCGCCGACGAGATGCTCCGGGTCTGCAAGCCCGGCGGGACCATCGGCCTGATCAGCTGGACGCCGGAGGGCTTCATCGGGCAGATGTTCTCGGTGCTGAAGCCGTACGCGCCGCCGCTCCCGCCGGGCGCACAGCCACCGCCGCTGTGGGGCCGCGAGGAGCACGTCGCCGGCCTGCTCGCCGACCGGGTGGACGACGTCATCGCACGCCGGCAGTCCGTGACGGTCGACCGCTTCGGTGAGCCCGAGGAGTTCCGCGACTACTTCAAGGCCCGCTACGGCCCGACGATCGCGACGTACCGCGGCCTGGCCGAGGAGCCCGAGCGGAGCGCCGCCCTCGACCGCGACCTGGCCGACCTGGCCCGCCGCCACGACCGCGGCACCGGCACGACGGTCATGGACTGGGAGTACCTGCTGTTCACGGCGCGCAAGCGCGGCTGACCCCGCCCGATGGTGACGGCGCCAACGCCGTCACCATCGGGCGCTGGCTCAGCAGGAGGCCTCGGTACGGCAGCGGACGGCGTGCCTGCCGTCGCTGTTGTACATGTATCCGGTCCCCAGCGAGACCCGGTCGACCGTCCAGGTGCCCGGCTCGTCCCAGACCATGAAGTCGTAGTTCAGGACCTGGGTCGGGTGGGCTGTCGCGTAGACCGTCCAGGCCGACTGCGTCGCCGTCGAGGTGTAGGTCCCGCCGGTGATGCCGGTGACGTAGATGGTGCACGGCAGGGCCGTCGCCGTGGTCGACCCGGTGAAGTCCGCGCGACCCCAGGTCCCACCGGAGACGGCGATCGGGGTGTTGCAGGAGCTAGCGGCCAGGTAGGCCACGTCACCGTTGGCGAAGATCAGGGAGATTCGCGGCGCACCGCCCCCGACCTGGTTCGACTGGAAGTCGTAGGACAGGTTCGTGACGGCTCCCACGGGCTTGCCGATGTTCAGCGAGGCCCGGGTGTAGGCGTCGGCGTAGTAGTAGACACCATCAGCAGGGTCCGGATCGGTGGCCACCGTGACGACCAGCGCCCGGCTGTTGGTGTCGAGCGGGCTGTCCTGCACCACCCGTTGCCAAGCGGCGAACGTGCCCTGCCCGAACCGCTCCAGCCTGAGCTGGTGATACGCCCCCACTCGGGCGCCGTTCCCTTCGGCGAAGGCCGTCGTGGGCACCATCATCAGCCCCGCGACGACTCCGACGAGCACGACCGCTCTGACGTTGTTCCGCATGGCTCTTCCTCCCTGAGTCACCGACGTGGTGGCTCCTTCGAACGTAGGCCCGCCGCGTGGCCCCCAGCCAGGACCGTCCGGCCCCACCTTGATCACGCTTTGCCGTCAAGTCGAGCCGTTGATCGGCCCGAACCGTCGGCAGACAGCGATCAAGGTGGGGCCGGACGGTCCTGGCGGGGAGAGGGGTCGTCGGGCCGTGATCGCCCACCGTCGGGACTGTGGCCCCTGGCGGACGGCGGCGACGACCGCTTGGCTCGTCCCAGGAGACAACCGGGAGGTCACCATGACCGTCCTGACGACGCCGACGTCCAGTTCCGTTGTTGCCGTCCGAGCCCGGACCGGCTACCTGGACAACCTCAAGGTCCTCATGGTCATGGCGGTGATCGTCGCCCATGCCCTGTTCGCCTGGACCGACCTGGGCGTGTGGGTGCTCAAGGAGGGGCCGCTGCGGGAGCCGTGGCTGACCGTGGCCAGCCTGGTCGGGGTCATCGGCGGCCTGTTCGGGCTCGCGCTGTTCTTCGTCATCGCCGGGATGCTGACGCCTCGGTCCCTGCGGCGGAAGGGGACCCGGCGCTTCCTGGCCGACCGCACGCTGCGGCTGCTCGTGCCGATGGTCGGGTTCGTCCTGCTGATGAGCCCGCTCATCGAGTACGTCGACTCGGACAACGCCGGCTGGAGTCGCGGCTTCTGGGCCTTCGTGCCCGAGGTCCTGTGGCCGCCCGCGCCCGGGCCGACCTGGTTCCTCGGCGTCCTGCTGCTGTTCTCGGTCAGCTACGCGCTCATCCGCCGGGTCGTCCCCGAGCGGCCGCGGCCGCCGACCCCGATGACCGCGACGCACCTGGCCGTGGCCGTCGCGGCGGTGATGGTGCCGTCGTACGTCGTGCGGATCGCGGCCCCCTTCGGCGAGGAGCAGTTCCGCCTCGCGCTCGGCCAGTCGCCCGCGTGGATCGTGGCCTTCACCCTGGGCGTGGTCGCCGGCGAGCGCGGCTGGTTCGACCCCGTCCCGCCCGCGCTGGCCCGCACGGCCCGGCGGATCGCCCTGACCGGGCTGGGGCTCGCCGTGGCGGTCTTCGCCGCGATCGCGGTGACCGAGGCGGACGTCGACGCGTTCGCCGGTGGCGGCACCTGGCAGTCCGCGCTCCTCACGGTTCCGGAGGCGCTGCTCGTGGTTGGCGCCTCGATCTGGCTGCTCGACGTCTTCCGCCGCCGCTACGACCGGCAGGGCCCGCTGGCCCGGGAGCTGGGTCGCGGGGCGTTCGCCGCGTTCCTGCTGCACCAAGGCATCCTCGTGCTGGTCATCCTGGGCACCCACCACCTGCCGTGGCCCACCGAGGTCGAGTTCCTGACGGCCGCCGGCCTCGCGGTCGTGCTGTCGTTCGCGGTCGCCAGCGCGTTCGTCCGACTCCCGGGGGTCCGCCGCATCGTCTGACGGTCAGCCGAGGGCGAAGGCGGTCAGGGCGAGGGTGGTCGCGGTCTCGACCTGGGCGCCGAGGGTGTCGCCGGTGATCCCGCCGAGGCGGCGGACGGCTGCCCGGCGCACCAGCAGGGCGCCAGTGACCCCGGCGACGACAGCAACTCCGGCGCGCAGCAGCAGGCTGCGGGCGTTGTCGTCGTCGAGGGCAGCGGCGCCGACCGCACCGGCGAGGACCAGTGCGCTCGTCAGCAGCGCGGCGGCCCGCGGCACAGTTCCGGCGACGGCGGCGCCGAGCCCCTCCGGCCGGGCTGACGGAACCCCCCGGACGCAGCCCCAGGTGGCGGCGAGCCGGCCGGTGGTGACCG
>DAIRVJ010000144.1:0-5259 GCA_036802895.1 Candidatus Nanopelagicales bacterium
ACGTCCACGAACGGGAGGACCGGCGTCCGCGGTGCTCGCGAGCCAGGGTCAGCCGAGGCGGGCGACCAGCCAGGTGAAGGGTTGCTCGGCGCCGGACGGCGTCACGTGCACCTCCCGGCCGGTCCGGACGACGTGGACACCGGCGCCCAGAGCCAGGGCCAGCGAGCCGGCCGAGTAGCGCGCGACCGGGAGCCCCGAGCAGTACTCCGGACCGTCCTCGGCGAACGTCCCCATGACGAGGTGCGCGCCCGGCAGCAGGCTGGTGCGCAGCAGCGCCAGGTAGCGCGCCCGGTCGTCGTGCTCGAGCAGGAAGTGGAACACCGCCCGGTCGTGCCAGAGCCCGTACCGCCTCGGGGGCTGCCAGCTCAAGAGGTCGTGCTCGACCCAGTGGACGCCGGCTGAGTCGCCCAGCCGCAGACGGGCCGCCGCCAGCGCGGCGCCTGAGACGTCGAGCACCGTGACGTCGGTCCACCCGCCGGAGACGAGTCCGTCCACGAACCGCGAGGCCCCGCCGCCGACGTCGAGGACCGGGGTTTCGCGCGGCAGGGCGAGGCCCTCGACGAGCTCGAGCGACAGCGTGGCCGTCGGCTGGTGCCAGCTGACCCGGTCGGCGCCGACCGTCGCGTAGCGCTCGTTCCAGTGGTCGCGCCGCAGTCGGGCCGGTTCGTCGGTTCCCACGTCCGCAAGGATGCCCTGGGACTGGCTCGGGTCGGCGGGATCAGGCAAGGTGTCCCTCGGGCATGGTGTCCATGGTGGCCGAGGGTCGGGGGCGAGCCAGTGATCGTGTGCGTACCGGTGGCCGAGGACGACACGGTCGACCCCCGGTGGGGGCGTGCGCAGCGGGTGGCGGTCGCCGACGTCGCCGACGGCGCGATCCGCAGCTGGCAGGTCCACGAGGTGGGGTGGGACGACGCGCACGACCAGGGCGCCGAGGGAGCGCACCACGCGCGGGTCGCCCGGTTCCTGCGCGAGCACGCGGTCGACACGGTCGTCGCAGCGAACGCCGGTGAGGGCATGCGGCGGATGCTCGCGTCCATGGGGGTGTCGGTGCTGCTGGGCGCCGAAGGCGACGCCCGCGCGGCCGTGCAGGCCGTGGAGAGTGAGACGACCTGACGCAGCGGGTGGTGGTCAGGCGGGGACCGGCACCAGGCCCATCGGCTGCCCGGCCAGCCCGAGGAAGCCGGTCAGGCGCAGGCGCAGCGCGGCCCGGCGAACCGCCGGCGAGGGGTCGACGATGACCACGCGGTCGCCGGCGAAGCGGCGCAGCCCGACGAGGACACCGAAACCCGCCGCGTCGACGAGGGTCACGCCCGAGAGGTCGAGGTAGACGAAGACCCGGTCCGGGTCGGCGAGCATCTGCTGGGCAGTCTCGCGCAGCTGCTGCGTCGCGGAGGAGGTCAGTGCCCCTTCGATCACGAGGCAGTCACGCTCCTGCGCCCACCGGGCGGTACTGCGACCGAGCATGAGCTCCACCTTCCACGCGGTCTCGTGCCGGTGGGACGGTGCTGGAGGTGAACCATGACGCGGAACTCGGTCAGTCGTCGGCCGCCCCGGCCGGACGGCGCTGGGCGACCGCCCGGCGGACCGACCGGTGGGCGTCCGTCGACAGCACCCAGAGCACGTCGGCAGGGCAGGCCGGATGGGCCGCGACGGCGGCCCGCACGGCGAAGCTGGGGTGGTGGCCCAGGGCAGTCAGCTCACTCGCCGACGTCGCCGGATCGGTCGCTCGACGGGCCAGGTCGGTCCAGCGGGCGTTGGCTAGTCGCTCGGTGAGGTCGACCAGCGAGTCCAGATGGGTGGGCACGTTGCGTAGTCTGCCGGTTGCAGACGGGATTCGCCGGTCGGACCGGGCCGGACACTCCCAGGCGTCGTCGAATTGCGACCGAACGGGTGAGGGCTACCAGTGGTTGGCCGCCCAGAGCTCGCCGACCTCGGCGTCCGACAGCGCCACGCTCTCCCAGAGGGCGGCTTCGTCGACCACCCCGTCGAGGCCGAAGTCGGTGGGCTGGACCGCGCCCCAGTTGGCCAGGTTGTCCCAGCCCACGCGCCAGTAGCCCTGGCCGTCGGGCGTCGGCGCGCCGCTTCCGCCCGGTGGGGGCGGGGGGTCCCGCGGCTCGTTGGCGGTGTAGACCTCGGCGCGGCTCACCGGGTCGGTCCGGTCCAGGACGCCGTCGACGTAGAGTCGGGCGCCGTCCGGGCCCACCGTGGCGACCAGGAAGTGCGGCTCGCCGTCGTTCACCGGCACACTGCCCCGCAGCGCCACGGTGACCCCGACGTAGACGCCGAACACCGGGTGGCCCGTGTCGTCCAGCCACAGCTGCCGGTCGTAGTGGACGTCCTTGGCCCAGGTCGAGCTGCCCATCCCCATGATCCGGCCGCCGCCGGTGCTGGTGGTCCGCACCCAGGCGGCGATCGTGAACACGTCGAGGTTCGGCCGGGCAGTGGGCCAGACGACGAAGCTCCCGCTCGACAGCGTCCCCGGGATCGCCGGCGAGGTCAGACCGGTGTCGTCGCACCACACCAGGCCGGTGCCGGACACGCCGAGGCCCAGCGGTGGGGCGACGCCGACGTCCGGCGAGCTCGTCCGCACGGCGGCGGTGTGGCCGTTGCCGGAGGAGTCCGCCACCGTCGCCGCGCCGGCGGCCTCGGCGAAGCGGTAGTAGAAGGTCGGGGCGGTGGCCAACACGGCCGCTGCGAAGGGGCTGCCCGACGGGCAGGCCGCTCGGGTGGCGATCGTGCCGAGCGAGGCGTCGACACTCCGGCTGAAGGTGGCGGACGACGTGGTCAGCCCGATCCCGGCGGCGCTCAGGCCGCCCAGGGCCACGCCGGCGGCCAGCCGGAGGAGGCTCTCACGCGGGAACCGCGGACGCATGGACCTCGGCCTCCCTCATCGAGCTGGGACGTCGGGCTCGGCGGTCCCGCCGCCAGGCGAGCAGCTCGGCGCCGAGCAGCAGCAGCAGCGGCGGGGCGAACAGGGTGAGCCGTCCGGACGGCGTTCGCGACCACAGCAGGACCTTGCCGAAGCCCTCGATGCGGTCCACGACCTGCCCGCGGATGGAGCCGATGGGTGTGAGGTTCTCGTCGGGGGTCTGGTTGCCGTCCCCCTTGGTGCGCACGAACCAGCTGGTCATCGGCTTGCCGGTGACCGGGTCGGTGAGGTAGCCGGAGTCGCCGTCCGCCTTCACCACCTTGCGCTCGATGGCGACGATGCGGTGCGTGACGTAGGTGCGCTGCCCCGGCGGCTGGAGGGTGACGACCTGGCCGACCCGCAGCTGCGAGCCGCTCAGTGGCTGCAGCACCGCAGCGTCCCCGGCCCTCATGTGCGGGCTCATGCTGTCACCGGTGATGACGACCAGGCGCTGTCCGTGCAGGCGGTACCAGAGCGGGCTTCCGTAGGCGACGGCGATGCCGACGAGGGAGGCCGCGAACGCGAGCCGGAAGGCCCATCGTCGCGTCACGGCGCCCCACGTCGGTCGGGTCACGGGTTGTTGACGGTCTGCTCGGCCGCGAATCGGAGGGTGATCTCGGTCCCGGTCAGCTGCCACTGGTTGCCGGTGGTCGGTCCGTCCAGGCTGGCCCGGACGCACAGCGTCTCCGACGCGCCGGCGGCGAGGGTGCGATCGCCCGGGTCGGAGCCGGTCGCCGTGTCACCGAAGATCGTGTCCGCACTGCCGATCCGGCCGCTGTACAGCGGCGTTCCGGTGCAGGTCGCGCCGGCGTACACGGCCACGTCCAGCTGGTCGGCGAGGTTGCCGGCCCCGCCACCGGGCGGGTCGACGGTCACGCTGGTGGCGGTGACCGCGTAGCGCAGGGCGAGGCTGCCGGAGTTGTCGACGGACAGGGTGCCGCTGCGCACGTCCCCAGGCGCCATGTTGCTGACCGCGAACGGGATGCTGCTGACTCCCGCCACGGTCAGCTCGACCGAGCCGGTGGTCAGCTGGTTGTTGCCGAGGTCCTTGGTGTCGGTGAACCAGGCGCCGGAGGCCAGCGTGCTGACCGTCACGAGGGACAGGCCGGCGATGCCGATGGCCGCGACGAGGCGACGCCGGCGCTCGCGTTCGGCGCGGCTGGTCGCCGGGGGCTCCAGCTCGTCGAGCAGGTCGTCCATGGGAATCCCTCCAGGTGGGCGACCGTGGTCGGACACGGCGTCCGGGGCAGTCGTCCGTGCTTGTCCCCCTTCGTGTCGGCAGGTTGGGGAGACCGGTTGAGGCTCGACGGTGCCGAAAGGATCACGCCGTAGGCTCGCCCCATGGGTGGACCGAGGCTGCGCGCGGCGCTCGACGCGCTGCCGCCGTACCGCGCCGGGCGTCCCGCGGACGAGGGGGCCTTCAAGGTCTCGTCCAACGAGAACCCCTATCCGCCGCTGCCGTCGGTGGTCGAGGCGCTGGCCCGGGCGGCCGGCACGGTCAACCGGTACCCCGACTTCGCCTCCACGGACCTGGTCGACGCGTTGGCCGACCGGTTCGGCGTGCCGCGCGCCCACCTCGCGGTCGGCACCGGGTCGGTGGGGGTGGCCCAGCAGCTGGTGCAGGCCACGGCCGAGCCGGGCGACGAGGTGCTCTACGCGTGGCGCTCGTTCGAGGCGTACCCGATCATCACCCGGATCGCCGGCGCGACCCCGGTGCAGGTGGCGCTGGACGGAGCCGACCGGCACGACCTCGACGCGATGCGGGCCGCCGTCACCGACCGCACCCGACTGGTCTTCGTGTGCAACCCGAACAACCCCACCGGGACGGCGGTCCGTCGGGTCGCCCTCGAGTCGTTCCTGGACGCCGTACCGGACGACCTGCTCGTCGTCGTCGACGAGGCGTACCGCGAGTTCGTCACCGACCCCGACGTCCCCGACGGCGTCGAGCTGTACCGGGACCGGCCGAACGTGTGCGTCCTGCGCACCTTCTCCAAGGCCTACGGCCTGGCCGGGCTGCGGGTCGGGTTCGCGATCGCCCACGACCCGGTGGCCGAGGCCCTGCGCAAGACGGCCGTGCCCTTCGGGGTCAGCACGCTCGCCCAGCAGGCCGCGCTCGCGTCGCTGGCCGCGGAGCCGGAGCTGCTGGATCGGGTGGCCACCCTCGTCGCGGAGCGGGAGCGGTTGCGGGCCGGTTTGCAGGACCTCGGCCTCGACGTCCCCGACAGCCAGGCCAACTTCGTGTGGGTCCGGCTCGGCGATCGGACGGCCGAGCTCGCCGGGCTCGCCGAGGACGCCGGCGTCGTCGTCCGGCCGTTCGCCGGCGAAGGCCTGCGGGTGACGGCGGCCGAGCC
>DAIRVJ010000145.1:0-5221 GCA_036802895.1 Candidatus Nanopelagicales bacterium
CGCACCGGGTGATACACCTAGCGCCATGTCTCGCAGCCCTCGCGCCGGCCAGCCGGCCCAGCCCGCCGACCTGGTCGACGTCCCCGCCCTGGTCACGGCCTACTTCGCCGAACGGCCAGACCCGTCGGTGCCCGAGCAGCGGGTGTCGTTCGGGACGTCCGGCCACCGCGGCTCGAGCCTGGACGTCGCGTTCAACGAGTGGCACATCCTCGCCACCAGCCAGGCGATCGTCGAGTACCGAGCCGCGCAGGGCACGGTCGGGCCGCTGTTCCTCGCCCGGGACACCCACGGCCTGTCCTACCCGGCCTGGCTGACGGCGCTGGAGGTGTTCGCCGCCAACGACGTCACGGTGCTCGTCGACTCGCGCGACGGGTACACCCCGACGCCGTCGCTCTCCCACGCGATCCTGCGACACAACCGTGGCCGGACCGTCGCCCTGGCCGACGGCGTGGTCGTCACGCCCAGCCACAACCCGCCGCGGGACGGCGGCTTCAAGTACAACCCGCCGGACGGCGGACCGGCCGGCACCGACGCGACCGGCTGGATCCAGGACCGGGCCAACGCGCTGATCGCGGCGAACCTGGACGGCGTCCGCCGGATCCCCTCCCGCGCGGCGCTGGCCGCCGACTCGACCGGGCGCTACGACTACCTCGGCCACTACGTCGACGACCTGCCGAGCGTGCTCGACCTCGACGCGGTCCGGGCGGCCGGCGTCCGGCTCGGGGCCGACCCGCTGGGCGGGGCCGCCGTCGCCTACTACGGCGCGGTCGCCGAGCGGCACGGCCTGGACATCACGGTCGTCAACGACCAGGTCGACCCGACCTGGCGGTTCATGACGCTGGACTGGGACGGCAAGATCCGGATGGACTGCTCCTCCCCCGACGCGATGGCCTCGCTGGTCGCGCTGAAGGACGGCTTCCAGGTCGCGTTCGGCAACGATGCCGACTCCGACCGGCACGGCATCGTCACCCCGGGCAGCGGCCTGATGAACCCCAACCACTACCTGGCCGTGGCCATCGAGTACCTGTACACCCACCGCCCCGGCTGGCGGGCCGACGCCGCCGTCGGCAAGACGCTGGTCAGCTCGTCGATGATCGACCGGGTGGCCGCCGACCTCGGGCGCCGGTTGGTCGAGGTCCCGGTCGGGTTCAAGTGGTTCGTCCCGGGGCTGATCGACGGCTCGTTCGGCTTCGGCGGTGAGGAGAGCGCGGGCGCGTCGTTCCTGCGCACCGACGGCTCGGTCTGGACGACGGACAAGGACGGCATCCTGCTCGCCCTGCTGTCGGCGGAGATCACCGCCGTCACCGGCGCCGACCCCGGCGAGCACTACGCCCGGCTGACCGAGCGGTTCGGCGCCCCTGCGTACGCCCGGGTCGACGCCCCGGCCACCCGCGCGGAGAAGGACGTGCTCAAGCGGCTGCAGCCCGAGCAGGTCACCGCCACCGAGTTGGCGGGCGAGCCGATCACCGCCAAGCTGACGACGGCGTCCGGCAACGGCGAGGCGATCGGCGGGCTGAAGGTCACCACCGAGAACGGCTGGTTCGCCGCCCGGCCGTCCGGCACCGAGGACGTCTACAAGATCTACGCCGAGTCGTTCCTCGGCGCCGACCACCTCGCCCGGATCCAGGCCGAGGCCCGGGAGGTCGTCGCCAGCGCGCTGCGGGCCGCCGGCTGACCAGCCCGCCGTCCCGCCTCCCCCGCATGATCCAGGGAAGCAAACTCGGGTTGGGGGCCGAGACCGATTCCCTGGATCATCGAGAGGTGCGGCGCAGGGCGGAGGCGGAGGGATTTGAACCCTCGAGGGGCTTAAGACCCCAACCGCATTAGCAGTGCGGCGCCATCGACCGGACTAGGCGACGCCTCCCTGCGGCCGTCACCGGCCGCGGGGCAAAGGGTACCCGCCGCCGGACGAGGGCGGCAAAGATGAGCCGGTGGCCTACGACGTCCGCCCGGTGACCGCCGACCGCTGGGACGAGCTGGCCGCCTTCTTCGGGCCGAGTGGCGCCTACTCCGGGTGCTGGTGCACCTGGTGGCGGCAGCCCGCGAAGGACTTCGACGCCGGCTGCCGGGACGGCGCCGCCGGCAACCGGGCGCTGCTCGAGCGGCTCACCCGCGACGGCGCCACCCCCGGCCTGCTCGCCCACGCCGGCGGCGAGCCGGTCGGCTGGGTCACCGTCGCACCGCGCCCGGAGTTCGGCCGCATCCTGCGCTCGCCCACCCTCCAGCCGCCCTCTCTAGACAGCCCGGACGACGACCCGGCCGACCCGGCGGTCTGGAGCGTGCCGTGCTTCTGGGTCCCCCGGGCCCGGCGCGGCCAGGGCGTGGCCAGCGCGCTGCTCGCCGCCGCGGTCGTCCACGCACGGGCGCACGGCGCCCGCACCCTCGAGGGCTACCCGGTCGAGGTCGCCGGCCGGGCGGCCGCCGACTCGATCTACACCGGTACCGTCTCGCTGTTCACCCGAGCCGGCTTCACCGTCGTCCGCCGTCCGCCGACGGGGAAGCGAGTCGTCGCCCGCCGCCCGACCACCGAGGACCCCACGTGACCGACCAACCCAGCGAGACCGACCCCCGCACGGCCGCCAAGCGCGAGGCCGGTGAGGCCGCCGTCGACCGCTACGTCCGCTCGGGGATGCGGGTGGGGCTGGGCACGGGCAGCACCGCGATCCACGCGATCCGCCGGATCGGCGCGCTGCTCGCCGACGGCACGCTCACCGACGTCGCCGGCGTCCCGACGTCGCGGGCCTCCGCCGCCGAGGCCGGCGCCTGCGGGGTGCCGTTGACGACGCTCGACGACCACCCCCGCCTGGACGTGACCATCGACGGCGCCGACGAGGTGTCGCCCGGGCTCGACCTGGTCAAGGGTGGCGGCGGTGCGCACCTGCGCGAGAAGGTCGTGGCCCAGGCGAGCGAGCGGCTGGTCATCGTGGTCGACGGCGCGAAGCTGGTGCCCGCGCTGGGCAGCACCTTCGCCGTTCCCGTCGAGGTCGTGTCGATGGCCCGCCGCCCCGAGCAGGAGCACCTCCACGCACTGGGCGCGACTGTCGTCCTGCGCACCCGCCCCGGCACCGACGAGCCGTTCGTCACCGACGAGGGGCACTGGATCCTGGACGCCGACTTCGGCCCGATCGCCGACCCCGCCGACCTGCTCCGCCGACTGGAGGCCCGGGCCGGCGTGGTCGCCGTCGGGCTGTTCCTCGGGATGGCGGACGTCGTGCTGGTGGCCGGGGCGCACGGTGTGCGCGAGCTCAGCCGCCCCAGTCCGGACGTAGCGGCAGACCGCTGACCTTGTCCGGCCCCAGCCGGACCCCGAGGACCTGGTGCAGCTGGATCGTGTTCAGGTCGAAGCCGACGCGGGACGCCGCCAGGTAGAGCCGCCAGGTGCGCGCCTTCGCCAGGCCCACCTCGGCGACCGCGTCGTCCCAGTGCGCGTCCAGGTTGGCCCCCCAGTCGCGCAGCGTCATCGCGTAGTGCTCGCGCAGGCTCTCCTCGTGGCGAACCTCGAACCCGTTGTCGTGCAGCGCGCAGACGATGACGCCCGGCCCGAGCAGCTCGCCGTCAGGGAAGATGTAGCGGTCGATGAAGCCGCCGGTGCGGTCGCGCCCGAGGCCGTCCGGCCGGGTGATGCAGTGGTTGAGCAGCCGGCCGCCGTCACGCAGCCGCGAGTGCAGGAACCGCACGTACCCGGCCAGGTTCCGCCGCCCGATGTGCTCGGTCAGCCCGATCGACGACACCGCGTCGAAGCCACCCTCCCGCACGTCGCGGTAGTCGGAGAAGCGGATCTCGGCCCGGTGGGTGATGCCCGCGTCGGCCATCGCCTTCTGCGCCCACTCGGCCTGCCGCCGCGAGAGGGTGACGCCGAGGGCGGTCACCCCGTAGTGCTCGACCGCGTGCCGCACCATGCCGCCCCAGCCGCAGCCGACGTCGAGCAGCCGCATCCCCGGCTGCAGCGCGAGCTTGCGGCAGACCAGGTCGAACTTCTCGGCCTGCGCCTCCTCCAGCGTCGCGTCCAGCCTCGGGTAGACCGCGCAGGTGTAGGCCATCGACGGGCCGAGGATCAGCTCGTAGAACCGGTTCGAGACGTCGTAGTGGTGGGCGATCGCCGCGGCGTCCCGCTCCTTGGAGTGCCGCCGACCCCTGCGCCACGGGTGCGGCGCCTCCTCGGGCGGCACCGGCGGCCGGCGCAGCACGCCGGGCCCGAGGTCGCGCAGGATCTCGACCCGCTCCGACCAGGGCACGTCCTGCCGGCTGTAGCGGACCAGCCCCTTCAGCGCCGCGTGCACGTCGCCGTGCAGCTCCAGGGCGCCGCTGACGAACGCCCGGGCCAGCCCCAGGTCGCCCGGGGCGGTCGCGATGTAGCGCATGGCGTCCGGCGACCGGATCTCCATCGTCGAGGGGGCGTCGGCCGGCCCCGCCGAGCTGCCGTCGTACGCGGTGAACCGGATCCCCGCGCCGTCGCCCACCAGACGCTGGAACATGTCCGCCAGCCTCATCGCGCTCACCTCCGCCGCACCGTCTTCTCGTACAGGTCGAGCAGGCGTCCGTCTCCGTCGTACGTCTTCTTGAGCAGGTCGTAGGCGGCTCCGTTGTACAGCCGCCGGAAGTCCTCCGGCGAGTAGTACGCCGTCGAGTACAGCGACTTGCGACCGCCGAGCTCCTCGACCACCTGCTCGATCCGCTTGTTGCGGTCGCCGTCGTGCTCGCCGGCCCCCAGCGGCACGCTCGACCAGAACCCGACGTTGACGTACGTCGTCGCCGGGTCGAGGGCGTAGAGCTCCCACACGGCCTCAGGGTCGCGCTGGCGCAGCGGGCACAGCCACACCGGCTCGATGCCCACCTCGCGGTGGAAGAACTCCAGGAACTCGGCGGTGCGGTCCAGCGGGATCTCGACGTCCTGGACGACGGCCTCGCGGTCGGGGCGGCCCCGCCAGCGGTCGACTCGGGCCATCACCCCGTGCCGCCGCTCGAACGCGACGACCCTCCAGTAGACGTCGGAGCGCAGGTACTGCTTGGGCACCAGGCGGCGCACCGCCGGCTTCTGCACGCCGAACGCGCGCGAGCACCAGAACCAGTCGGTGTCCCAGCGCCACAGGTAGTCGCGGATCGTCAGGTAGTCGCGGGCGCGGGTCTGCACCGAGCGGTAGTAGACGTCCATGCCCGTGTAGTCGCTGGTGTAGGGCGCGGTGTCGGCGAACGAGCCGAGGGTGAGCCGCAGGTCTCCAGG
>DAIRVJ010000146.1:0-5113 GCA_036802895.1 Candidatus Nanopelagicales bacterium
TGACCCGCCAGTGCGAGCAGGCGATCCGCAACTACGACCCCTGCATCTCCTGCGCCACGCACTTCCTGGACCTCACCGTGGAGCGCACGTGACGCTCGTCATCGGCCTGGGCAACCCCGACCGCGGCGACGACGGCGTCGGGCTGGCCGTCGCCGATCGGGTCGCCGACCTGGTGCGCGAGCGGGGCCTGGTGGGCGTCGACGTCCAGGCCGTGGCCGAGCCGAGTCGGCTCCTGGAGGTGTGGGCCGGCGTCACTGATGTCGTCGTGGTGGACGCCGTCCGTGGCGGTGCGCATCCGCCCGGGACGGTGCTCGTGCTGGAGGTCGGGGAGCGGCCGCTGCCGGCCTGGACGGGGTCCGGCGGAACCCACGCGCTGGGCCTGACGGCCGCCGTCGGGCTGGCCCGGGCGCTGGACCTGATGCCGCAACGGCTGGTCGTCGTCGGCGTGGCGGGCACCGACTTCTGCGCCGGCGCCCCCCTCTCCGGGCCTGTGCGGGTCGCCGTGCAGCGGGCGGCGGAGGCGGTTGTTGACCAGGCGTGGCAGGTGAGCGTCGACCGTAAAGGGCGCCTGCACCCTTTACGGTCCACCGCAGCCTCCCTCGCCTGGTCAACTCGGGAGCCGTCCTGATGTGCGCGGGGCGGCGCTGCCTGGTCGTGGCGGTGGACGGCGACGAGACTGTGACGGTCGATGACGGTGGTCGCCGGATGCAGGTGGCCACGCTCGCCCTCTCGGAGCCGGCCAGCGTCGGCGAGTGGGTGCTCGTGTACGCCGGGCTGGCCCTGGCCCGGCTGGACGACGACCCGGCCGACCCGAAACCCGACAACGACCCGGACGACCCGAAGGAGGTCTGACCATGAGGCGTGGCCCAGGGCTGGCCCTGGCGCTGGTGGCCGCCTGCATCAGCGGAGTGGCCGTCTTCGTCAACAGCGACGGCGTGAAGGCCGTCGGCGATGCCACGGTCTACACCACGGCCAAGAACCTGGTGGCCGCCGCGCTGCTCGTCGTGCTGGCCAGCACGGTCGGCCAGGCCCGCGGGCCGGGAGCGGTCGCCGAGATCCGTGGCCTCACCCCTCGGCGGCGCCTCGGACTCCTCGCGCTCGCCGTGGTCGGCGGCAGCGTCCCGTTCGTCCTGTTCTTCGAGGGGCTGCTCCGCGCCTCGTCGGTGCACGCGGCGTTCCTGCACAAGACCCTGCTCGTCTGGGTCGCGCTGCTCGCCGTCCCCCTGCTGCGCGAGCGGCTCACCGGTTGGCACTGGGCGGCGGTGGGACTGCTGGTGACCGGCCAGGCCGTTCTGGCGGGCGGGGTCACCGAGTCGTTCGGCACGGGTGAGGCGCTGGTGCTCGCCGCCACGCTGTTCTGGGCGGTCGAGGTGGTGCTCGCCAAGCGGCTGCTCGGCTCGGTGTCGTCCTGGACGGTGGGTGTGGCCCGGATGGCCGGCGGCGCCGTCCTGCTCGTCGGCTGGCTGGCCGTCCGAGGCCGGCTGGGAGCCCTGCTGCGGCTGGACGCCGAGGCGTGGGGCTGGGTGCTGGTCACCGGCGCGATCCTGTCCGCCTACGTCGCCACCTGGCTGGCTGCCCTCGCCCGAGCCCAGGCGGTGGACGTCACCGCCGTCCTCGTCGTCGCGGCACTCGTCACGGCCGCACTGGCCGCCGCGGTGGACGGCGTCCGACCGGCCCCGCTGGGCGCAGGGCTGGTGCTGGCCGGGGCGCTCACCGCGGTCGCTGCCGCCCGCACGGGACGGCCCGCCGTCGCGGCCCGCGGCGGGCCGCACCGGACACCGTCCGGGGCGCCATGACCGGCGGCGCCCTGTTGTTCGCCCGCTTCGCGTATCCGCCGAACGCGCTGGGCTACTGCGGGCCGGACGCCGCCGGCGAACTGCTCGAGCGGACGGCTGCCGGCGCGGACGACGACGACCTGCGCCGGCTGGCTCGGGGGTTCGAGGGCGCCTGGCCGTACCTGGAGCTGATCGCGCACGCCAACGGGATCGCCGATCCGCTGGACGCCGCCGTCGTCAAGGCCTACTGGGTGGGGAACCGCCTGCTGGACCGGGTGGGCGCCCGCCGGCTCGGTGACTCCCTCGACGAGCGCTTCCGCTCGCGCACGGGACCGGACTTCGCCCGACTGGTCGAGCCGGTGCTAGGCGGGGCGGCGGTCCCGCACCACGCGTTCCACGTGCTGGCGGTCTACCCGTGGGTGGGCCTGCTCAGATCCGGGTCGGTGGACGCACCGCTGCGCGTCCTGGACCGCTGCCGGGTCCGATGGGGCACGGTCGAGGCGGTGACTGGCGATCGCGCCGTCGTCCGCAGCAGGCCGCTGCAGTGGGACGGCGCCCGGCTCTGCCTGGGCGTGCCCCGGGCCGAGGAGGTCCGGATCGGCGAGCGCGGGTTCCGGCTCGTCGACCTCGAGATAGGCGATCGGGTGGCCTGCCACTGGGACTGGGCGTGCGCGCGGCTCGACGGGCGAGGAGTGCGGGCGCTGCGGGCCCGCACCCACCAGGCGCTCCAGGCCGTCGCGGCTAGCCCGCATCCGGGGACTTCGCACGTGCTGGGCTAGCCGTTCTGCGAGACTCCCGGTAGGTACCGCCGGCGACAGGAGGGCGCAATGTCCGACTTCGACCTCGAGCACCCTGGCGGTCGGCTCCCGCTGCCGATGGTGGCGTCCTCCGAGGGTCCGTCGGGGCTCAACATCGGATCGATGCTCAAGGAAACCGGGCTGGTCACCTACGACCCGGGGTTCGTCAACACGGCCTCCTGCGCGTCGGCGATCACCCTCATCGACGGCGACCTGGGCATCCTGCGCTACCGCGGCTACCCGATCGAGCAGCTCGCCGCGCAGTCGACGTTCCTCGAGGTCGCCTACCTGCTCATCTACGGCGAGCTGCCCACGGCCACCCAGCAGGAGGACTTCTCCGAGCGGATCCGGCTGCACACCCTCCTGCACGAGGACCTCCGGTGGTTCTTCGACGGGTTCCCCCGAGACGCGCACCCGATGGCCGTGCTCTCCTCGGCGGTCAGCGCTCTGTCCGCGTTCTACCAGGACAGCCTCGACCCGTTCGACGACGAGCAGGTGGAGATCTCCACGGTCCGGCTGCTGGCCAAGGTGCCCACGATCGCGGCCTACGCCTACAAGAAGTCCATCGGGCAGCCGTTCCTCTACCCCGACAACTCCCTGCCGTACGTCAGCAACTTCCTGCGCCTGGTCTTCGGCGTCCCGGCCGAGCCGTACGAGGTGGACCCGGTCATGGCCCGGGTGCTGGACATGCTGCTCGTGCTGCACGCCGACCACGAGCAGAACTGCTCGACCTCGACGGTGCGGCTCGTCGGGTCCAGCCAGGCCAACCTGTTCGCGTCGGTCTCGGCGGGCGTCAACGCGCTGTTCGGCCCGCTGCACGGCGGGGCCAACCAGGCGGTGCTGGAGATGCTGGGCCGCATCCACGAGTCCGGCGAGGACGTGCACGCCTTCGTCAACCGGGTGAAAGCGAAGGACTCGGGGGCGAAACTCATGGGTTTCGGCCACCGGGTCTACAAGAACTACGATCCCCGCGCATCGCTGGTCAAGCAGGCTGCCCACGAGGTGCTCGGTCGGCTGGAGGCGTCGGACCCGCTGCTGGACATCGCGCTGCGGCTGGAGGCGATCGCCCTGGCCGACGACTACTTCGCCGAGCGCAAGCTCTACCCCAACGTCGACTTCTACACCGGACTCATCTACAAGGCGATGGGCTTCCCGCCGAAGATGTTCACCGTGCTCTTCGCGCTCGGCCGGCTGCCGGGCTGGATCGCCCAGTGGCGCGAGCTGATGGCCGACCCGGCCACGAAGATCGGTCGACCGCGACAGGTCTACACCGGGCCGCCTGCTCGTCCCTACCGGCCCATGAGCGACCGATAGCGACACTCAGTCGACGCGCACGACACCGCGTGGAGTGGCGAACTCGACCGCGATCAGACCCGGTTCGTCGCCCTCGACCCATTCCAGGTCGACGTCTTCGAGGGGATGCGTCGACGGCTCGTTCAGCCAAGCGGCGACGACATCGCAGTCGCCGCAGATCTCCATCCGGTGCACGCGGATCGCCGAGGCCGCGCCGGCCGCCGGGTGCTCGGCCGGGTCGACCTCCCACTGGATGAAGTACGGCAGTTGGGGATCGTCGAGCAGGTCCAGGACGCCGATCTGCCGCCAGCGCAGGTCGAACCCGTCCGGGCGGTGCCGGTTGCCGACGACGGCTGAGCGGCCCAGACGCTGCTCGACCGGGGCGAGGTCGTCGACGGCTACCACCCAGCCGAGCCAGCCGCCGCCGGCGGCGGCTCGGGCCTGGACGGCGCGGCCGAACGGTGCCCGGTCGACCGCTGGGTGGTCGAGTGCGGCCACGACCTCGACGTAGACGCCACCGGCCAGCGGGAGGACGAAGTTCCGCGTGCCGAAACGGGGGTGCAGGCCACCGTCGGTGAAGCCCGCACCCAGCCGGGCGCCGATCCGCTGGACCACGTCGGCCAGGTGCTCCGGTGCGGTGGCATACGAGACGTGGTCCAGTCGCATAGGGGCATCCTCCCCCTACCCCGTCGGCGCCCCCCGGGCGGGGGTCCCTAGCTGGCGGAGCTAGTGGTCCGGGTGCAGCGCGCGCACCATCTCGACCGTGTCGGCCTGGTTGGCCGGCTTGTCCGACCGGTACCGGACGACCCTCGCGAAGCGCAGCGCCAGACCGGCCGGGTAGCGCGGTGAGGTCTGAACGCCGTCGAAGGCCACCTCGACGACCAGCTCCGGGCGCACCCGCACCACCCAGTCGTCCTGCACGACAGCCAGCTGCTGCAACCGCTCGGTCTGCCAGGCGAGGACGGCGTCGGTCAGCCCCTTGAACGTCTTGCCGAGCATGACGTAGCCGCCGGGCTCGCCGTAGCTGCCGAGCGGGTCACGCGCCCCGAGGTGCAGGTTGGACAGCCAGCCGCGGCGGCGTCCGTGGCCCCACTCGGCGGCGAGGACGACCAGGTCCAGGGTGTGCACCGGCTTGACCTTCAGCCAGCCGGCACCCCGACGGCCGGCCTCGTAGCGGGCGTCCAGCGACTTCACCACGACTCCTTCGTGACCCTGCGCGAGGGCGGCCTCGACGAAGCGGTCGGCCGA
>DAIRVJ010000147.1:0-4915 GCA_036802895.1 Candidatus Nanopelagicales bacterium
AGACGTAGCCGCGGTCGAGGATCGTGCCCATGATCGACGCGTACGTCGACGGGCGGCCGATGCCGCGCTCCTCCAGGGCCTTGACCAGCGTCGCCTCGGTGAAGCGCGCGGGCGGCTGCGTGGAGTGACCCTCGGCGGTCAGCTCGCGCAGGCTGAGCGGGTCACCCGAGCGCAGCGGCGGCAGACGGGTCTCGCCGTCGTCGTCCGCCGGCTCGTCGCGGCCCTCCTCGTACGCCGCCAGGAACCCGCGGGCGGTGATGACCGTCCCGGAGGCCGAGAACTCGGCGTCTCGGCCGTCGGACGCCGCCGCCCCCAGCCGCACGGTCACCGTGAAGCCGCGCGCGTCGGCCATCTGCGAGGCCACCGTCCGCTTCCAGATCAGGTCGTACAGCGCCAGCTCGTCGGGGCTGAGCTCGCGCGCCACCTCGCCCGGGGTGCGGAACTGGTCGCCGGACGGCCGGATCGCCTCGTGCGCCTCCTGGGCGTTCTTCACCTTGCGGGCGTACTGCCGCGGCACGTCCGGCACCGTCTCCGGGCCGAAGATCTCCCGCGCGGCCGAGCGGGCCGCCTCGATCGCGGTCGCCGACAGCGTGGTGGAGTCGGTCCGCATGTAGGTGATGTGCCCGTTCTCGTACAGCCGCTGGGCCACCCGCATGGCCGTCTGCGACGACATCCGCAGCTTGCGGCTGGCCTCCTGCTGGAGGGTCGAGGTCATGAACGGAGCGGCGGGTGACCGCCGGTAGGGCTTCTCGTCGACCGACCGGACGGCGAAGGCGGCGCCCTGCAGACCGTCGGCGAGCGAACGGGCCGCCGACTCGTCCAGGGCCACGGTGCCCGCACGCGACGCCGCAGCGGTCAGCGTGCCGTCGGAGGTGAAGTCCCGCCCGGTCGCGACCCGGGCGCCGTCGACGGCCACCAGCCGGGCGCGGAACGTCCCCGGGTCGAGCACCGCCTCCAGGTCCCAGTACCCGGCCGCCACGAAGGCGATCCGGTCCCGCTCGCGCTGCACGACCAGCCGGGTGGCGACCGACTGCACCCGACCCGCCGACAGCCCCTGGGTGATCTTCTTCCACAGGACCGGGCTCACCTCGTAGCCGTAGAGCCGGTCGATGATCCGCCGGGCCTCCTGCGCGTCGACGAGCCGCTGGTCCAGGTCGCGAGTGTGCGCCGCCGCCTCGCGGATCGCGTCCCTGGTGATCTCGTGGAAGACCATCCGGCGCACGGGGACCGTCGGCTGCAGCACCTCGAGCAGGTGCCAGGCGATGGCCTCGCCCTCGCGGTCCTCGTCGGTGGCGAGGAGCAGCTCGTCGGCCTGCTTGAGCCGCTTGCGCAGGTCCGCCACCTTGGTCTTCTTGTCCGCGTCGACCACGTAGAGGGGCTCGAAGCCGTGCTCCACGTCGACCCCTAGGCGGGCCCACGGCTTGCCCTTGTGCGCGGCCGGAATCTCCGACGCCCGGGTCGGCAGGTCGCGGATGTGACCGACGCTGGCCTCCACCTCGTACCCGGCCCCGAGGTAGCCCTTGATCGTCTTCGCCTTGGCCGGCGACTCGACGATCACCAGCCGGCGCAGGCCGGTCGGCTCCTGGTCGGTCTCGGACACGCTGGTCCTTCCTGGCCCGCGGGCAGCGGGGGTCGGGGTCGGCAGGCTTCGGCTCGGGGGATCAGCCGGAGTGTGACGCTACACAGCGCACCCCTGTCAAACCGGGAGCGGGGCTCCGTCAGCGCGGCACGAGCTCGACGAAGCCGTCCTCGAGCAGGCTGCGGACGGCGGCGACGCCCCCCTGCCGCAGCTCCGCGCGGTCGGCGCCGAACGCTGCGGCGACGTCGTCGAGGACCTCGGCGAGCGGCCGATGGCCGTCGAGGGCGGCCAGCACGGCAGCGCCCGCGGGGTCCAGGTCGCCGGTGCGGCGCAGGCCGCCGGTCTGGCGCAGCCGCTCGGCCACCACGACGAACCCCTCGGCGCCCGGGGCGGACTCCTGGTCCAGCCGGGCCTCCGGGTCGACGACGACCCGCGCGGCGAGCAGGTCGGCGTCGGACGTCCGGCGGGAGAGGTCGTGCCGGGCGAACCAGGCGGCGACCGCCGCCCCCGCCGGCTGCTGCACCGCCTGGGGGAGCTCCTCGATCCGCACGAACGGTTCGGCCGACCTGCTGCGGTGCAGGGTCACCCAGCCGAAGCCCACCCCCTCGACCCGATCCGCAGCGAAGGCGTCCAGCCACTGGTCGTACAGCTCGGTGTAGGCCGGGGTGTCGTGGTCGCCGGCATCTCGCAGCCACAGCTCGGCGTACTGCATCGGGTCCTGGACCTCGCGCTGGACGACCCACGCGTCGCACCCAGTCGGCACGACCCACGCCGCGACCCGCTCGCGCCAGTCCTCGCCCGTCACGTGCAGCCAGCTCGCCAGCAGCTGGCACCACCCCCCCTCGGACAGGTGGTCGGGCGCCTGGGTGACCAGCCGCCGGCACACCTCGTCACCGGGGAGCCCGGAGTCCCGGTAGGCGAATCGGGCCTGGGGCGCGATGACGAACGGCGGGTTGGAGACGACGAGGTCGAACCGCTCCCCGGCCACCGGCTCGAACAGCGAACCCTCGCGCAGTCCGATGGACACGCCGGACAGCCCCGCGGAGAGCCCGGCGAACGCCAGAGCCCGTCTGTTGCGGTCGGTCGCGACGACCTCCGCCGCGTGCGAGGCGAGGTGGAGGGCCTGCACCCCGCACCCGGTGCCGAGGTCGAGGGCTCGGTCGACCGGCGGGCGCACGGTGATCTGCGCCAGCGTGGTGGACGCCCCGCCGATCCCCAGGACGTGGTCCGGCCGGACCGGGCCGGACACTCCGCCGATCCCGGTGCCTAGGTCGGAGGCGACGTAGAGGTCCACGTCGTCGGCCGCGTAGGGACGGACGTCGACCAACGCGCGCAGCTCGGCACCGTCGCGGTCGAGCAGGCCGCGCGCGACCAGCACGTCCACGTCCAGGTCGGCGGCCTCGGCGGCCGCGAGCGGCACCTGCGTCTGCAGCACGAACAGCCGGGTGAGCAGGGCCCGCGGCGAGCCGTCGGACGTCTCCCGCAGCGCTGGCACCGTCTCACCGCGACCCAACGCGGCGTAGGCGCCGGGCCCGAGCAGCTCGAGCAGGCCGTCGACCGTGTAGCCCGCCCCACACAGGGCTTCGCGCAGCCGGCGGACGTCGTCCGGGGCGAGGTCGGGCGTGCTCACGGGTCGATCATGCCGCCCGGCGACTGCCAGGGCGGGCCGCTCCGGTCAGACGGTGGTCTCGACCGGCATCTCCCCGACGGCCACCGGTCGCCGCTTGGAGACCACGATCGAGGCGACGACGATGCCCACCGCCACGATCGCGATGAGGGCCCGCAGCCCGGTGTTGCCGTCCAGGGTGAGCGACACCACGGCCGGAGCGATGAGCAGCGAGACCAGGTTCATCACCTTGATCAGCGGGTTGATGGCCGGGCCGGCGGTGTCCTTGAACGGGTCGCCCACGGTGTCGCCGATGACGGTCGCGGCGTGCGCCTCCGAACCCTTGCCGCCGAAGTGGCCGTCCTCAACGAACTTCTTGGCGTTGTCCCAGGCTCCGCCCGAGTTCGCCAGGTACACGGCCATCAGGCTGCCGGTCGCGATGGTCCCCGCCAGGTAGGCGCCGAGGGCGCCGATGCCCAAGCCGAAGCCCACCGCGATCGGGGTGAGGACCGCGAGGAGCCCCGGGGTGATCAGCTCACGCAGCGAGTCGCGGGTCACGATGTCGACGACCTTGCCGTACTCCGGCTTCTCGGTGCCATCCATGATCCCCGGGTGCTCCCGGAACTGGCGGCGCACCTCGAAGATCACCGCACCGGCCGCGCGGGACACCGCGTTGATGGCCAGCCCGGAGAACAGGAACACCACGGCCGCGCCGATGAGCAGCCCCACCAGGTTGCGCGGGTTCGCGACGTCCAGCACGCCGGCGTACTGCAACGCGTCCTGAGCCGACAGCTTGCCGACCGCGTCCCCCGCCTTGTCGGCGGCCTGCGTCACCGCGTCGCGGAACGAGCCGAACAGCGCCGTCGCGGCGAGCACCGCCGTGGCGATGGCGATCCCCTTGGTGATCGCCTTCGTGGTGTTGCCGACCGCGTCGAGCCTGGTCAGCACCAGCGCACCGTCGCCGTGGACGTCGCCGGACATCTCCGCGATGCCCTGCGCGTTGTCGGACACCGGGCCGAAGGTGTCCATCGACACGATGACGCCGACCGTCGTGAGCAGGCCGGTGCCGGCCAGAGCCACGGCGAACAGCGCCAGGGTGACCGAGCCGGCGCCGAGCAGGTAGGCCCCGAAGACCGCCGAGCCGATCAGCAGCGCCGAGTAGACGGCCGACTCCAGGCCGACGCTGACCCCGGCGAGGATCACGGTGGCCGGCCCGGTCAGCGAGGACTTCGCGACGTCGTCGACCGGCCTGCGGTTCGTCTCGGTGAAGTAGCCGGTCAGCTGCTGGATGGCGGCGGCCAGCACGATGCCGATGAGGACGGCGCCGATGACCAGCAGCCGGGGGTTGTAGCCCGCCGGGTCGTCCAGGCCCAGGGAGCTGACGGACACGCCCTCGCCGTCGAGCTCGGTGATCGACCCCGGCAGGAACACGAACGCCGCGATGGCGACGAGGACCGCGGAGACCCCGGCGGAGATGAAGAAGCCCCGGTTGATGGCACTCATCCCGGACCGGTCGCCGGCACGCGGGGCCACCGCGAAGATGCCGATGACGGCCGTGATGACCCCGATCGCCGGGATGATCAGCGGGATGACCAGCCCGATCGAGCCGAAGGCCGCGGTGCCGAGGATGAGCGCGGCCACCAGGGTGACCGCGTAGGACTCGAACAGGTCGGCTGCCATGCCGGCGCAGTCGCCCACGTTGTCGCCCACGTTGTCGGCGATGGTGGCCG
>DAIRVJ010000148.1:0-2008 GCA_036802895.1 Candidatus Nanopelagicales bacterium
AAGGCGAGCAGCCCGTACCTGCTCCAGCACGCCGACAACCCCGTCGACTGGCACGAGTGGACGCCGGAGGCGTTCGACGAGGCTCGCCGCCGCGATCTGCCGATCCTGCTCTCGGTCGGCTACGCGGCTTGCCACTGGTGCCACGTCATGGCGCACGAGTCGTTCGAGGACGCCGACACCGCGGACCTGATGAACCGACACTTCGTCAACGTCAAGGTCGACCGCGAGGAGCGGCCGGACGTGGACGCCGTCTACATGGAGGCGGTGCAGGCGCTCACCGGTCACGGTGGCTGGCCGATGACGGCGTTCCTCACCCCGGACGGCCATCTCTTCTACGCCGGCACGTACTACCCGCCGCGGCCGCACCACGGCCTGCCGTCGTTCACCCAGGTGCTGCTCGCCGTCGCCCGCACGTGGGACGAGCGGCGCGGCGAGGTGCTGGCTACGGCCAGCGACATCACCGCTCGGCTGGACGAGCAGGTCGGCGCCCCGGCTCCCTCGACCGAGCCCCCCTCGGCGGCGGACCTGGACGCCGCGGTGCACGAGCTCGCCCGGTCGTACGACGCGCGCCGGGGAGGCTTCGGCAGCGCGCCGAAGTTCCCGCCGTCCCTCGTGCTGGAGTTCCTGCTCCGCCATCACGCTCGCACTGGCTCCGAACAGGCGCTGCAGATGGCCGAGCACACGTTCGAGGCGATGGCCCGCGGTGGGCTGTACGACCAGCTCGGGGGCGGCTTCGCGCGCTACTCGGTGGACGCCGACTGGGTGGTGCCGCACTTCGAGAAGATGCTGTACGACAACGCCCTGCTGCTGCGGGCCTACGCGCACTGGTGGCGGCTCACCGGCTCCCCGCTCGCCGAGCGGGTGGTCGCCGAGACCGCCGAGTTCCTGCTGCGCGACCTGCGCACCCCGCAGGGTGGCTTCGCCTCGTCGCTGGACGCCGACGCCGACGGTGTGGAGGGGCTGACCTACGCCTGGTCCATGGCCGAGCTCGCGCAGGCCCTCGGCCGGGACGACGGTCCGTGGGCGGCCCGGCTGCTCGGCGTGACGGCCGCGGGCACGTTCGAGCACGGCCGATCCGTGCTGCAGCGGCCCTTCGACCCGCCGGCGGGCGAGGACGCCCGCTGGGCCCGGGTCCGCGCGGCGCTGCTCGACGTCCGGGATCGGCGCCCCCAGCCCGCCAGGGACGACAAGGTCGTCTGCGCCTGGAACGGCTGGGCGGTGGCGGCGCTCGCCGAGGCGGCGGTGCTGCTCGACCGTCCGCCGTGGCTGGACGCGGCTCGGACGGCCGCCCACCTGCTGCTCGACGTCCATCTCGGCGGGGAGGGTCGGCTCGTGCGGGTCTCCCGGGACGGCGTCGGCGGCCGGCACGCCGGCGTCCTGGAGGACTACGCCGCGCTCGCCGAGGGGCTGCTCGTGCTGTTCTCGGTGACCGGTGACGCCGGCTGGCTGCCGCCCGTCGAGCGGCTGCTGGACGTGGTCCTCGATCGGTTCGCCGCACCGGACGGCGGCTTCTTCGACACCGCCGACGACGCTGAGGCGCTGGTCCGCCGGCCCCGCGACCGCTCGGACAACGTGACCCCCTCGGGGACGACGGCCGCCGCCGGCGTCCTGCTGTCCTGGGCGGCGCTGACCGGGTCGGATCGGCATCGCGCGGCAGCGGAGCGGGCGCTCGGGGTCACCGCGGCCCTGGCCGCGACCGCGCCGAGGTTCCTCGGGCACGGCCTCTCGGTGGCCGAAGCCCTGGTCGACGGCCCTCGGGAGGTGGCCGTCGTGGGGGATCCCGCGGACCCGGCCGCCATCGCGCTGCGCCGGGTCGCCCTGCTCGGGACCGCTCCGGGGCTGGTCGTGGCGGTCGGGGACGGGGTCCACGACGGTGGCGTCCCGTTGCTGGGCCAACGCCCGACGGTCGGCGGGCAACCCGCCGCGTACGTCTGCCGAGGCTTCGTCTGTGCGGCCCCGACGACTGACCCGGGGGCGCTCGCGGCGGCCCTGGGCGCTCGGACGGGGG
>DAIRVJ010000148.1:2108-4796 GCA_036802895.1 Candidatus Nanopelagicales bacterium
CGGCGCGCACGTCAATGACGAAGGTCGGTTCCTGCTCCTCCTGCGCGGAGTTGAATGACCGGTATGACCAGGGACGCGATCGTTGAGGTGCCAGGGGTCGACGGCGGGATCGTCGTCGGTCACGACGGGTCCACGTCGGCCGACCGGGCTCTGGCGTGGGCCGCCGACGAGGCACGCCTGCGGGGGCAGGTGCTGCACGTCGTGCGGGCCTGGGCGATCACCTCGGCCCCCCGTCCGCGGACCGTCGAACCCGGCGTCGTGCCGTCCTTCGAGGAGTTCGCCGCGGCGGTGGAGGAGGAGATGGCCGCCGACGTCGCCCACGTCCTCGGCCCTGACCCCGGGGTGGCCGTCCGGCTGCACCCGGTCCACGGCGCGGCGGCCCCCGCGCTGATCGGGGCGTCCGGCCGGGCCGAGCTACTCGTCGTGGCGTCCCGGGGGCGCGGCGGCTTCGCCGGGCTGCTGCTCGGTTCGACGTCCGAGCAGGTCGTGCGGCACGCCGACTGCCCGGTCGTCGTGCTCCGCGGGTGACTTGACAGGGCGCGTAATCGTGTAATCATCATTACATGACAACCAACGAGAGTGAGACGATCCGGGGGTGGCTGACCGGCCGGCTTCCGGACGGGTTCTTCGTCGGGGCGCCCGAGGTGACGGTCGACCGCGAGGAGATCACGGTCGTCGGGCCGCTCGCCGACCCCGAGTCGGCCGAGGGGGCGACCGACGACGAGCGCGCGGCGGCCGCGTCCGGCCGGGCCAAGGAGTTCCGGGAGCGCACCCGGGAGCAGCGCGTGGCGGTCGCCCGCGAGCTGGAGCAGCGCACCGGGCGCCGGGTGTCCTGGGGCGTCGACGTGGGCGGGCGCCGGGTGCTCTTCACCACGGCGGCGGTCCCGGTGATGACCCGGCTGCGCCAGCCCGAGCGGCTCGTGCTGGACACCCTGGTCGACTCGGGCGTGGCTCGGTCCCGCTCCGAGGCGCTGGGCTGGTGCGTCAAGCTGGTCGCCGGCAACGCGGAGGAGTGGCTGACCGACCTGCGCTCGGCGATGGAGCAGGTCGCGCAGGTGCGTCAGCAGGGACCGACCGTCCCGACCGCCTGAGCCGCCGAACGCTCAGCTGCCGTAGACGACGACCGACACCGCGACGTAGTGGCAGACGAACGCCAGGATGACCAGGCTGTGGAACACCTCGTGGAAGCCGAACCAGGCGGGGGCCGGGTCCGGCCGGCGGGTGCCGTAGACGACGCCCCCGAGGGTGTACAGCAGGCCTCCCGCGACCAGGAGCCACAGCACGACGGCCCCACCCGACCGAGCCAGGGCGGGCAAGAACGCGACCGCGACCCAGCCGAGCGCCAGGTAGGCGGGGACGACGAGCCAGCGCGGGGCGTGCGGCCACAGCACCCGGAACGCCACGCCCACGAGGGCCCCGCCCCACGCCAGGGCGAGCAGGGTCGTCCGCGCGGCGCCGTCCAGCAGCAGGACCGCGAAGGGCGTGTAGGTGCCCGCGATGATCAGGAAGATCGTCGCGTGGTCCAGGCGTTTGAGCAGGTCCAAGACCCTCGGCGACCAGTGACCGCGGTGGTAGATGCCGCTGATCGTGAACAGCGCGGCCCCGGTGCCGGCGTAGACGGCGGCCGCCGCGAGCTCGGCGGTGCCACGGGCCAGGGCCACCAGCACGATCCCGGCGGCCAGGACCACCGGCGCCGCTCCCGCGTGCAGCCAGCCCCGGAGTCGGGGCTTGACGGCGGACAGCGCGTGGCTGCTCATCGCGTGACTGCTCATCGCTCGAGTCTAACCTACGGTTGCGTAGGTTCTGGCTCCCTGCCCAGGGGGCCGGGCTAGACTCCGCTCGGGCGGCAAACGGGAGGCGAGCCGGGGTCATGGGTGTGTCCGACCTGCTCTACGGCGCCTACGAACGCCGGCTGGCCGCCGCCTTGCCCCGCGACAAGATGCCCCGCCACGTCGGGGTGATCCTCGACGGCAACCGGCGCTGGGCCCGCGGTCTGGGGACGTCGACCAGCGCCGGGCACCGCGCGGGTGCCGAGAAGATCACCACCTTCCTGGGCTGGTGCGACGAGATCGGCGTGGAAGTGGTCACGCTGTGGCTGCTGTCGACCGACAACCTCACCCGCGCCGCGGGCGAGCTCGAGCCGTTGCTGCGGATCATCGAGCAGACGGTCCAGGACCTCGCGGCCACCGGCCGCTGGCGAGTGCACCCGATGGGCTCCCTCGACCTGCTGCCCGACGACACCGCCCGGGTCCTCAAGGCGGCCGCGGACGCCACGGCCTCCGTCGACGGCATGCTGGTCAACGTCGCCGTCGGCTACGGCGGGCGCCGCGAGATCGCCGACGCCGTCCGGGCGCTGCTCCAGCAGCACGCGGAGCAGGGCACCTCCATCGAGCAGCTCGCCGAGATCCTGGACGCCGAGCACATCGCCGAGCACCTGTACACACGTGGCCAGCCGGACCCGGACCTGGTCATTCGCACGTCGGGCGAGCAGCGGCTGTCCGGGTTCCTGCTGTGGCAGAGCGCCCACTCGGAGTTCTACTTCTGCGAGGCCTACTGGCCGGACTTCCGACGCGTCGACTTCCTGCGCGCGCTGCGTGCCTACACGGCGCGGACTCGGCGTTACGGCACCTGAGCGGCGTGGCGCGGCCGGCCGCGACTCCCGGCGGCGTAGCGTCCCCCACGACGGCC
>DAIRVJ010000149.1:0-4792 GCA_036802895.1 Candidatus Nanopelagicales bacterium
GCCATGATCCTGATCTCCCATCTCGAGGCCCCGGATGGGGTCCCCGTACGGATGTGACCAGCATGACACGTCCAGCCTCCGCCGTCAGCCCGACGCGCCCGCGCGATCATCGAAACGGAACGGTTGCGTATCGGAAAAGCCGCGGCTAGCGTCGGCACGTCCGAGTTGGCCCGAAACGAGGAGCAACCCTGTGGACGGCGAGACCGCCGGCGTGCACGCAGCGGCACCGGCAGCGGCACCGGCACCGGACGCCCCGGCCGGCTGGTCCACGTCCGGCGAGGGGCACCCCCGCCGGTGGACCATCCTCGGGGTGCTGGTCGTCAGCCTGCTGGTGGTGGTGCTCGACAACACCGTGCTGAACATCGCCCTGCCGACCATCCAGAAGGACCTCGCCGCCTCGCAGAGCCAGCTGGTGTGGGCGATCGACGCCTACATCCTGGTGTTCGCCGCGCTGCTGTTCACCTGGGGCGTGCTGGGCGACCGATTCGGCCGCCGCCGGATCCTGATGATCGGCCTGGTGGTCTTCGGGCTCGCGTCGGCCGTCTGCGCGTTCTCGGTCAACGCAGCGATGCTGATCGGCTTCCGCGGGCTCATGGGGGTCGGGGGCGCCGCCGTGCTCCCCGTCACCCTGGCGATCATCACCGTGGTGTTCCCGCCGCACGAGCGGGGCAAGGCGATCGGGGCCTGGGCCGGGGCTGTCGGCGCCGCGGTCGCACTCGGCCCGGTGCTCGGCGGCCTGCTGCTCGAGAACCCGGAGTGGTCGAGCTGGCTGACCGGCAACGACTGGGGTGCGGTCTTCCTCATCAACATCCCCATCGTCGCCGTGGGGCTGTTCGGCATCTGGCGGGTCGTGCCCGAGTCGCGCAACCCGCACCCGCAGGCCCTCGACGTGCCGGGCCTGGTGATCTCCTTCGTCGGCCTGGTCGCCCTCGTCTACGGGATCATCCACGCCTCGGAGACCCGTGTGTGGCTGACGGCGTCCGTGCTCGGGCCGATGGGCTTCGGGCTGCTGCTGCTGGCCACCTTCCTGATCATCGAGACGCGCAGCGACCACCGGTCGTTCGACGTCGGCCTGTTCGCCAACCGGGGGTACGCGGTCAGCCTCACCGCGGTCAGCCTGGCGTTCTTCGCGATGAGCGGCATCACGTTCACCCTGCCGTTCTACCTCCAGGTGCTGCGCGGCTACAGCACGCTGCAGGCTGGGCTCTGCTTCCTCCCGTTCGCCGTGGGCCAGCTGCTCGCCGCCCCGCGCAGCGCGGCGATGGTGGCCCGCTTCGGCCACCGGCTGGTGATGACCACCGGCCTTCTGGTGGTCGCCGCGGCGCTCGTCGGGCTGACCAACCTCTCGATGGACTCGCCCCTGTGGGTCATCCTCGTCACGTTCTTCTTCTTCGGGTTCGGCATGGGCAACGTCATCGCCCCGGCGTCCACCGTGATGCAGAACGTGCTGCCGCTGGCCCGCGTCGGCGCCGGATCGGCCGTGCAGAACACCGTCCGGCAGGTGTTCGGGGCGTTCGGTGTGGCCGTGATCGGGACGCTGCTTTCGACCCGCTACGCCGACCGGGTCGCCGCCGCGCTGACACCGCTGCCCGACGGGGCGCGACGCGTCGCCGCCGAGTCGGTGGGCGCCACCGTGCGGGTGCTCGGCGAGGCCCAGCAGCAGGGGCTGCCGGCGACGACGGCCGGGCCGATCCGCACCCAGGCGTTCGACGCGTTCCTCGCCGCCTCGCACGTCACGTCGGCCATCTCGGCCGGGGTCGTGCTGCTGGCCGCCGTCGTGGTCGGCTTCCTGCTACCGGTGATCCAGCAGCCGGCCCGGACGTCGCAGCCGTGACCGGACGGGGCCGTCCGCGCAGCCCCGAGGCCGACCGGGCCATCGTCGAGGCGACGCTCGAGCTGATCGCCGAGGCCGGCCTGGGCGAGCTGTCGGTCGAGTCGGTGGCCGGTCGGGCCGGCGTCGGCAAGGCCACCATCTACCGTCGCTGGGCCGGGAAGCAGGCCCTGGTCGAGGACGCCTTCGCCACCCTCAACGACGAGCTGCCGGACGTGCCGTCCGGCGGGGACGTCCGTACCCGGCTGGTCGAGATGCTCGAGCAGATCCGCTGTCGCGCACCGGTGACCCAGTCCGGCCGGATCCTGCCGCGGATCCTCGGCCACGGGCACAGTCATCCCGAGCTGGTGCGGGCCTTCCACGAACGCGTCGTCGAGCCGCGTCGCGAGCGGTTCCGGGTCGTGCTGCGCGAGGGCGTCGGCTGCGGCGAGCTGCGTCCCGACCTGGACATCGAGACCGCGGTCACCCTGCTGGCCGCCCCGATGCTCTACCTCACCTGGCTGTCCGGCGGCGGGCGGCCCCCCGGCCCCGACGCCGCCGCGCGGATCGTCGACCTGGTGCTCACCGGGCTGGCGGCTGCGGAGCGCGCTCCCGCCAGCGGTTCGTGATCGGCAGCCGCCGGTCGCGGCCGAACGCCTTGAACGAGATCTTCGGCCCGGGCGGGTACTGCCGCCGCTTGAACTCGGCCGTGTCGGTCATCCGCAGCACCCGCTCGACCAGGTCGGGGTCGAAGCCGTCAGCCACCAGCTCGGCGGCGCCGCGGTCCTGCTCCACGTAGTCGTCGAGCAGGTCGTCGAGCAGGTCGTAGGGCGGCAGCGAGTCGGTGTCCAGCTGGCCCGGACGCAGCTCGGCCGACGGCGCTTTGTCGATGCTGGTGGGAGGGATCGGCGGGGTCTCGCCACGCGCCAGCGCCTGCTCGTTGCGCCAGCGGGCCAGCCGCCAGACCACGGTCTTCGGCACGTCCTTCAACGGGGCGTACCCGCCGACCGCGTCGCCGTAGATCGTCGAGTAGCCGACCGACAGCTCGCTCTTGTTGCCGGTGGCGAGCACCAGGTGCCCCTCCTGGTTGGACAGCCCCATCAGCGTGGTGCCGCGCACCCTGGCCTGGAGGTTCTCCTCGGCGATCCCCTGCAACGCCAGGGCCTGCTGGTAGGCCTCGACCACGGGCGCGATCGGGACGCTGCGATACCGCAGCCCGGTGCGCTCGGCCAGGTCGGCGGCGTCGTCGCGCGAGTGCTGCGAGGAGTACGCGCTCGGCATGCTCACGCAGTGCACCGCGTCGGCCCCCAGCGCGTCGACCGCGATGGCTGCGGTCAGCGCCGAGTCGATGCCGCCGGAGAGGCCGAGCACGACGCTGCCGAACCCGTTCTTGCGCACGTAGTCGCGCAGGGCGACGACCACGGCGCGGTAGACCTCGGCGTCGTCGCTGAGCCGCTCGGCGACCGGCCCGGGTGCGGCACCGGGGCCGACGTCGAAGACCAGCACGGCCTCGTCGAACTGCGGTGCGCGGGCCAGCACACCGCCGTCCGCGGCGACCGCGATCGAGTCGCCGTCGAAGACGAGCTCGTCCTGGCCGCCGACCATGTTCACGTAGGCCAGGGGGCATCCCGCCTCGGCCGCCCGGCGGGCGCACAGCGCGAGGCGCACGTCGTCCTTGTTCCGCTCGTACGGGGAGCCGTTGACCACCAGCAGCAGGTCGGCGCCGTCGCGACGGGCCCAGGCCACCGGACCGCCGTCCTGCCAGAGGTCCTCGCAGATGGCCACGGCCACCCGGACGCCGTCGACCTCGACGGTCGTCGCGTGGTCCCCGGGGACGAAGTACCGGTACTCGTCGAACACCCCGTAGTTGGGCAGGTGGTGCTTGGCGTGCCGGGCCACCACCCGACCCTCGTGCAGCACCGAGGCGACGTTCTGCGGCAGGTGCCGGGGTCGGCCGAGCGCGGCGTCGCCCTCGAGCCGGTCCAGGTGGCCGACGACCACGAAGGTCTCGCCCAGGCCGAGGTCGACGAGGGCGGCCGCCAGGTCGGCCAGCGCCGCCCTTGAGGCGTCGATGAACGACTCGCGCAGCGCGAGGTCCTCGACCGGGTAGCCGGTGAGGAACATCTCCGGGAAGGCCACCAGCCGCGCCCCGTCGGCGGCGGCGAGGCGGGTACGGGCCAGCACGATCTCGGCGTTGCCGGCGAGGTCGCCGACGGTCGGGTTAGCCTGGACGAGCGCGAGGCGCAGGGTCGACACCTCGGCAGCGTAACGCCGTCGGTCAGCCGTCGATCAGCGCTCGGAGACCAGCAGCGACTGGACGGCCTGACCGAACCAGCCTCCGGCGTCGTGCAGCTCGGACCGCGTGAAGCCGGTGCCGTCGGCACTCATCAGGGTGCGGGCGTCCAGGCACACCCACGGCCCGCTGGGGCTGCGGGCGAACGACACCGACAGGTCGACGTTCATGAAGGCGAAGCGGTCCCAAGGCAGCTCCCAGGACACGCCGCTGCCCGAGTCGGCGGCCAGCACCGCGACCTGCTCGCCGGTCGGCTGCTCCCCAGGCACCAGGGGAATCCTCGGGCGGGCCCACACGGTGGCCGGGCCAGGGCGGGCTGGGGAGCCCCCGACGGTGCGCCACTCCAGGGCCTGGCCGTAGCCGAAGTCGAACAAGGAGACGCCCTCGACACCGTCCTGAGGTCCGGGAGGGGCGGGCCGGTCGGGCGATCCGACGTCAGGTCCCACAGCCAGCCGCAGGCGCCAGGCCCGGGCGCGCAGCACCGGCCGGCCGCCCGCCGCCAGCTCGCCGGCGAGCAGCTGCACCGACCGCCCGTCGCGCTCCACCTCGGCTCGCACGTGGACCTCACCGACCGGCACGGGCCCGAGGAACTCCACCGTGCAGCGGGACACCCGGGCGGGGCTCGGGCCGGGGAGCCGCTGCATCTCGCGCAGCAGCAGCGCCGCAGGCGGCCCTCCGTGCTGCAGCTC
>DAIRVJ010000150.1:0-2711 GCA_036802895.1 Candidatus Nanopelagicales bacterium
ACGACGAGCGCCATCTTGCGGGACGCCTCGTCGATCATCTCGTCGCCCAGCATGGCCGCCCCACGGGCGCCGCCGGCGGCCGAGGTGAACCAGTCGTAGGCGTCCAGGATCAGCTCGGCGTGGTCGTAGTCCTCCTGGCGGGGCGCGTAGACCTCGTTGCACGCGTCGATCTGCCCGGGGTGCAGGCACCACTTGCCGTCGAAGCCCAGCGCGGCCGACCGGCCGGACACCCTGCGGAACCCGTCGACGTCGCGGATCTGCAGGTACGGGCCGTCGATCGCCTGCTTGTCGTTGGCCCGGGCGGCCATCAGGATCCGCATGAGGATGTAGTGGTAGGCGTCACCGACGTCGTAGCCGGGGGGCTGCTCCCCCACGACCAGCGACTTCATGTTGATCGACGCCATGAAGTCCGCCGGGCCGAAGATGATCGTCTCGACCCGCGGCGAAGCGGCCGCGATCGCGTCGACGTTGATCAGCCCGCGCGCGTTCTCGATCTGCGCCTCGATGCCGATCCGGCCGACCTCGTAGCCCATCGTCTGCTCGATCTGGGTGAGCAGGGTGTCCAACCAGACGACCTGCTCGGCGGTCTGCACCTTGGGCAGCATCAGGCAGTCCAGGTTCGCCCCGGCCCCCTCGACCACCTGGACGACGTCGCGGTAGGTCCAGTGCGTCGTGAGGTCGTTGACCCGGACCACCCTGATCGTGTCGCCCCACCCGCCCTCGTTCAGCGCCGCGACGATGGTGCCCCTGGCCTCCGGCTTGGCCAGCGGGGCGCAGGCGTCCTCCAGGTCGAGGAACACCTGGTCGGCGGGCAGCCCCTTCGCCTTGTCGATCATCTTCGGGCTGCTGCCCGGGACGGCGAGGCAGGATCGGCGGGAGCGCAGCGTGCGGTCGGCCATGACGGTCGGGTCCCCTTCTCGCGCGGTCGGAAGGCTCGTTCCCGACCCTAGCGAGGGGTCACTCGGCTGGGACGGCGGGGGCGGCGTCCGGACCCTGCGAGCGGATCACCACCGCCACGCCGGCCAGCAGCAGGGCCGCGGCTGGCACGAACTGCCACGGCGGCAGCTGGCCCAGCCAGAGGGCCGCCAGCAGCGCCGCCCCGGGCATCTCGAACAGGATGGCCAGGGAGAGCACGGTCGGGGAGGTCGTCCGCAGGATCACGTTGAACACGGAGTGGCCGAGGAGCTGGGCACCCACGGTGAGCGCCAGCAGCTGCAGCCAGGTGGTCGCCGAGTACCCGGCGAGGGCCTGCCCCGACCCGACGCACACCCCCAACAGGGCCAGCGCGCACAGGCCGTAGGCGAGCAGCGTGTACGTCGTCGTGCTGGTGGTACGGCGCACCTCCGCACCGACCGAGACGTAGGCCGCGGCGAGCAGGCCGCCCACCAGGGCGAGCAGGTCGCCCGCCAGGGCCCGCGCCGACAGCGTGACGTCGACCCCGGTGATCACCAGGACGCCGGCGAAGGCCAGCGCCATCCCCCACCAGGCCCGGCTGGGGATCGCGTGGCCGCGGGCCCGGGCGATGAGGGCCGCCCACACGGGCTGGGTGGCGACCAGCGCGGTGGACGACGCCACGGAGGTCAGCCGCAGCGAGGGGATCCAGGTGCCGAAGTGGGCCGCCAGCAGCAGCCCGGCGGTGCCGGCCAGCCGGAGGTCGCGACGGCCGAGCGCCGCCAGCTCGGCCCGTCTGCGGAACAGGGCCAACGGGGCGATCGCGAGCGTGCCCAGCGCGTTGCGCCAGAACGCGATGGCCAGGGCCGGGGCGGCCGTGGCGGCGATCAGCGGCCCGGACGTCGACACGGCCAGCACGCCGACGGCCATCAGCCACAGGTCTCGGGTGGGCGGGCGGGCCACCGCGCCCGGTGCGGTCCCCGGCTCGCTCACGCGGAGCATCCTCGCACCGCCTCAGCCGGGAGGGACCTCGACCAGCCCCTCGGCGATCGGCACCACCCGGCCGGCGACGGTGGCCGAGACCGTCGCGCCGTCCCGAGCGGTGACCGTGCACCGCATGAGGGAGGGGCGGCCCATCTCCACGCCCTGGACCACCGTGTAGTCGCTCGACGCGTCGCCAGGGAGCAGCCCGGACGCGACCAGCCACACGCCGAGCCCGAGGGCGGCCGAACCGGTGGCCGGGTCCTCGGGAACACCGACGTCCCCGGCGAACATCCGGGCCCGGGCCGTCCGCGTGGACGCGTCCCAGGCCACCACGTAGACCCCGGTCGCCTCGGCCACCGGGTGGGCGAAGGCCCGCAGGGCGCGGCTGTCGGGCTCGCATCGCGCCAGTGCGGCCGGGTGGACCGACAGGTGGGCGTACCCGATTCCGGTGCCCGCCACCCTGGGCGGTGGCCCCGCGAGGTCGTCCGCACGCAGGCCGACGGCCGCGAGCAGAGGGGCGGGGTCGACCGGGTCGGAGCACGACGGCACCCCGCCCGTCAGCTCGACCGGACCGCCGTCCGCCTCGACCCCCAGCGGCAGCAGGCCAGCCCCGCAGGCCTGCACGACACGCCCCGGGGCGACTCGGCCGAGCCGGGCCATCAGCCAGGCCGAGCCGACGCTCGGGTGGCCGGCGAACGGCAGCTCCACCTCCGGGGTGAAGATCCGCAGCCGATAGTGGGCGCCGCCCGCCCGGTCGGCGGCGGACGGCGTCAGCGGGAACGCCGTCTCCGACAGGTGGAACTCCCGGGCCAGGGCCTGCAGCTGGCCGGACGACA
>DAIRVJ010000150.1:2811-4733 GCA_036802895.1 Candidatus Nanopelagicales bacterium
GCCGTCTCCGACAGGTGGAACTCCCGGGCCAGGGCCTGCAGCTGGCCGGACGACAGACCGTCGGCGTCGAGGACCACGGCCAGGGGATTGCCGGCGAACGCCCGGTCGGTGAACACGTCGAGCACGTGATAGGCCAGGCGCATGCGGGCTCCTTCGCAGCGGTCGGCCGGTGCCGCCACGACGAAGGCCGGCCGGTAGCCAGGCTACCGGCCGGCCTTCCACCCCCCGGGCGTGCCTGAGCGGTGACGCGGCTCAGGACAGCCGGACGACCTGCCCCGAGGACGGGCACAGCTGCGGTGGCAGCCCCGTCACGTCGGCCGGGCAGACCGCGTTGTTCGACACGTAGACGTCGTCGCCGTCCACCGCGATGCCGCCGGGCAGGTTGAGCCCTCGCGCGACCACCCAGGACCGGCCGGACGGCGTGACCTTGACCACCGAGCCGGTCATCGGCGCGAAGCCGAAGTCGGGGTCGAACCCGGCGAACATGTCCACCACGTAGACGTTGCCGTGGGCGTCCGCGGCGCAGCCGTTGGTCGCGTGCAGTCGGCCGTCCGGCAGGGCCACCTGCCTGAGCCCGGCGCGCTTGGTCCAGGTCCACAGCCGGCCGGCGAGGTCGGCGACGTACACGGCCCGGTCGGTCGCCACCACGCACGTGGGCACGGCGTCGTAGGGGAACCGCTCGGTCGGCAGCCCTGGCGGGTTCGGCAGGTACGCGAGCACGGTGATGTCGCCGGAGCTGCTCACCCAGTCGAGGGTGTTGGAGCCACCGTCGACGACGTAGGCGCCCTTCGCCGTGGCGTCGACGCCGTAGGGGTTCGAGTCACCGGGGGTGAAGTCGGGGTTGTCCGGGTCGAGCCTGGCCTTGTTCCGCACGATGTACCGGTAGTTGAACCGGCCGACGTCGGCGATGCTGGTCCAGGACCCGTCCCACTTCGCCTGGATCAGCTTGCCGACCTGGGCCTTGGCGCGGGCTCGGGTAGCCAGGCAGCCGGCGTCACCGGCGCAGGCCGCGGCCGGCGGCGCGCCCTGCGGGCTGCCGGTCAGGATGCCGAAGACTCGGCCCCCAACCGTCGACACGCCGTCGACGCCGGTGGTGCCGATCGGTCCGTCGCCCCCGGACACCAACCCCTTGACGATCGGTCGGTGCCGCCCGGTCGCGACGTCGATGACCGAGATCTGCGACGTGAACCCGATGCACAGGGTGCCCTCAGGTCCACCGGGGAAGCAGGCATCGGTACCCGCATGCCCAGCCTCACCGACCACCAGGTTGCCGCTCGGCAGGACCGACAACCCGCGCGGGTTGTCCAGGCCACGGGCCACGACGGTGAAGTCGCGGTGCGCAGCGGTTCGGGCCTGCGCGCCGGCCTGCGGGGCCGAGAGCACCACCGAGCCGATCGCGAGGGCGGCGACAGCCGCGACTCTCGTGTTCCGACGGGACACGACACGAATCATCAGAAGAACCTCCTCCAGCGCCGGTCAGAGTCCCCCGGGGCGGCGAGGTCGTTCAGCACCGTACGCCGTACGGGCGCGGTGTCAACCCCTCGGTGTCATGAACCCCTCGGTCACGCCTCCCGACGTCCGCGACGGCGCGAGCCGAGCAGCACCGCGGCGCCCGAGGCGAGCAGGCCGAACCCGAGCGCGAGCAGTCCGCCGACCTCCCCACCCGTGTGCGGCAGGTTGCCCTTGGTGATGGTCACGCCCTTGACGGACACCGACGGTCTCGGGCTGGGCGGGCCGGGCTCGAGGGGCGTGACGAAGCCGAAGTCGAGGGTCAGGTCCTCGGCGCCCGGCGGCAGGTCCTCGCTCGTCGCACACCCCGTGGACGAGTCGGTGGCCCGATCGCCCACGCCCGGCTTGGTCGCGACCAGGCCGTCCGGCACCGTGGACGAGTCGACGCACACGGTGTACCGCCCAGGCGGCAG
>DAIRVJ010000151.1:0-4716 GCA_036802895.1 Candidatus Nanopelagicales bacterium
GGCCAGGTCTGGGTGCTGCTCGTCCGCAAGGAGCGTCCGGCCACCATCGGCTAGGCGCGCCGGAGGGGCTTCCGCCTCGTACCATGGGAGCAGGGCCCCGCGCCGCGGGGTCGTCACCCAGCCGTCCCGCGCGAGGTCCGACGTGTCCAGCAGCGAGCTCACCACCGACGCCGCCCCCTTCACGGGCACTGCCCGGGTCAAGCGGGGCATGGCCGAGATGCTCAAGGGCGGCGTCATCATGGACGTCGTCAACGCGGAGCAGGCCCGGATCGCCGAGGACGCCGGCGCGGTCGCCGTCATGGCGCTCGAGCGGGTGCCGGCCGACATCCGCCGCGACGGCGGCGTCGCCCGGATGTCCGACCCGGACATGATCGACGGGATCATCGCGGCCGTCTCGATCCCGGTCATGGCCAAGGCGCGGATCGGGCACTTCGTCGAGGCGCAGGTCCTGCAGTCCCTCGGCGTCGACTACGTCGACGAGTCCGAGGTGCTCACCCCGGCCGACGAGTCCCACCACATCGACAAGTGGGCCTTCACCGTGCCGTTCGTCTGCGGCGCCACGAACCTGGGCGAGGCCCTGCGCCGGATCTCCGAGGGCGCCGCCATGATCCGCAGCAAGGGCGAGGCCGGCACCGGGAACGTGGTCGAGGCCACCCGGCACATGCGCCAGATCCGCCGAGAGGTCGCCCGGCTCGGCACGCTCGACGAGGCCGAGCTGTTCGGGGCGGCGAAGGACCTGCATGCGCCGGTCGAGCTGGTCCGGGAGATCGCCGAGACGGGCCGGCTGCCGGTCGTGCTGTTCACCGCGGGGGGCATCGCCACGCCTGCGGACGCCGCCATGATGATGCAGCTCGGCGCCGAGGGCGTGTTCGTCGGCTCGGGCATCTTCAAGTCCGGCGACCCGGCCAAGCGGGCCGAGGCGATCGTCAAGGCCACGACGTTCTTCGACGACCCCGACGTCATCGCCAAGGTGTCGCGCGGGCTCGGTGAGGCCATGGTGGGCATCAACATCTCCACCCTGCCCGAGTCCGAGCGGTTCGCCGGCCGAGGCTGGTGAGCCAGCCGGTCGTCGGCGTCCTCGCACTGCAGGGCGACGTCCGGGAGCACCGGGCCGCGCTGGCCGCAGCGGGCGCCACGGCGGTCGGGGTGCGCCGTCCGCAGGAGCTGGACGGACTCGACGGCCTGGTCGTCCCCGGTGGGGAGTCCACGACGATGGCCACCTTGGCGGTCGCGTTCGGGCTGCTCCAACCGCTGCGCGCGCTGGTCGCCTCCGGCCTGCCGGCGTACGGGTCCTGCGCCGGGATGATCATGCTCGCCGACACGGTGCTGGACGGCCGGCCGGGCCAGCCCACGATCGGCGGGATCGACATGGCCGTGCGGCGCAACGCCTTCGGGCGGCAGGTCGACTCCTTCGAGGCCGAGCTGGCCTTCCCGGCCCTCGGCGGGCCGGTCCACGGGGTGTTCATCCGGGCCCCCTGGGTGGAGTCGGTCGGCACCGGCGTGCAGGTCCTGGCGACCGTGGAGACGGGTCCCGCCGCCGGTAGGATCGTCGCCGTCCAGCAGGGTCGGCTGCTGGCCACCTCCTTCCACCCCGAGCTCACCGGGGACGTGCGGGTGCACCGGTTGTTCGTCGACATCGTGAGAGGGCGGTCATGAGCGGTCACTCCAAGTGGGCGACCACCAAGCACAAGAAGGCGGCGATCGACGCCCGTCGAGGCAAGCTGTTCGCCAAGCTGATCAAGAACATCGAGGTGGCGGCGCGACTCGGCGGCGGGGATCCCGACGCGAACCCGACGCTGTACGACGCGATGCTCAAGGCCCGGAAGAACTCGGTCCCCAACGACAACATCGACCGGGCCGTCAAGCGCGGATCGGGCGCCGAGGCGGGCGGGGCGGACTGGCAGACGATCATGTACGAGGGCTACGCGCCGCACGGTGTCGCCGTGCTCATCGAGTGCCTGACCGACAACCGCAACCGGGCCGCGTCGGAGGTCCGGGTCGCGATGACCCGCAACGGCGGCAGCATGGCCGACCCGGGGTCGGTCTCCTACCTGTTCTCCCGCAAAGGGGTCGTGTTCGTCCCCAAGGCCGAGACGACCGAGGACGACGTCCTGGCCGCGGTGCTCGAGTCCGGCGCCGAGGAGGTCAACGACCTCGGGGAGTCGTTCGAGGTCGTCTGCGAGGCCGGGGACCTCGTCGCCGTCCGCACCGCACTCCGGGACGCCGGCATCGAGTACGAGTCGGCGGAGGCGTCGTTCCTGCCGTCGGTGACGGTCGAGCTCGACGAGGAGGCGGCGCGCAAGGTCTTCCGGCTGATCGAGGCCCTCGAGGACAGCGACGACGTGCAGAACGTCTGGGCCAACTTCGACGTCTCCGACGAGGTCATGGCCGCCGTCGGGTAGCGCGGGTCGTTTCGGCGCGTCCTGCCCGCCCCACCACCCACCGCGCGGGTAGCCTCGGATCCGAACACCTGTTCGGACGACGACCGGGAGGCGGCAGCTCGTGCGTGTGCTGGGCGTGGACCCGGGTCTCACCCGGTGCGGCCTCGGTGTCGTCGACGGCGCCCCTGGCCGCTCCCTGCATCTGGTGGCCGTCGACGTCGTGCGCACCCCGGCCGAGTCCGATATCGGTACCCGGCTGGTGGCGATCGACCGGATGGTCGAGGACTGGCTGGACCGCTTCGCCCCGGACGCCGTGGCCGTCGAGCGGGTGTTCAGCCAGCACAACGTGCGCACCGTGATGGGCACCGCTCAGGCCGGTGCGGTGGCCATCGTGGCGGCCGCCCGCCGGGGGATCCCGGTGGCCCTGCACACCCCGAGCGAGGTGAAGGCCGCGGTCACCGGTCACGGCGGCGCCGGCAAGGAGCAGGTCGGGGCGATGGTCACCCGGCTGCTCCGGCTGGCCGAGCCGCCGCGCCCCGCCGACGCCGCCGACGCCCTCGCGCTGGCGATCTGCCACGTGTGGCGGGGGGCGGCCCAGCAGCGGCTCGCGGCCGCGGCCGCCGCGGCAGCGCCCGGATGGCGCCCGTGATCGCCTCGCTGCGGGGCCGGGTGGTTGCCCTGGCGCCGGACTCCGCCGTCGTCGAGCTGGGCGGCCTCGGCGTCCTGGTCCAGTGCACGCCCGGGACCCTGGCCGGCCTGCGGGTGGGCGACGAGGCGGTCCTGGCGACCAGCCTGGTCGTGCGCGAGGAGTCGCTGACCCTCTACGGCTTCGCCGAGGACGACGAGCGGGTCGTCTTCGAGATGCTGCAGACGGCGAGCGGGGTGGGCCCCCGGCTCGCCCAGGCGATGCTGGCCGTGCACAGCCCCGACGCGCTGCGCCTGGCGGTGGCCACCGAGGACCTCAAGGCCCTGGAGCTGGTGCCCGGGATCGGTCGCAAGGGGGCGCAGCGGATCGTGCTGGAGCTCAAGGACCGCCTCGGCGGGCCGCTCGGGCGCTCCGGCGGTGCCGGCACGTCGCCGGATCGGCCGGCGAGCCAGGCTTGGCGCGAGCAGGTCCACGCCGCGCTGCTCGGCCTGGGCTGGGCGGCGCGGGACGCCGACGCGGCCCTGATCGCGGTGGCGCCCCAGGCCGAGGCGAGCACGGCGACAGGGGAGCCGCCTGACGTGGCCGCGCTGCTGCGCGACGCCCTGCGCAGCCTGAGCCGGGCATGAGCGCCGACGAGGCCCTGGTCGCCGCCGAGGCGACGCCCGACGACCGGGCCGCCGAGGCGGCGCTGCGCCCGCGGACCCTCGGGGAGTTCATCGGGCAGGAGCGGGTCCGCGAGCAGCTGGGCCTGGTGCTGGACGCCGCCCAGGCCCGGGGCAGCGTGCCCGACCACGTGCTTCTGTCGGGGCCGCCCGGACTTGGCAAGACCACCCTCGCCATGATCATCGCGGCCGAGCTCTCCGCCCCGCTGCGGATCACCTCGGGCCCGGCCATCCAGCACGCCGGCGACCTCGCGGCCGTGCTGTCCTCCCTGGCCGAGGGCGAGGTGCTGTTCCTCGACGAGGTGCATCGGATGGCCCGCCCCGCCGAGGAGATGCTGTACATGGCGATGGAGGACTTCCGGGTCGACGTCATCGTCGGGAAGGGCCCGGGGGCCACCGCCATCCCGCTGCAGATCCCGACGTTCACCCTGGTGGGAGCCACCACCCGCGCTGGTCTGCTCCCCGGGCCGCTGCGTGACCGGTTCGGCTTCACGGGGCACATGGACTTCTACTCACCGGCCGAGCTGGTCCAGGTGCTGGAACGCTCCGCGCAGCTGCTCGCGGTCGACCTCAGCCCGGACGGCGCGGTCGAGATCGCCAGCCGGTCGCGGGGCACCCCGCGGATCGCGAACCGGCTGCTGCGCCGGGTGCGCGACTACGCCCAGGTACGCGCCGACGGAGTGGTCACCCACGACATCGCGAAGGCGGCGCTGGACGTCTACGAGGTCGACGCCCTGGGTCTGGACCGCCTCGACCGGGGCGTGCTCGATGCGTTGTGCCGGCGGTTCGGCGGCGGCCCGGTCGGGGTCTCCACGATCGCGGTGGCCGTCGGCGAGGAGCGCGAGACGGTCGAGGAGGTCGCCGAGCCCTTCCTGGTGCGGGCCGGCCTGCTCGCCCGCACGCCGCGCGGTCGGATCGCTACGCCCGCAGCCTGGGCGCACCTGGGGCTGACCGCCCCGCGGTCGGCCGGCTCGATCGAGCTCGGCCTGTTCGACGAGGCGGAGCCGGACGACGTCTGACGCTCGCC
>DAIRVJ010000152.1:0-4602 GCA_036802895.1 Candidatus Nanopelagicales bacterium
GCCAGGTCGAGGACGTCGTCGGCGGCTTCTTCGAGACCGTGGACGACGACCTCGCGCACCGGCTCGCATCCTCCGCCGTCGCCCTCGACCTGTCAGGGTGAGGACGGCGCATAGCCCGTCCTCACCCTGACAAGTCGCAGGCTGCGGCCGTCAGGAGGCGTGCACGGCCCACGCTCGCACGCCGCCGAGGATGCCGGCGTCGTTGGGCACCACGACCACGTCGTCGCCCATCTTGGCCAGCGACTCGGCGCGCAGGCGCCGCGCGTTGCCGCCACCGAGGTAGAGCCGGTCCCACAGGAACACCGGGCGCAGCGCCTCGACGACCTTGCGCACCCGGCGTGACCACATCGCGTCACCGAGGCGTCGACGCTCATGCTCCCCGACGTAGGCGTCGTAGCTGACCCCCCAGCGCACCGGGGCCTGCGAGAGCTCCAGGTGGGGGGCCAGGTGGCCGCCGTCGAACAGCGCGCAGCCGAGGCCGGTGCCCAGGGTGAGCACCAGCTCGAGCCCGGTGCCGGCGACGACGCCGGCCCCGTGCACCTCCGCGTCGTTCAGCACCAGCGCCGGGACGCCGAGTGCCTGGGTGAGCGCCGTCCGGACGTCGAAGCCCTGCCACTCGGCCACCAGCGCGGGGTCGACCCGGGTGCGCGGCCCGCTGCGGGTCACGTAGTGCGGCGTGGCCACGACGACCCCGTGCCGGATCATCCCGGGCATGCCGACGGTGACCCGGTCCGCGCGCGGCAGCTGCCCGGCCAGGTCGACCAGGGTCCGGACGAACCGCTCGGTCGGCAGCGGGTAGGGCGTCGGCACCCGCACCGGGTGCGCGCGCATGGTGCCGGACTCGTCGAGCACCGAGCCCTTGAGGCCGGTACCCCCGCAGTCGATCGTGAGCGTGGTCGTCACGGGCTCCAGTCAACCCCGATCAGAGCCAGGGATGCGGGTGGTCCGCGGCGCGTCCTTGGAACGAGAGGATCTTGGGGTTCTGGATGACGCCGTCGCGGATCTCGACGGCCAGCCGAATGGTCTGGTCCTCGTCCCAGGCCGCAGGGCCGTCCATGACGGTCCGCAGGTACGGGATGAGCGCCTCGCTGATGCCCCACGTCGCGGAGTTCCAGAGGTAGGCCGGGCTGTGGTCGACGCCGTAGTAGTGGACCCCGTCACCCACGGTGAGCATCGGCTCCTGGAAGCTCGTCGGAAGCGCGCACTCGAAGCCCATGCCGGCGTCGCAGGACACGTCGACGAGCAGGCTGCCCGGCGCGAACGCGGCCAGCTCCTCGTTCGTCACGAACATCAGGGGCCGGTCGGTGTCCTGCAGGACGCAGTTGACGACGATGTCGTGCTCGGCGAGGAACTCGTGGGTCGGAACCGGGCCCAGACTCCTCAGGACGACGGTGCGGCTGGGGTCGTCGGTCGTGCGCTCCAGATGACCGAGCACGACCGACGGGATCGGCGAGGCCACCGCGGTCACGTCGCGCATGGTGAGCACCGTGATGTCGTGGACGCCCAGGGCCTGCAGCGCGGTGATCGCGCCCCGGGCGGTGTTGCCGAAACCGATGACGGCCGCCGTGAGCCGCCGGCCGTAGTGGCCGCTCGTCCCCACCAAGGACATGGCGTGCAGCACCGAGCTGTAGCCGGCGAGCTCGTTGTTCATGTGGAAGACGTGCACGACGAACGTGCCGCTCGACGTCCAGTGGTTCATGGCCTCCCAGGCGATCAGCGTGAGGCGCTTGTCGATGGCGAGCTGGGTCAGCTCCGGATCCTGGACGCAGTGCGGCCACCCCCACAGCACCTGTCCGTCGCGCAGGCTCTCGATGTCGGTCAGCGTCGGCTTGGCCAGCAGCACGACATCGGCCATCGCGATGATCTCCTCGCGGGAGCGCATGCCCGCGACCTGCGGCGCCAGGTGCTCCGCGAACACCCCGTAGTGGTCGCCGTAGCCGTGCTCGAGGTAGATCCGGGCGCGCAGATCCTCGTCGATCCGATCGAGATGACGCGGATGGATGGGCAGGCGGTGCTCGTTCTCCTTGCTCGACGTGGCGAGCACCCCAAGAGTGAGCGGATCCCTGGACGCCACCGCGTCCTCAGCCCCCGATCTCGACGTTGGTGAACACGTCGGTCTCGCCGATACCGGTGCTCGCGATGGCGCTGGCGCGACCGTCCGTCCACACCGGGTACACCACGCCCTTGCTGGCCGCGATCCCGTTGTAGTCGCCGATGAACGCCCCGCTGGTGAAGAACCCCAGACCGGGATCCCAGTCCTGCGTGCTGATCCGCGCGCTGGAGAAACGGACGCCGTCGTCGGTGGACGTCGCCTGCCAGGTGTTGATGCGCACGTTGGCCGGATCCACCCGCCGGTCGAACCAGATGACGTGGAACCGCCCGCTCTCGTCGGCGGCGGCCGCCGGAAAGAACTGGTCGTTGCGCGCCGGCCGGCCACCGCTCGCCGTGCTGAGGAACCGAGCGTCCGACCAGTGCAGGCCACCGTCGCGGGAGAGCTGGTAGGAGATGTCCGCGGCGGAGGCCCGCCGGTTGACGTTGTTCTGGTAGACGTACAGCAGGGTGCCGGTACGGGGGCTGTAGGCCAGCGACGGCGTGTTGGGGGCACGGAAGCTCGTCGGGGGCAGCGTGTCGTCCCTCGCCGCGTTCTTGAGGTCCCGGTACTGCCCCGGCTTGTCGATCTGGACGGCGTGGGCCAGGAAGCTGTCGCCCCCGTCGGTCGACTTCTGGAAGAGCAGGTGCGGATCGTAGGAGTCGTTGCAGTTCTCCGAGACGAAGCCGATGTCGAGGGCGCCGCTCTTCTCCACCTGCGGGAAGCTGAACTGGTTGGCCGAGGCGCCGACACCCTTGGCGCCCGGCGCGTCCGGCTGGATGGCGGTGTGCTTGAAGGTCGTCAACGCCGGGTTGAACGTCGGGACCGTGTCGGTGTACGCGAGCTGCAGCGGGCAGTAGTCGCTGGAGCCGTCGGCCAGCAGGTGGAACTTCGTGTACGTCACGTAGATCCGACCGTAATGCGGGCTGGTCGGGGTGTTGTCGACGGCCACGAGCTCCTTGTCGTTGAAGACCGACGTGTCGACCGTTGCCGAGGCGTAGTCGAAGTTGCTGGCCACCCGGGCCGCCTGACGCCCCGGCGTCCACGTCTTGCCGTTGTCGACCGACTTGAACAGATGGATCTCGGAGTAGGGCAAAGCCCGGAAGAAGCACAGCTGGGTCAGGTAGAACGCACCGTCTCGGCGGCTGTAGCTGACGCCCGGGTCGCCACCGTTGCAGAAGTCCCTCGTCCCGAAGAACTGCGGGATGATGCGGGTGGTCTGCCAGTGGCGACCCCCGTCTGACGTCCGCATGACGGCAACGCCGCCGCTGACGTAGTCGTTGGCCGCGGCGACGGCCACCAGCGGGTTGGCGAGACTGACGGCCACGGCGGTCTCGTTCTGGGGGAGCGGCGGGTTGCTGTCGTCGTTCATCTGGACGTTGGGAGCGGCTGGGGCCAGCGACGTGGTGGCCGCTCTGGAGGGGCTGCCGACGACCTGCGGTGCCACCGCCTGCCGCACGCCGTTGGAGATCCCGCCCGGGTAGCGGGACACGTGCAGGACCCATCTCGGGGTCAGGACCCCGGCCGCGCCCGAGGACGCCGCCTGTCCCGTGGCCCCCGCCGACGTGCCGCTCACAATGGCGAGTGCGCCCACGGCGGTCGCCACGCCCAGGGCCAACGTCGTCTGTCGGTTCATGGGGACTCCTTCTGTCGGAGCGACTGGGTCCCGAGCGAGTCCTGGCGCGTGCGGGGCAGGCGCCGAGCGACTCCTCCAGCAACCTAGTACCGGCCCCCGCCCAGCACCAGAGGCTGGGCCAACGGCTGCGGAGGCCTCGTCCGGCCACTCTCCCGGTGGGCATTCAAGGCCAGCCTCGGGTCCGCCGATGCTCCCTGAGGGAGCCAAAGGGCTTCGAAGCGCTCGGAGGGGATCGATACACATGACAGACAACTTCGCCAGCAGCCGGCGCCGGCGTCGGCGCGCCCTGCGGGCTGCTGCTCCCGCCGCTGGTCTGCTGGCCGCAGGCTTGCTGGTCTGGCAGGGCAGCTACGCCGCGTTCTCGGCGACGACGGACAACACGGACGACGTGTGGACCACCGGCACACTCGTCCTGACCAACAACGGCGGCGGCGCCGCGTACGCGGCCACCACCACCGCGACCTTCAACGAGGTCGGGTTCAAGCCTGGAGCGACGGGCACCAAGTGCATCACGGTCAAAAGCGCGGGCACCGCGGTCGGCGCGCTGAAGTTCTACGAGTCCGCCCTGGCCGACTCGACGCCCTCGCTCGGTGCCCAGATCAAGCTCACCGTCGATGCCGCCCCGGTGGCCTCGGACGTGCTCGCGAACTGCACCGGATTCCCGGCCTCCGGCCTGACGAACGTCGCCACGAGCGTGGCACTGACGGCTCTGCCCACCACCTACGCCGCTGCTGCGTCATCGGTGGCGGTGTCGTCGGGCACGCAGCTGGTGGCCTACCGGATCGCCTACACGTTCACAACGACCGGCTCGACGGCCGGCGACAACGCGCTGCAGGGGAAGACGGCCACGGCTGCCTTCACCTGGGAGATCCAGTAG
>DAIRVJ010000153.1:0-4587 GCA_036802895.1 Candidatus Nanopelagicales bacterium
CACTGATCGCCTTGTCGACGGACAGGGTGCGACCGACCGTGCTGTTCTTCGTCCCCGGCAGCCATGGACCCAGCGCGAGCATCTTCTTGACCTGGTCGGGGGTGAGTTGCGGACGGGCACTGAGCAGCACGGCCGCAGCACCGGACGTGATCGCCGCGGACTGCGAGGTGCCACTGCCGCGCAGGTACTCGGCGTTGATCCCACCGAGTGAGCCCAGGACGCTGTCGACGTACGAGCCGGGAACCCGCAGACCCTGGATCCGGGTGCCCGGGGCCAGCACGTCCACCGGCCGAGCCGTCGACCCGGTCGCGCTGAACCAGGCGACCTTGTCGTCGGCGCGGGTCAGGGTGGCGCGGCTGTCCCACGCGCCCACGGCGAGCAGGTAGGGGTCGGCGGCCGGCATGGCCAGCGTGGCGGTCGGCACGTTCCCGGCGGAGGCCACCACGACGATGCCGCGGCGCCAGGCCACCTCGGCGGCGTGCGCCAGCGGGTCGATGGCGTAGCTCTGCGCCGAGTTGGTGCCGAACGACAGGTTCAGCACGCGGATGTTGAGCCCGTCGTCCTGCGCGTGCTGGACGACCCAGTCGATGCCGGCGATCAGCTGCGACACGTCCGCGCGCCCGAGCGCGTCACCCACCTTGACGTTGACGATCCGCGCGTCCGGGGCGATGCCCTGGTAGGCGCCGGGCGCGGTCGAGGTGGCCCGGCCGGCGATCAGGCCGGCCATGAAGGTGCCGTGGCCGTTGGCGTCGAGGTAGCGGGTGTTCACCGACTGGCTGTCGAACGACAGGTCGGGCCCGTTCAGGACGGTCGACGGGTCCGCCAGCGGGCCGACCGGTGCGACGCCGGTGTCGATGAGCGCGACGTCGATGCCCTGGCCGCGGTGCCCGGCGGCCCAGGCGTTCGGAGCGCCGATCAGCACGGCGGCGTTGTATGCAGAGTCCGCGTCGGTGACCGGGTCGTAGGTGGAGGACGTCGTGGTCAGCTGGGCGTCCGGCGTCACCGCGGCGACGCTGGGCAGCCGGCGCAGCGCCGGGACGGAGGACGGGGACGCGCTGACGACCGCGCCGTCGATGATCCCGAGGGTGCGCTCGACGGTGACGCCGCGGCCGTGCAGAGCGGTGAGGAGCTCGGTCAGCTGCCCCGCCCGGGCGCGGACGACGAAGCGCTCAGCGGAGACCGAGGGGTCGGCCGGCGCGGACGCAGCCGTCGGGCCGGCCGCCGGCAACGCCAGGCCGACCGCAAGCGCTGTGGCCGCAAGCAGCGGAGTGCGCCGCCGGATCCAGCCGACACCGGGCGCGGATCCGCCCTGCTGAGTTCCCACGACAGGCCCCCCTGTCCGAACCCGACCTGGCGGTCGGGGCCTTGCACGCACCGGATGGACGCTCTGCGTGGTCCATCTGTCACGAATCGTGCAAGGGGGTGACAACAACCACCACCCGCGGTGACGCGGCTTCACTCCAACGGCGCAGCAGGTTGCGCCGATCCGGCTAAGCCGAACGGTTGACCGCCCGCAGCAGCAGCTGGGCGACGTCGAGGACCTGCACCTGGTCCTCCTTCTCGCGGTCGCCCTGCAGCTCGCCCACCCCGTCGCTGATCATGATCCGGCAGAACGGGCAGCCGACCGCGATCGTGGCGGCACCGGTGGCGACGGCCTCCTCCGTCCGCTCGGTGTTCACCCGCTTGCCGAGCTTCTCCTCCATCCACATCCGGGCGCCGCCGGCGCCGCAGCAGAACCCGCGCTCGGCGTTTCGTGGCATCTCGGTGAGGGTGAGCCCGGGCAGGGCGCCGACGAGCTCACGCGGCGGCGCGTACACCTTGTTGTGTCGGCCCAGGTAGCACGGGTCGTGGTAGGTGACCGTCTGCTCGACGGGGGCGACTGGCGTCAGCCGGCCCTCGCGGACGAGGCGGTTGAGCAGCTGGGTGTGGTGGACGACCTCGTAGTGCCCGCCGATCTGCGGGTACTCGTTGCGCAGGGTGTTGAAGCAGTGCGCGCAGGTGGCGACGATCTTCTTCGCGCCCACCTCGTTGAGCACCTCGACGTTCTGCTGCGCCAGCATCTGGAAGACGAACTCGTTGCCGGCCCGCCGGGCCGAGTCCCCCGTGCAGGTCTCGCCCTCGCCGAGCACCGCGAACTCCACGCCCGCGAGGTGCAGCAGCTCGGCCACCGCCTGCGTGGTCTTCTTCGCCCGGTCTTCGTAGGCGCCGGCGCAGCCCACCCAGAACAGGTACTCGACGTCGTCAGGGATCTCGCCGTCGACGACGCGGACCTCGAAGGGCAGCTCGGCCGCCCAGTCCATCCGGGCTGAGGCGTTCATGCCCCACGGGTTGCCCTTCGACTCCATGTTCTTGAACAGTCCGTTGAGCTCCGCCGGGAACGACGACTCGATCATGACCTGGTAGCGGCGCATGTCGACGATGTGGTCGACGTGCTCGATGTCGACGGGGCACTGCTCGACGCAGGCGCCGCAGGTGGTGCACGACCAGAGCACGTCGGGGTCGATGACCCCGTTGAGCTCCTCGCGGGAGCCGACGAGCGGTCGCTCGAGCTCGGCCTGGACGCCGGCCGGGAACGTGCTCGGGTCGACCGGCGCCGCAATCGGGCCGCCCGGGCCGGCGGCCAGGTAGGTCGGGTGCGACTGGGCGAGCAGGTAGGGGGCCTTGGCGAACACGTGGTCGCGCAGGTCCATGACCAACAGCTTGGGGGACAGCGGCTTGCCCGTGTTCCACGCCGGGCACTGGCTCTGGCAGCGCCCGCACTCGGTGCAGGTCGCGAAGTCCAGGATGCCCTTCCAGGTGAAGTCCTCGACCTTCCCGCGGCCGAACACGTCGTCCTCCCCCGGGTCCTCGAAGTCGATCGGCTGGCCGCCCGAGTACATCGGCAGCAGGGGGCCGAGCGCGTTCGGTCGGCGCGAGAAGAACACGTTGAGCGGGGCCAGGAAGATGTGCAGGTGCTTGCTGTAGACGACGAGCACGAGGAAGCCGAGGACGACGGCGAGCTGGAGCAGGATCCCGATGACCTCGAGCCAGCCGTTCACGGTCTCGCCCTCGGGCAGCAGGCGGGCCACCGCCTCCGAGGCGAACCCGCCGCCGCTGTACGGGAAGTTGCCGGTGTTGACCTGAGCGGCCCGGTACAGCAGCAGGGTCCAGACCACGTTGAAGATCATGAACAGGACGAGCCAGGCCGCCCCGGTGTGCGAGCCGTAGAAGCGGGACGCTCGGCCGACCTTGTGCGGGTTGCTGCGCAGGCGGATCGCCGCGAAGACGACGACGGCCACGAACACGAGCACCGCGAAGAGGTCTTCGAGGAAGGCGACCACCGGCCAGTTCTTCAGGACGGGGATCGCGAAGGTCCGGGTGACCAGCGCCCCGAACGCCTCGACGATGGTCAGGCTCAGGACGATGAATCCCCAGAACGCGAACACGTGGGCCACGCCGGGCACGGTCCACTGCAGCAGCTTGCGCTGCCCGAGGACCTCGACCGCCTCGGCCTCGACCGCTCGCCTCGGGTCGGCGGGCCGGCCGGGGGAGGGTTGGCCGGTGCGGGCCAGCCGGTACAGCCACCACAGCCGGCGACCGGCGATGCCCAGCGCGACCGCGATCAGGGCCATGCCGACGATCAGCCAGACCGGGCTCTCGTACGGGTGATCCACCGGTACCTCCCGCGGGTGTGCCAGCGCCGCCGCCCGGCACGCAAGGCGTGGTCGAGCGGCCGAACAGGGCCAGGCTAGCGCAGGGCTACCAGCTGGTAACTTCCGAGGCATTGAGCGTTGTCGACTCAACTGACTTGCGTCAGACTCGGGGAACGTTCATGATGAATCTCGACAGCGATCCACTCTCGGAGGTTCTTCCCATGGCCCGTGCGGTCGGTATCGACCTGGGGACGACGAACTCGGTCGTCTCCGTCCTCGAAGGTGGCGAGCCCACCGTCATCGCGAACGCCGAAGGGTCGCGGACGACCCCCTCGGTGGTCGCCTTCGCCAAGAACGGCGAGGTGCTGGTCGGTGAGGTGGCCAAGCGCCAGGCCGTCACCAACGTCGATCGCACGATCCGCTCGGTCAAGCGGCACATGGGCGACGGCGGATGGAAGGCGCACATCGACGGCAAGGACTTCACCCCGCAGCAGATCAGCGCCTTCGTGCTGCAGAAGCTCAAGCGGGACGCCGAGAGCTACCTCGGCGAGCCGGTGACCGACGCCGTCATCACCGTGCCCGCGTACTTCAACGACGCCCAGCGGCAGGCCACCAAGGAGGCTGGCGAGATCGCCGGCCTCAACGTGCTGCGGATCATCAACGAGCCGACCGCGGCGGCGCTGGCCTACGGCCTGGACAAGGCCGACACGGAGCACACCATCCTGGTGTTCGACCTGGGCGGCGGCACGTTCGACGTCTCCCTGCTCGACATCGGTGAGGGCGTCGTCGAGGTGCGGGCCACCAGCGGCGACAACCACCTCGGTGGTGACGACTGGGACCAGCGGGTCGTCGACCACCTGGTCAAGCAGTTCCAGAACGGCCACGGCGTCGACCTCGCCAAGGACAAGATGGCCCTCCAGCGGCTGCGCGAGGCCGCCGAGAAGGCCAAGATCGA
>DAIRVJ010000154.1:0-4494 GCA_036802895.1 Candidatus Nanopelagicales bacterium
GTCGGGTACGCCACGCTCCCGTGGGTGGCTCTGGCGAGCCTGGCCTGGAGGCGTCGAGCTGCGACCAGGCCGGTCGACCTGGCGCGGCTGGTCGTCCCGCTGGGGGTCGCTGCCGCGACCAGCCCCACCGGGGGCCTGCTGGCGACCGGGGTTGCCGTTGCTGTGCTCGCTGTTCCCGAAGGCTCGAGGGCGGCTGCGGCCCGCCGCACGGGTGCATCGATCGGGCTTGCCCTCGTCCTGAACGCGCCGTGGTGGGTGCCCGCCGTCGCGCGGCCGGGCGGCATCCCGGCGGACCCGGCCGGTGTCGCTGCCTTCGCCGCGCGGGCCGACTCGCCCTTGGGCACCCTCGGCAGCCTGCTGACCCTGGGTGGGGTGTGGAACCGCGAGGTCACGCCACCCGGACGCGACACCTGGGTGCTGGCGCTGGGGGCGGTCGCTCTCATCGTCATCGCCGCCTTGGGGGCCGGTCGGGCCCGGCGCACCCTCGGGCGGAGCGCGTGGGCCGGGCTCGTCGCTCTCGGACTGCTGGGCCTGGCGCTCGCCTTCTGGGGCGCGTCCCCGGCCTCTGGGCTGCTGCGGGAGTTGGTGACCACCGTTCCCGGAGGCGGACTGCTGCGCGACGGCCAGAAGTGGACGGCCTGGTGGGCCCTGCTCGTCGCTGTGGGTGTCGGTCCGGGGGTCGAACGGGTCGTCGCGCGGCTGCTGACCCCCTGGCGCGGCCTCGTCGCGGGCATGCTCGCCCTTCTGCCGATCGCCGTGCTGCCGGTGCTCGCCTGGGGTGCGGCCGGCCGGCTGGACGGCGTCCGCTGGCCGGACGAATGGGCGCGCGTGTCGGCGCGGGTGAACGCCGATCCGGCGCCCGGCGCCGTGCTCGTGCTGCCGTGGCAGCTCTATCGCGCCTGGCCGTGGAACGAGTACCGGACGGTGCTCGATCCGGTGGACCGCATGGTGCACCGGCGCACCGTGGTGAGGGACGACCTGCTCGTCGGACGGGTCACGGTGCGGGGCGAGGACCCGCGGGCGAGCGCGATCACGGCCGCGGTGGCCGCCGGCGGACCGCTCACTGACGCGGTGGCCGCCCAAGGAGTCCGGTTCGTGGTCGTCGACCGTCGTACCGCCGGGCCGGCGGTCGACGTCACCGCGGAGCTGCCGGGGGTCGAGCGGCTCTTCGAAGGGAAGGACCTGGCGCTTTACCGGCTCCCCGCGGCGGCCGATACTCCTCGAGAGGGTCGGCCACCTGCGGCCGTCGTGCTCGTCGTCGACGTGCTGGCCGGAGGGATCTTCATCGGGGCCGCGAGTCTTGGTGTGCGGGAGGCCTGGCGTCCGGTACAGTCAGCGCGGGTTCAGCGAAGGGAGTCGGAATGAGTGGGGGCGTCCTCGGGGCTTTGGTCTCCGCGGTGATCGGTGCCGCGCTGGCCTCCCTGGCTGTCGTTGGCGTCACCGCCAGCGTCGGCAGCACGAGCAGCACGCCCATCGATCGTCCCGTCGTCCAGTACGGCTCTCGCTGAGCGACCGCCCCGGCCGACCGGCCCGGTGACTGAGTCCACCACCTCGCTGAACCCCTCGACGGTGGCTTCCCACGTGTAGCGCATGGCGTGGTGACGGGCACCCCGGCCCAGCTGGTCGCGCGCGGACGGATCGGTCAGCAGCCGACGCAGGGCGGCCACGAACGCTCGCTCGTCGGGAACCAGCAGCCCACTGATGCCGTCCTCGATCGACTCCTCCAGGCCCCCCGCGCCGTGGAAGGCGACCGCCGGGGTCGCGTGCGCGGCGGCCTCGACCACGACCAGTCCCCACCCCTCCTTCAGCGACGGCACCGCCAGCACCCAGCTGGTGCCCAGGACCTCATGCTTGCGGGCCTCGTCGACGAACCCCTCGAACGTCACGTGGTCGTGCAATCCGAGGGCGTGGGCGTGCTCGACCAGCCGGTGCTCCCACCAGCCATGGCCGAGGACCAGCAGGTGCAGGTCGGGTATCTCGGGCAGCAGCTCGGCCACGGCGTCGAGGGCGAGCTCGACGCGCTTGTGCGGCACGAGGCGGCCGACCACGGCGATCGTGGGCGAGTGCGTGGGCTCGTGCAGGGGGCTACCGGGCAGCGGTGGGGTGGTTCCGTTGTGCACCACGCTGATCTGGTCCCGCGGGACACCCAGCTCGGTCAGCTCCTGCCGCGTCGCGTCGGACACGGTCACGTAACGGTGGCCGCGGTTGACCAGCGGCGCCACGCGTGACTCGACCCACCAGCCAAGACGAGCGACCGGCCGCGGGAACACGACGGGCCACTGCTCGCGGTGGACGTGATGGACCAGCACCACGACCGGGCACCGGGAGTAGGCCGCGGCAAGGAACGGCACGCCGTTCTGGACCTCGACGACCAGGTCGGGCCGGCCGAGCCGACCGAACACCCGTAGCAGCCAGGCCCACAGGTAGACGCTGAAGCGACCGCCGCGACGGATGATCGTGAAGCCGTCGCGGCGCTCGGTGGCCGGCGCTCCCACGTGGCGGGCGCAGAAGAGCACCACGTCGTCGCCCCGCGACGCCAACCCCGCCGCGACGTGCTCGACGTACACCTCCGAGCCGCCCCCTTCGGGGTGCGAGGTGTCTCTCCAGTTCAGGATCAGGACCGAACGACTGCCCTGAGCGGGGGCTCCAGTGGGTGCGGTCACGTCCGTCCTCGTCGTTGGTGGGGCCAGCACAGGGTAGCCCCGGACGGGGCGGCGCACCCGCACCTTCGCCAGGCGCCGCACTAGGATCCGCCCGTGGCGAGCGACTGGCCCTACGGGGAGGGCGTGCGGCGCTCGGTGGCCCTGGTCCGCGGGTTCGCTGTCGAGCAGACCGATCCGGCCTACTTCTACGGGCTGCTCGCTGCGGACTCCGTGCGCCTGGTGCGCCGGTACGAGCCGCTCCTGCAGGGCCGGCTCGTCCTGGACGTGGGCGCCGGACCGGTCCAGTTCGCCGAGCGCTTCCGCGCGGCCGGCGCGCGCTACGTCGGCGTGGACGCCGATCCGTCCGCGGTGCATGCGGCGGGCCTGGCGGGGACCGCGGGCCTGGTGGCCCTCGGCCAGCAGCTTCCCGTGGCCACCGGCAGCGTCGATGTGGCCTTCTGCAGCAACGTGTTCGAGCACGTCGAGCACCCCCCCGACCTGGGCGCCGAGCTCACCCGGGTGACCCGGCCGGGCGGGCTGATCGTGGTCGCGTACACGAACTGGCTGTCGCCGTGGGGGGGTCACGAGACCTCGCCGTACCACTACCTGGGCGGAGCGCGCGCGGCCAGCCGGTACGAGCGCACGTACGGGCACCCGCCGAAGAACCTGGTCGACCGCACGCTGTTCCGCGTGTCGGTGGCGGCAGGTCTGCGCTGGGCGCGCACCCAACCCGGTGTCACCCTGCTCGACGCGTCACCTCGCTACTACCCGCGCTGGGTCAAGCCGCTCGTGCGGGTCCCCGGGGTTCGCGAGGTCCTGACCTGGAACCTGTGCCTCGTCCTGCGCCGGACCAGCTGACCGTGGTGCTGGCGTCCGACCTGGTCCGGCGGGCGGCCGGGGGAGCGGTGCTGGTGGCCGCCGCCTTCGCCCAGGACCCCCGGTTCGTCGTCGCGGACACCAAGCTCGACCTGGTGGTCGACCCCGGCGGCTTCCTGGCCCGATCGCTGCAGGCCTGGGATCCCCAGGCAGCCTTCGGGCAGCTGCAGAACCAGGCGTACGGCTACCTGTTCCCGATGGGCCCGTTCTTCTGGCTGGGCGACCTCGTGGGCCTGCCCGTGTGGGTCGTGCAGCGGCTGTGGTGGGTGGTGCTGCTCCTGGTGGCCTACTCCGGCTTCCTGCGCCTGGCGGGCCTCCTGGGAGCGGGGACCCCGACGACCCGGGTCGTGGGGGCGCTGGCGTACGCGCTGGGCCCTCGCGTGCTGTCCGAGCTGGGCCCGATCTCCTCGGAGGTGCTGCCGCTGGTGATGCTCCCGTGGGTGCTTGCCCCCTTGGTGACCGGGTCGAGGTCCGGCTCCCCGCGACGGGCGGCCGCCTGGTCGGCCCTGGCCGTGGTGGCGATGGGTGGAGTCAACGCCGCGGCGACTCTCGCGGTCCTCGTGCTGCCGCTGCTCTTCCTGCTGACCCGCCAGCGTGGCCCGCGACGTACCCGGCTGTTGGCCTGGTGGCTGGGTCTGCTCCCGCTCGCCGTTGCCTGGTGGTTCCTGCCGCTGCTGGTCCTCGGCGGCTACGCCTACCCGTTCCTGGACTACATCGAGAGCGCTCGGGTGACCGCCCAGGCGACGTCCGTGACGAACGTGCTGCGAGGCACCGAGCACTGGCTCGCCTACCTGGTCGTCCGCGACGGGTCGCTGTGGCGGTCGGGATTCTGGCTGGCCACGAGCGTCGCCGGCATCGTGGCCACCGTCGTGACGGCCGGTCTGGGGTTGGCCGGGATTGCCGACCGTAGGACGCCGGAGCGCCGCTTCCTCGCGTGGGGCGTGGTCGCGGGGCTCGTGCTCGCCGGCATCGCCTA
>DAIRVJ010000155.1:0-4360 GCA_036802895.1 Candidatus Nanopelagicales bacterium
GCTTCGGGCGGGGGCTGCTGCTCGCCTGGCTCGTCTGGTGGCTGTGGTCGCAGTTCACCTGGCTCGGGACTGCGATCGACCTGGGCAACCGGTCCACGGCGCAGTTCCAGGTGCTGGCCACCATCCCGTTGACCCTGCTGATGGCCGTGGCCATCCCGACGGCGTTCGACGCGTCCGGACCCCAGTTCGCCGCCGCCTACCTCGCGGTGAACCTGTGGGCGCTGGCCATCCAGGGTTGGAGCCTCTGGCGCGAGCCGGTGACCAGGTCGGCGTGGCTGCGCTACGTGCCACTGGCCGTCGTGGCGCCGTGCGTGCTGCTCGTCGGGGCGTTCGTCGACGGAGGTGCTCGCGTCGGCGTGTGGAGCGCCGTCGCCGTGTTCAACGTGGCCAGTGCGATCGTCGCGGGGTCCAGGGGGCGGGAGGGATCGAGCGAGTGGGCGATCGACCCGGTCCACTTCGCCGAGCGGCACGCGCTCTTCGTGATCATCTCGCTCGGCGAGATCGTGGTCGCCGTCGGCTCGGCGGCGGCTGCGGTCGAACTCGGCCCGGAGATCGCGATGGGCCTCGTGGCCGCGGCCGTCGTCGCGTGCGTGTTCTGGTGGACCTACTTCGCCTATGTTCCCGAGGCGGTCGAGCGCCGACTGGCCGGAGCACGGGGCGCCGACCGTGGGACGGTCGCCCGGCAAACCTTCACCTTCGGGCACTTCCCGATCGTGTTCGGACTGGTGATGTACGCGGTGGCCGCCAAGCATGCGGTCGCCCACCCCCTGGACCCCTTGGGCGCCGGTGACCTCGCGTACCTGGCTGGCGCCGTCGCGGTCTTCGTCGGCGGCTTGCTCGGGCTGCAGTGGCAGGCGGCTCGCCACCTGGCGCCCGAGCGCGTCGCCGTGGTCGTCGCGGTGGTGGTGCTGTGCTGGGGTGCCGGGTCGTCGATCCCCGGCTGGGCGATCCTCGCCCTCGTCGCCGTCATGATCGCGATCACCCAGGCCGTCTCGCTGCGCCGCTACCGGCGGCTGCAGGCGTCCGCGAACACAAGTCAAAGAGCGGCGCCCGACACACTCTGACTCCCGGCGCGCGGTGGGCGATGCTGGGATCGAACCAGCGACCTCCTCGGTGTGAACGAGGCGCTCTACCACTGAGCCAATCGCCCGGGATCTGAGCGGCCCAGCCTAGCGCACGGCCTGCACCCAGTTCCGTGGCCCGTCGAGCGTCACGCCGTAGCGCGCGAGGTACGCCGCGCCCAGCACGGCGACCAGCAGACCGCTCGCCGAGACCACCAGCAGGTTGCGCCTGCGGGCTCTGGGGTCGCGGGCCCGGTCGGCCGCCCGGCGGGCCAGCGCACGAGCACGCCCGAGCAGCCGGCTCGCCCAGCCGAACTCGGTCGACAGGATGGCCAGGCCGACGAAGATCGCCGCCCAGCCGGGGCCGGGCAGCAGCAGCATGATCAGCCCCGCGACGAGGACCGCCGATCCGAGGGCGAACACCGACACTCGCCACACGAGGTCGGTGGCCCGGTTCGCGCGGGCCCGCTCGCGCATGCGGTAGTGCCAGCGCATCCGCTGCACGGGATGCGACCGGCCCGGCGCGGCGCCCTCGGGATCCGACCCGGCCGGGTCCTCCGATGCCATGGGCCCACGGTAACCCGCGGCACCCACCGATCGGCACCGTCAGGCACCCAGGCGATCAGCCGATCACGGCACCCCCGACGACGGTGCGCCGGACGGCGCGTGCCCCCAGGTGGGCCACCAGGTCGGCCTCGTGGGAAGCCTCGAGGACGGCGAGGTCCCCACGAGCGCCGACCCCCAGGTGACCGACGTCGTCCAGCCGCAAGGAGTGCGCGGCGCCCAGGGTGGCTGCCCGGAACGCCTCGTCGACGCTCAGCCCGAGCTCGAGGCAGGCGAGCTGGACGACGTACGGCATGGACTCGCACCACGAGGTGCCCGGGTTGCAGTCGGTGGCCAGGGCGAGCTCGACCCCGGCCGCACGGAGCACGGAGGCGTGCCCCCAGGCGCCCGACCGAAGCGACAGCGTCACCGTGGGCAGCAGGACGGCGACGACGCCGGCCGCGGCCATCGCCGCGGCGCCCTCGGCCGAGACGTGCTCCAGGTGGTCGGCGCTCGCGCAGCCGGTCTCGGCGGCCAGCTCGGCGGCCCCGGTGTGCCCGATCTCCTCGGCGTGCAGCCGACCACCCAGCCCCAGCGCCGCCCCGGCGAGCAGGATCCGGCGAGCGTCCTCGACGCTGAAGACGCCGACGTCGCAGAACACGTCCACCCAACGGGCACCCGCCGAGCGGGCCGCCGGCAGCGTGGCGACCACCTCGTCGACGTACTCCGCCCGCTCCCGGCCGGCCGGGACGACGTGTGCCCCGAGATAGGTCGGCTCCAGCCGGACCGGCTGCTCCTGCGTCAGCCGGGCGACGAGCCGCAGCAGTCGAAGCTCGGCGTCCGGGCTGAGGCCGTAACCGGTCTTGACCTCCATCGTCGTCGTCCCGTCGGCGAGCGCCCGGGCGAGCCGGCCCATCGCCAGCGCCATCAGCTCGTCGTCGGTGGCCTTGGCGGTCGCCGCCACCGTCGTGCGGATCCCTCCACCGTCGTACGCCTCCCCCGCCAGCCGGGCCACGAACTCCGCGCGGCGGGTTCCCGCGAAGACCAGGTGGGTGTGCGGGTCGACGAACCCCGGCAGCACGCAGGCCCCCTCGACGTCCAGCTCGAGTAGCTCGGGCCCACCGGCGGGGAGGTCGCGCTGCGCACCCACCCAGGCGACCCGACCGTCGCGGATGACCACGGCGGCGTCCTCCACGGGAGGACCGTGCATGGTCAGCAGCCGCCCGATGCCCCGGACGAGCAGGTCGCTCACGGCTGCCAGGGCGGTGCGTGCGTGCCGTCGACCATCGGGATCCGGATGCCCACGGATCGAGCGGTGTCGAGGGCGATGTCGTAGCCGGCGTCCGCATGGCGCAGCACGCCCATCCCAGGGTCGTTCGTCAGCACCCGGCCCAGGGCGTCCCCGGCCGACTCGGTGCCGTCGGCGACGACGACCACCCCGGCGTGGATGGACTTGCCGATCCCGACCCCGCCGCCGTGGTGCACCGACACCCACGTCGCGCCGGACGCCGTGTTGAGCAGCGCGTTGAGGATCGGCCAGTCGGCGACCGCGTCGCTGCCGTCGAGCATGCCCTCGGTCTCCCGCTCCGGCGAGGCGACCGACCCCGCGTCGAGGTGGTCGCGGCCGATGACGATCGGCGCCGACACCGCACCGCTGCGCACCAGCTGGTTGAACGCCTCGCCCGCCACGTGCCGCTCGCCGTAGCCGACCCAGCAGATGCGCGACGGCAGTCCCTGGCCCTTGACCTTCTCCGCAGCGAACCGCACCCAGCGCTGCAGCCCGTCGTCGTCGGGGAACGCCGCGAGGACGGCGGCGTCGGTGGCGGCCAGGTCGCGGGCCTCCCCGGACAGGCAGGCCCACCGGAACGGGCCCGCACCGCGAGCGAACAGCGGACGGATGTAGGCCAGCACGAACCCGGGGTAGGCGAACGCGTCGGCGAACCCGGCGTCGAGCGCCTGCCCGCGCAGCCCGTTGCCGTAGTCGAACACGACCGCCCCGGCGCGCTGGAAGTCGACCATTGCCCGGCAGTGGACGGCCATCGCGGCCGTCGACCGCTCGACGTACTCGCTCGGCTTGGTCCGGCGCAGCTCGAGCGCCTCCTCGTACGGGAGCCCGTTCGGCACGTAGCCGTTGAGCGCGTCGTGCGCCGAGGTCTGGTCGGTGACGACGTCGGGGCGCCAGCCCCGACGCACCAGCTCGGGCAGGACGTCGGCACAGTTGGCGACGACCGCCACGGACAGCGCTCGGCCTTCGCGGCGTGCGGCGTCCACTCGCGCGAGCCCGTCGTCCAGCGAGTCGGCGATCTCGTCGAGGTAGCCGTGCTCCAGCCGGCGCTGCGCCCGCCAGGGGTCGACCTCGACGCACAGGGCGGCACCACCGTTGCCGGTGACCGCGAGCGGCTGAGCGCCGCCCATCCCGCCCAGGCCCCCCGTCAGCGTCACCGTGCCGCGCAGCGTGCCGCCGAAGTGCTGGGCGGCCACCTCGGCGAACGTCGCGTAGGTGCCCTGCAGGATCCCCTGGGTGCCGATGTAGATCCACGAGCCGGCGGTCATCTGGCCGTACATCATCAGGCCGGCGTCCTCGAGCTCCCGGAAGTGCTCGGGGGTCGCCCAGCGCGGCACCAGCAGCGAGTTGGCGATCAGCACCCGGGGCGCTCCGGCGTGCGTGCGCACCACCCCGACCGGCTTGCCGGACTGGACCAGCAGGGTGTCCTCCGGCCCCATCTCGCGCAGCGATCGGACGATCGCGTCGAAGG
>DAIRVJ010000156.1:0-4350 GCA_036802895.1 Candidatus Nanopelagicales bacterium
GCCATGCCGGCGCAGTCGCCCACGTTGTCGCCCACGTTGTCGGCGATGGTGGCCGCGTTGCGGGGGTCGTCCTCGGGGATGCCCTGCTCGACCTTGCCGACCAGGTCGGCGCCGACGTCCGCCGCCTTGGTGAAGATCCCGCCGCCCACCCGCATGAACATCGCGAGCATCGCCGCGCCGAACCCGAATCCCTCGAGCACCTTCGGCGCCTCGCCCTTGTACAGCAGCACGACCAGCGAGGCACCGAACAGGCCCAGGCCGACCGTGAACATGCCGGCGACGCCGCCGGTGCGAAACGCGATGCGCATCGCCCGCTGCTCGCCGGACTCCTGCGCGGCCGCCGCGACCCGGACGTTGCCGCGCACGGCCAGCCACATGCCCATGTAGCCGGTGATCGCCGAGAACAGCGCGCCGACGAGGAAGAAGATCGAGCGGCCGATCCGCTCGCCCGTGGTCTCGGCGGGCAGCAGGAAGAGCAGGAAGAAGACGACGACGGCGAAGACGCTCAAGGTGCGGAACTGGCGGGCCAGGTAGGCCGCCGCGCCCTCCTGGACCGCCGCGGCGATCTCCTGCATCTTCTCGGTGCCCGGACTCGCCGCCAGGACCTCTCGGACGAGCGCGCCGGCCACGACCAGGGCCGCGAGGGCGATGACCGCCACCACGACGACGTAGGCCAGGTTGGAGCCGGTCAGCGAGACCGTCCCACCCGCGGCGAGCTGGATCCGGGACATCCGTCCTCCTCGTCGAGCCGATGCAGGGGCGCCACGAGCGGCGTGGAGAGCGCGGCACGACGCCGCCGCCGGGTGCGGGCGGAGTCTACGCAGAGGCGGGGACGGCAGCCAAAGTGGGGTCGGTCAGTCGACCCTCGGGCGCAGCGGCCAGCACATCCGGACTACCGACCCGCCCGGTCCGGATGTCACGGTCACGTCTTCCACCAGGCCGGCGATGACCGCAAGGTCGACGCCGGAAGGGAACACGCCGTCGCCGCCGGAGACGGCGGTGAAGCCGGCGGAGCCCGACATCGGCCGCTCGTCCGTGTCGACCGATCCCGGCACCCGATCACTCACCTCGACCACGAAGGTGCCCTCGTCGGAGAGCGACACGACGACCGGGTCGTCGCACTCGTGCGCTTGATGGCGGCGCACGGCCCGCGCCGCGGCCTCGCCCACGGCCAGCCGGATCTCGTCGAGCGCGTCCTCGTCGACGCCGATCCGCCGGGCCGCCGCCACGGCGACGAGGCGAGCGGTGCGGACGTGAGCGGGCAGCGGGCTGAACCGCAGCTCCACGCTGGCCAACGGGGCCTCCTCCGACCGGTCAGTCCTGAGCGGCGAGGGCCTCGTCGACGGTGGCGTAGATCGGGAAGACCTTGGTCAGTCCGGTGATCCGGAAGATCTTCAGGATGCGCTCCTGGGTGCACACCAGGCGCAGCGAGCCGTCGTGCGCGCGGGCCCGCTTCAGGCCTCCGACGAGCACCCCGAGCCCGGTGGAGTCGAGGAACTCGACGTCCTCCATGTCGATGACCAGGTGGTAGCGGCCGTCGTCGACGAGCTTGACGATCTGCTCGCGCAGCTTGGGCGCGGTGTAGACGTCGATCTCGCCACCGACACCGACGACGGTGCGGATGCCTTCGTCCCGGGACGTGAGCGACAGGTCCACCAGGGCCTCCCTGAGCCAGCCGGCCTCCGACGACCGGTACCCGAGATCCAACCACGAGGGACGGTCAGCCGGCACCGTCGGTGCCCGGTGCGACACTGGCGGCACCGTGCCAGCACCGTCGCCCCATCACCCGCCAGCCACGCCGGCACCCCCCACCGGCGCGCTGCTCGAGCGGCTGCTCGCCGCCCCGGGGCGCCGCGATCGGCTCACCCACGTCGAGCAGCTGCCGGCCCGCCCGGGCGTGTGCGTCGACTGGCCGGAGTGGGTCGACCGGGGGGTCGTGCAACGACTGGGCGCGGCCGGCGTCTCGCGGCCGTGGCGGCACCAGGCGGAGGCGGCTACCCATGCCCGGGAGGGCCGGTCGGTCGTGGTGGCGACGGGGACGGCTTCCGGCAAGTCGCTGGCCTACCTGTTGCCGGCGCTGACCGCCGTGCGCGAGGGTCTGGGCGCCCGCGACGGCCGCGGCGCCACCGTGCTGTACCTGGCCCCGACCAAGGCCCTGGCCCACGACCAGTGGCGGGTGCTGCGCACCCTCGGGCTCGACGACGTGCGGGCGGCGACGTACGACGGGGACACCCCGATGGACGAGCGCGAGTGGGTCCGGGCGCACGCGGCGTACGTGCTCACCAACCCCGACCTGCTGCACCGCTCGCTGCTGCCGGGACACGGGCGGTGGTCAGCGTTCCTGCGGTCGCTGCGCTACGTGGTCGTCGACGAGTGCCACGCCTACCGAGGGGTGTTCGGCTCACACGTCGCCGCCGTCCTGCGCCGCCTCCAGCGGGTCGCCGAGCACTACGGGAGCGACCCGGTGTTCGTGCTCGCGTCGGCCACCGTCAGCGACCCGGCGACCTCGGGCGAGCGGCTGACCGGCCGGCCGCTGGTGGCGGTCACCGACGACGCCTCCCCCCGCGGCCCGGCCACCTTCGCGCTCTGGGAGCCACCGCTGACCGCGTGGCGCGGCGAGCACGGGGCCCCCGTCCGCCGGTCCGCCATGGCGGAGACCGCCGACCTGCTGGCCGACCTGGTCGTCGACGGTCGGCGCACCATCGCCTTCGTCCGGTCCCGGCGGGGCGCCGAGGCGGTCGCCACGATGACCCGCGGGGCGCTCCACGACGTCGACCCCGGCCTGGCCCCGCGGGTGGCCGCCTACCGGGCGGGGTACCTGCCCGAGGAGCGCCGCGCGGTCGAGTCCGGCCTGCAGAGCGGCGACCTGATCGGCGTCAGCGCCACCTCGGCGCTGGAGCTCGGGGTCGACGTGTCGGGGCTGGACGCCGTCCTGCTCACCGGGTGGCCGGGAACCCGGGCGTCGCTGTGGCAGCAGGCCGGCCGGGCCGGACGAGCCGGCCGGGAGGCGCTGGCCGTGCTGGTCGCCCGTGACGACCCCCTGGACACCTACGTCGTCCACCACCCGGAGGCCCTGTTCGGCAAGCCGGTCGAGGCCACCGTGCTCGACCCCGACAATCCCTACGTGCTGGGCCCGCACCTGTGCGCCGCGGCCGCCGAGCTGCCGTTGACTCCCGACGACCTGGCCCGGTTCGGGCCGGCGGCACCCGGCCTGCTCGACGACCTGGTGGCGCGTGGCCTGCTGCGCCGGCGTCCGGGGGGCTGGTTCTGGACCCGGGCCGAGCGAGCGGCCGACCTCGCCGACCTGCGCGGGATCGGCGGCTCGCCGGTCCGGGTCGTCGAGTCGGGCACCGGCCGCCTGCTCGGCACGGTCGACCCCGGCTCGGCGGATCGTTCCGTGCACGCCGGTGCGGTGTACGTCCACCAGGGCGCGACGTACCTGGTCGACTCCCTCGACCTGACCGACGCCGTGGCGCTGGTCACGGCGGCCAGTCCCGAGCACACGACGTACGCCCGCGAGGTCAACGACCTGCGGGTCGTCGCCGAGGTCCAGCGCCAGGCGTGGGGCGCCGCCGCCCTGGTCTTCGGCGAGGTGGAGGTCACCAGCCAGGTCGTCGCGTTCCTCAAGCGCCGGGTGGGAACCGGTGAGGTGCTCGGTGAGGAGCCGCTCGACCTGCCCCCGCGGCACCTGCGGACCCGAGCCGTGTGGTGGACGGTCACCTCCGAGCAGGTGGCGGCGGCGAGCCTCGAGCCGGGCGAGCTGCCCGGGGCAGCGCACGCGGCCGAGCATGCCTCGATCGGCCTGCTGCCCCTGTTCGCCACCTGCGACCGCTGGGACATCGGGGGGGTCTCGACCGCGCTGCACCCGGACACCGGGCTCCCGACCGTGTTCGTCTACGACGGCCACCCGGGCGGGGCCGGGTTCGCCGAGCGCGGATTCCAGCAGGCGCTCAGCTGGCTCACCGCGACCCGGGACGCCATCGCGGCGTGTGACTGCGAGACCGGCTGCCCCTCGTGCGTCCAGTCGCCCAAGTGCGGCAACGGCAACGACCCGCTCGACAAGGACGGCGCGGTGCGCCTGCTCACCGAGCTGGTGTCGGACCGGCCCGAGCGCTGACCCGAGCGGCGCCCAGCCGAGGAAGCCAGCCCGGTAGGGCGGCGCCGGTCTCGACGGCGACGTCGACGACCACGCCGTCCGGCGACCGGCAGGCCACCAGGCTGGCCCCGTTAGCGACCGCGACGGCGGCCGCGGACCGACAGGCGTCGCCCGGGTCGGTCTGGAGCCGTCGCGCGGCGGCCAGTGCGGCGAGGTCGGCGGCGGCAGCGGCGCGGTTCCGTGCAGCGCTGACC
>DAIRVJ010000157.1:0-2204 GCA_036802895.1 Candidatus Nanopelagicales bacterium
GTCGCGCCGGCCTCCTGCAGGTGGTAGCTGCAGATGTTGATCGGGTTCCACTTCGGGATCTGGGTGACCGTGTAGGCGATCATGTCGGTGGTCAGCCGCATCGAGGGCCCGGGGGGGAACACGTAGGTCCCCCGGGACAGGTACTCCTTGATGATGTCGTTCTGGGTCGTGCCCTGCAGCTGTGCCGGGTCGGCCCCCTGCTCCTCCGCCACGACCTGGTAGAGCGCGAGCAGCCACATGGCGGTCGCGTTGATCGTCATGGACGTGTTCATCTGCTCGAGCGGGATGCCCTCGAAGAGCGCCCGGAGGTCGCCGACGTGGGCGATCGGCACGCCGACCTTGCCGACCTCCCCCCGCGCCAGCTCGTCGTCCGGGTCGTAACCCGTCTGGGTGGGCAGGTCGAACGCCACCGACAGCCCGGTCTGACCCTTCGCCAGGTTCCGTCGGTACAGCTCGTTCGAGGCGGTCGCCGAGGAGTGCCCGGCGTACGTACGGATGACCCAGGGTCGCTCTCGCTCGGCCATACCGGCGATCCTACTGGCGGGTAACCAGGGTGGCAGGGGGCCGTCCGGCCCGGCCCGGGAGAGTCAGCTGCCGGAGGCCGCCGCGTACGGCGAGGTGACCCGGTCCAGGTGCAGCACCCGGTGCAGGCGGGTGACCGCGAACAGCCGCAGCATGCGGGGCTGCGGGTCGACCAGGACCAGACGGCGGCCGTGCCGGGCACAGGTGCGGTGGGTGGTCACCAGCAGGCCGAGGCCCGCCGAGTCGACCGTCTCGACCCTGGACAGGTCGACGACGACGTCCGCGGTCGGGCTGGCGTCCACGGCGACGGCCAGCGCCTCGCGCACCTCGGCCACCGTCGTCACGTCCAGCCGTGCCGGCAGGACCAGATCGGCCCGCACGCGGGGTTTCTCCGACATCGACGCCCTCCGCTCGTCGGCGGCGGGCCTACTGCCCCGGGCCCGCCGGCTGCGGGCACCGGGCGGGGGAAGGGACCCGCGCCGAATGTCGACCGAGGCCGACCCCGTCCGGGTTCGGCCCGTCCAGCACGGTAGAGCGACGGGCGCCCGCGGTCGCCGCGACACGCGGGACCGGTCGGACGACGCCGGATCGGCCGAACGGCCGGCGCCCACGCCCGGGGAGGGCCGGGCTCAGCGGGGATAGCCGTAGAACCCGCGCCCGGACTTGCGCCCCAGATCACCGGCGGTGACCATCCGCTGCAGCAGCTCGGGGGGGTGGAACCGCTCGTCCTGGGTGTCGGCGTAGATGTTGGCCGCGGCGCCCAGCATGATGTCGACCCCGGTGAGGTCGGCGGTCTCCAGCGGCCCCATCGCGTGGCCGAACCCGAGCCGGCAGGCGGTGTCGAGGTCCTCGGCGCTCACCACTCCCGACTCCACGAGCCGGGCCGCCTCCATCGACAGGGCGACGATCAGCCGGGTGGTGACGAATCCCGCCACGTCGCGGTTGACCACGACCACCGTCTTGCCCACCGACTCGGCGAACTCCCGCGCCGCCGTCAGCGCCGCCTCGGAGGTCTTCAGACCGCGGACCAGCTCGCACAGCCGCATCATGGGCACCGGGGAGAAGAAGTGCGTGCCGACCACCGACTCCGGTCGCCCCGTCACCGCGGCGATGGACGTGATCGGGATCGCCGACGTGTTGGACGCCAGCACGGCGCCGTCGCGCGCCAGGCGGTCGATCTCGCGGAACACCTCGTGCTTGACGTCGACCCGCTCGAACACCGCCTCCACGACGAGGTCCGCAGTCGAGACCGCCTCGCCCAGGTCGGTGGTCGTCGTGATCCGAGTGAGCGCCGCGTCGGCGTCCTCGCGGCTGATCCGGTCCTTGGCCACGAACCGGTCCAGCGAGTCCCGGACGCCGGCCAGGCCCCTGGCCAGCTCCGCGTCCCCGACGTCGCGCAGCACGACGTCGTGCCCCGCGACCGCCGACACCTGGGCGATGCCCGACCCCATGAGGCCGGCTCCGACCACCGCAACACGCGACACCTGGCTCCTCCTCGCCCACGACGACGGACCCGGTTGCCCCTGCCTTTCTGGACCCTAGCGCCCGGGCGCTCGACGCCCCGTCCGGGGTGCCACGCGGCCCGCTTCGGCGCACACTGGAGCGGTGCCGGCGTGGAACGCGTTCTCCTACGTGTTCGGTCCGCTGACGGCCTTCGGCGGGTTGGCCGTGCTCGTCCTCCT
>DAIRVJ010000157.1:2304-4246 GCA_036802895.1 Candidatus Nanopelagicales bacterium
CGCGGGCTGCGCGAGAGCAGCTGAGATCGCCGGTCAGTCGCTTCGGTAGTCCGGGTCGGTCTCCCGGACGACGTCCGCGCCGAGCGCCCGCAGCTGCTCGTCGAACCCCGGATACCCTCGGTCCACGTGGTGGATCTCGCTCACCGTCGTGACGCCCTCGGCCACCAGTCCAGCAACGACCAGGCCCGCGCCGGCCCTGATGTCAGTGGCGCGAACGGGTGCCCCGGACAACTGCTCCCGCCCACGCACGACGGCGTGGTGGCCGTCGGTGCGGACGTCGGCGCCGAGTCGGGTCAGCTCGTCGACGAACATGAACCTGGCCTCGAACAGGTTCTCGGTGACCATCGCGGCACCGTCCGCGACGGCGTTGAGCGCGAGCACCATCGGCTGCAGGTCGGTCGGGAACCCCGGGTAGGGGAGGGTGACCGCGTCGACCGCCGTCGGACGCCGGTCCATGACGACTCGGAACCCGTCGTCCAGCCGCTGGACGTCCGCCCCCGCCGTCATCAGCTTGTCGAGGGTGATCTCCAGGTGCTCGGGCCGCGCGTGGCGTACCACGACGTCGCCCCGGGTCATCGTGGCGGCCATGGCCCAGGTTCCCGCGACGATGCGGTCGGGCACCGTCTCGTGCTCGACGGGGTGCAGCGTCGGCACACCGTCGATCTCGAGGGTGGACGACCCGATGCCGCCGATCTGGGCCCCCATCTCGACGAGCATCGCGCAGATGTCAACGATCTCGGGTTCACGTGCCGCGTTGTCGATGGTCGTCGTCCCCTTGGCCAGGACGGCCGCCATGAGCAGGTTCTCGGTCGCCCCCACGCTGGGGAAGTCCAGCCAGATCGGCGCACCGACCAGGCCATCGGGTGCCCGGGCCACGATGTAGCCGTGCTCGGTGTCGACCGTGGCGCCCAACCGGGTGAGACCGTCGACGTGGATGTCGAGTGGCCGACTGCCGATCGCGTCGCCACCCGGTCGGGCGACGTCCGCCTCGCCGCACCGGGCGACCAGCGGGCCGAGCACGCAGATCGAGGCGCGCATCCGGCGGACCAGGTCGTAGTCCGCCTGGTGGCCGGGCCGGTCCGGGACCGTGATCGACACCGACGCAGCGGGGAGGTCGCGGACCACGTGGCAGCCGAGCCGCCGCAGCAGCTCGCCCATGATCTCGACGTCCAGGATGGCGGGCACCTCGCGGATCGTGGTGGTGCCACGCGCCAGCAACGACGCCGCCATGAGCTTGAGCACGCTGTTCTTGGCGCCGGTGACCCGCACCTCACCGGCCAGTCGGGCCCCACCGGTGACTCTGAAGCGCTCCACGCACTCACCCTAGGGTGCCGTCGCCTAGGCTCGACCCGTGGTCAACCTCACCCGCATCTACACGCGAACCGGCGACGACGGCACGACCGCGCTCGGGGACATGAGCCGTACCACCAAGACCGACCGGCGGCTGATCGCCTATGCGGACGTCGACGAGGCCAACTCCGCCCTCGGCGTCGCCCTGGCCCTGGGCGCCCTGCCCGACGACGTCCGGACGCTGCTGCTGCGGATCCAGAACGACCTGTTCGACGTCGGCGCCGACCTGTGCACGCCGGTCGTCGCCGACCCCGAGCACCCGCCGCTGCGGGTCACCGAACCTGACGTCGAGCGGCTCGAGCAGGCCTGCGACCACTACAACGAGCGGCTCACGGCGCTGCGCTCGTTCGTGCTCCCCGGGGGGACACCCGGTTCCGCGCTGCTGCACGTGGCGCGCACGGTCACCCGCCGCGCCGAGCGCTCGACCTGGGCCGCGCTCGAGGTGCACGGCGAAACCATGAACCCGTTGACCGCCCGCTACCTCAACCGGCTCTCGGACCTGCTGTTCATCCTGTCCCGGGTCGCCAACAGCACCCAGGCCGGCGGTCCGGGCGACGTGCTCTGGCTGCCGGGCGCGAGCCGCTGAGGTTCA
>DAIRVJ010000158.1:0-4201 GCA_036802895.1 Candidatus Nanopelagicales bacterium
GGGGGCAGCCGGCCAAACGATCCGACTCGCCGAGAACGTGACGCGTCGCACGTTTGCGGGCGCTGGGAAGGGGCTAACCCACTGGAGGACGGCGAACCGCTCGCCGTCGGATGAGGGGAGCCATTCATGGGTTCGCACACCGAGGAGTTCAAGGGCCGCGTCAAGGAGGCCACCGGAGCCATCACCGGCAACGACGAGCTCGAGCGCGAGGGCGAGCGGGACCAGGCGAGCGCGGCCGTCAAGCGCCGGATCGACGACGTCCGCGACTCGGTCGACGACACCGTCGACGCGGTGAAGGAGCGACTCGACCGGCACTGACCGACGCAGACCCCGGGGCGGGGTACCTGGTGCCGGCCGCGCTGCGCCGCGGCCGGCACCAGCAGCGATCAGATCCCCGCGGACAGGCCGAAGTCGATCGACAGGTTCGCCCCGGTGATGGCTGCGGCCGCCGGCTGGGCGAGGTAGAACACCAGCTCGGCGACCTCGTCCGCGCGGACGAATCGGGCGGCCGGACCCTGTGGGTAGCGCTCCAGCAGCCGGGCCAGATAGCCCTCGGGATCGTCCCCGCCGAACCGGCTGGCCTGGTCGGCCAGCATGGGTGTGTCGATGTCTCCGGGGCACACCGCATTGACCCGGACGCCTCGCGGGGCGAGTTCCAGCGCCAGCGCTTTGGTCAGCACCGAGACCGCCCCCTTGCTCGCGCAGTAGACGGCGGCACCCGCGTTGCCCTGCAGGCCCGCGTCACTGCTCAGGTTGACGACACTGCCGCCGAACTCGACCAGGTGCGGGATCGCCGCAGCGGTGACGAAGAAGAGCCCCTTCAGGTTGACTCCGAGCACGTGGTCGAAGTCGGCCTCGTCGGTCTGCTCGGTCGGACCTTCGGTCCACACACCGGCAGCGTTGACCAGGCAGTCCAGCCGGCCGGTGGCCTCGACAGCGTTGGCGACCAGTGCTCGGCAGGCGGCAACGTCGCGGATGTCGGTGGGGATCGCGGCCACCGCACCGACGGCGTCCGAGGTGCGCCTGGCCCCGACGGCATCCACGTCCGTGACGACGACGTCCCACCCGCCGTCGGCGAAGCGTCGGGCGACCGCCCCACCAACACCGCCGGCGGCGCCGGTCACGAGCAGGGTCGGACGCAGCCGTGGGGCGGCCCCGTCGTCCGCGGCGAGGCTCACCCGGCTCAGCCCAGCAGCTCGTCGACGGCTGCGCGGAACACCTCGGTGTGCCGGTCGACGTCCGCGGCGGACGTCGTGGGGCACATCAGCGCCATGTTGTGGAAGGGGGTCATCAGGATGCCGCGGTTCAGGCAGTACAGGTGCAGGTACTCGTCGAGCAGGTCGTCGCCGGCCGCGGCCGACGCGGTGCCGCTGCTGGGGGCCGGGCTGGCGAACCGGTATTCCGACCGGGCCCCCAGCTGGCTCACCGACCAGGGCACGCCGGTCGCGTTGATCGTCGACCGCGCGCCTTCGGTGAAGCGGGTGGAGAGCTCGATCATCCGGGGGAACACGTCGTCGGTGAGGACCTCGCCCAAGGTGGCGCGCATCGCCGCGGTCGACAGGGCGTTGCCGGCCAGCGTGCCCCCCACCCCCCCGACGTCGACCAGGTCGGCGTCCGGGTGGCTGGCCACCCGCTCGGCGACCGCGTCGGTGATCCCGTAGGCGCCGCACGGGACCCCGCCGCCGATCGACTTGCCGATGACGAACAGGTCGGGCTGCAGGCCCCACGCCTTCGTGCAGCCACCCGGGCCGGCGCTGAACGTGTGCGTCTCGTCGATGAGCAGCAGCGCACCATGGCGGGTGGCCAGCTCGCGCACGCCCGCCAGGAACCCCGGCTCGGGGAGCACGATGCCGATGTTGGTGAGTGCCGGCTCGGTCACGACGACCGCCACGTCGCCGTGCGCCAGGGCCCGCTCGACGCTGGCCAGGTCGTTGAACTCGGCCGCTCGGGTGGTCGTGTCGATCGGCCCCGGCGCTCCGACGTTGCCAGGGCGCAGCCGGGTCGATCCGTCGGCGTCCAGCACGACGAAGGTCTCGTCGACGCTGCCGTGGTAGCAGTACGAGAACGCGAGCACCTTGGGCTTGCCGGTGACCATCCGGGCCAGCCGGATCGCCCAGCGGTTGGCGTCGGTGGCGGTGAGGCTGAACGACCAGAGCGGCAGGCCGAAGCGGCGAGAGAGCTCGGCGGCCACCCACTCGGCGTCCTCCGACGGCAGCATCGCCGTCACGCCGCCCAGAGCGCCCAGCCGTCGGGTGACTGCGGCAACGGTCGGGGCGGGGGAGTGCCCGGCCATCGCGCCGGTGTCGCCGAGCGCGAAGTCGACGTAGGTGTGCCCGTCGACGTCGGTCACCCGGTTGCCGGCCGCGCCGTCCAGGTACAGCGGGAACCCGCCGGCCCACTTGCTCATCCAGGTCATCGGCACCCGGCCGAACAGGTGGTCGGCCACGTCGAACAGCGCCCGCGAGGTGGGGTTGGCGGCTGCGTGCGCGGCGGTCTCCCGGGCGATGAGGTCGGCCAGGCGGGTGCGGTCGATGGTGGTCACGGCGAGACTCTAGGGGAGAGCGGGCCGACGTCAGGACAGGGTCTGCACCTCGAGCTCGCCGTCGGCGAACCGGTGGCGCAGCACCTTCTTGTCGAACTTGCCGACCGAGGTCTTCGGCACCTCGTCGATCACGGCCCACCGCTCGGGAACCTGCCACTTGGCCACCCGCTCGCCGAGGAACTCGCGCAGGTCGACGACCGTGGCTGTGGCGCCGTCCTTCAGCACGACGGTGGCCAGCGGCCGCTCGCCCCAGCGCTCGTCCGGGACCCCGACCACGGAGGCCTCCCGCACGTCGGGGTGGGCCATCAGGTGGTTCTCCAGCTCGACGGAGGAGATCCACTCCCCGCCGGACTTGATGACGTCCTTGGCCCGGTCGGTCAGCGTGAGGAAGCCGTCGTGGGTCAGCGTGCCGACGTCGCCGGTGCGCAGCCAGCCGTCACGGAACTTGTTCGGGTCGTGGTCGGCGTAGTACGAGCCGGTGATCCACGGGCCGCGCACCTCGAGCTCGCCGACGGAGGCGCCGTCCCAGGGCAGCTCGTCGCCGTCCGGGCCGATCAGCCGGCCCTCGACACCCGCGGGCAGCCGGCCCTGGGTGATCCGGTACGCCCACTCGTCCTCGCCCTCGACCCCGCGCGGCGGGCGGGCGACCGACCCCAGGGGCGAGGTCTCGGTCATGCCCCACGCATGGATGATCCGCAGGCCGTGTCGCTCGAGGAAGGCCCTCATCAGCGCCGGCGGCACTGCCGACCCGCCGACCACGACCTCGCGCAGGCTCGACACGTCGCCGCCGAACTCGTCGAGGTGGCGCAGCAGGTCGCTCCAGATCGTCGGGACGGCGCCGGCGAAGGTGGGCCGCTGCCGCTCGATCATCTGCACGAGCGGAGCCGCCTGCAGGAACCGGTCCGGCATCAGCAGCGAGGAGCCGGACATGAACGCGGCGTAGGGCAGCCCCCAGGCCATGGCGTGGAACTGCGGGACGACGGCCAGCACGTAGTCGCGGTCGGTGAAGCCGAACGACTCGGCCATCAGCTCCTGCATCGAGTGCAGCCAGATCGAGCGGTGGCTGTAGGCGACCCCCTTGGGGTTGCCGGTCGTCCCGCTCGTGTAGCACATGGCCGCAGCAGTGTGCTCGTCGGTCGCCGGCCAGTCGTAGGTGGTCGGCTGATCGGCCAGCAGCTCGGCGTAGTCGTAGACCTGGGGTCCGGCGCCGTCGAGCAGCGAGTGGTCCCCTGGTCCGTTGACCACGACGTGCGCCACCGTGTTCATCTGGGGCAGCACCTTCGCGAGCAGCGGCAGGAGCGCGCCGTCGGCCAGCACGACGTGGTCCTCGGCGTGGTTGGCGATGTAGACGAGCTGGTCGGGGAACAGCCGGATGTTCAGGGTGTGCAGCACCGCGCCCATGGACGGGACGGCCAGGTAGGCCTCGAGATGCTCCTGGTTGTTGAACATGAACGTGGCCACCCGCTGGTCACCGGTCACGCCCAGGCCGTGCAGGGCGTGCGCGAGCTGCGCCGCCCGGACCCCCACCTCGGCGAAGGTAGCCGTCCGGACGCCGTCGCCGGTCCAGGTGTCGACTGTGGAGGTCGCATGGACGCGCGAGCCGTAGGTGAGCAGCCGAGCGACCGAGAGTGGGGCGTCCTGCATGGTGCTTCTCATCTG
>DAIRVJ010000159.1:0-4161 GCA_036802895.1 Candidatus Nanopelagicales bacterium
GCCCGAGCAGGGTCACCTCCAGGACGCCCTCGGCGACCAGCGCCTCGACCTCGGCGAGCACGTCACCCGGCCGCCGGTCCTGCTCGGTGCCGCGCAGGCTCGGCACGATGCAGAACGTGCACGTGTTGTTGCAGCCGACGCTGATCGACACCCAGGCGGCGTACGCCGACTCTCGGCGGGTCGGCAGCGTCGAGGGGAACACCTCCAGCGACTCGAGGATCTCCACCTGGGCCCGGCCGTTGTGCCGGGCCCGCTCGAGCAGGGCCGGCAGCGAGCCGATGTTGTGGGTGCCGAACACGACGTCGACCCAGGGTGCCCGCCGGGTGATCTCGCCACGGTCCTTCTGGGCCAGGCAGCCGCCGACCGCGATCTGCATGCCTGGATGGGCCGCCTTGACCGGGGCGAGGTGACCGAGGTTGCCGTACAGCCGGTTGTCCGCGTTCTCCCGGACGGCGCAGGTGTTGAAGACGACCACGTCGGGGGTGGCGTCGTCGTCCGCGCGGACGTAGCCGGCGACCTCGAGCAGGCCGGACAGCCGCTCGGAGTCGTGCACGTTCATCTGGCACCCGAAGGTGCGGACCTGATAGCTGCGGGCGCTCATGGCCCCACCAGGGTATGCGGAGCCCGCCCCGACACCGCCCCTCGCGTGATCCAGGGAAGCGAACCCGTGCTCTGACCCGAGAGCGCTTCCCTGGATCACGGTGGGGGGTGGGTGGACACCAGCCCGTTCGCCTCTGTCATCGGGCTGCCCCTGCGGCGCGTCATAGAGGCATGAGGACCATCCGGACGCTCGCCGCGGCCGCGGTGCTGGCGCTGGCCGTGGGCTGCGGAACCACGCCGCCCGGGTCCGACGAGACGCCGCCCACGCCGACCGGAGCGACCCCGTCGCCCACCGCGAGCGCGAGCCCCACCGCACCGTCGGCCACCCCTAGCCCCACCGGGTCACCGACACCGAGCCGGACGGCGACCGTCTCACCCACCGCGACCCCCACCGCGACCGCCACCCCGACCCCCACTCCCCCGACGCCGCGGCCGACGTCGCTGCCGTCAGGCCTGCTCGGTCGAGACCTCGAGCGCATCCCGACGTCGTCGCGGGTGGTCGCCCTGACCTTCGACTGCGGGGCGAACGCCGACGGCGTGGCCCCGATCCTCGCCACGCTGGCCGCCGCGCACGCTCCTGGCACGTTCTTCATGACCGGGGACTGGGTCGGCGACTACCCGACCCAGGCTCGCCAGATCGCCACCGCCGGGTTCGAGGTCGGCAACCACACCGCGACACACCCGCACTTCTCCACGCTCACGGACGTGCAGAAGCGGGCCGAGATCCTCGGCGCCGCAGGGACCATCGCCGCGGCTGGCCACGACCCGCGTCCGTTCTTCCGGTTCCCCTTCGGCGAGCGGACCACCGCTGACATCCGCCTGGCGAACTCCCTCGGCTACCTGAGCGTGCGCTGGACGGTCGACACGCTCGGGTGGAAGGGCACCAGCGGGGGCCAGTCGGCCGGCACCGTGCTGGCGAAGGTGCTGGCCGGCCTGCAGCCCGGGGAGATCGTCCTCATGCACGTCGGCTCGCACCCGACCGACCACAGCACCCTCGACGCCGAGGCGCTCCCGTCGGTCATCGACGCGATCCGCGCCCGCGGCTACACGCTGGTCACACTGGCCGCCCTGCTCGACTGACGCCCGCCTAGGCTGGTGGGGTGGCCGAGCCCCCCCACCTCGTCGTCGCCGCCGTCGTCCTCGACCCGACCCGCTCGCGGGTGCTGCTGGCCCGCACGTCGACCGGACGGTGGGCGCTGCCCGAGGGGCACACGGAGGGCGGGGAGGCCCTCGCTGAGGCGGTCCGTCGGGTGGTGGCGGAGCAGGGCGGCCCGAACCGGGTCCGGGTCGTCGAGCCGCACCTGGCGGTCAGCCAGGACGTCGTCGGCTGCCCCACCGTCGAGCAGCCGGTCCGGCACGTCACCCACCAGTACCTCGCCCTGGCCGACGACGCGGAAGAGGGCGCCGCAGCGGGGGCTCCGGCCGCCCAGCCGGTGCCCGAGCTGTCGTGGTTCCCGGTGAGCCAGCTGCCGGACCCGCTGCAGCCCGGGGTGGGCCTGCACCTGCGCGCAGCCCTCCGCGAGGGGGACGCTGCGGGCGGCACCGGGGCACCGACCGGTCCATGACTCGGGTTCCGGCCGGCTACGCCGCGGCGCTGGGGCGGTCGCCCGACGACCCGGACCTCGTCGTCGACCGGCGCGGCATGCGCAACGACGTGCTCGTCGACCGGCTGGCCGGGGTGGTCTACCGATTCCCGCGGTACGCCGACGACCTGATCCTGCTGCCGTTGACCGCGGCCCGGCTGGACGCCGTCCGGGCGTTGGGCGTCCCTGCACCACGGGTGATCGGCGGAGTGCTCGCCGGGGAGCTAGGGCGCGCCCACCTCGTGCTCACCCACGTCCCGGGAATCGCGCTGGACGACGACGCGGTGCCCGACCTGCCGCCCTCGGTACTCAACCGGCTGGGCGCCGACCTGGGCCGGATCCTGGTGCGGCTGCGGCACCTGCCGGCTGACGGCTGGCCAGAGCCGGTGCCCGACTGGGTGGAGCTGTGGACCTCGATGGCCGACCGGTGCCGAGCGCGCGTGCTGCCGTTGCTCGGCCGCGCGGCGGCCGCGCAGGCCGACGACGACCTGGCCGCCGCCGTGGACGCAGCCCGGGTCGCCCCGGCCGGCCTGGTGCACGGTGACCTCGGCGGGGTGAACGTCCGGCTCGATCCGGCGACCGGCGACGTGACGGGCGTCATCGACTGGGACGCCGCCACACCAGGAGACGCCGCAGGTGACGTGGCGGCCGTGCGGGCCCTCGCGGTGCCGGGCCGACGTCCGGATCCGCCACCGGCGATGCTGGCGCAGTTCCCGCCGGGGGACGTCGAGGGCAGCGGATACGAGCGCATGGTCCGGTCGATGGTCCGCGCGGAGCCGTCGCTGCGCGAGGACCTGGCCCGCTTCGCCGCCTACCTCGCCACCTGGCCGCTGCAAGGGGCGCTGTACGGCGTGGAGCACGCCGACCGGCGGTTGGTCGAGGACGGGCTGACCCGCTACTCGACGTGGAACTCCTCGACCTGGAGGGCGGACAGCGCCTCGAGAGCCTCCGCGGCGTCCTCGGCCTCGCCGCTCAGCGCCTCGCGGACGACGGAGGCGGCGAGCCCTGGCGGGTAGCCGCGCCGGGCGAGCTGACCGACCAGCCGGCGCAAGCGTGCCTCGCCGGACAACCCGCGGGTGCCCGGCAGCCGACGGTCGACGAGGGCGCGGGCGGTGGCGCGTTCCCGATCGGGATCCAGGCCGTCGACGGCCTCGGCGACGGTGGGCTCGGCCACCCCGCGTCGGCGCAGCTCGTGCGCCAGCGCCCGGCGGGCCAGGCCACGACCGCTGTGCCGGGACTCCACCCACGCCGACGCGAAGGCGGCGTCGTCGACCAGTCCGACCTCGGTGAACCGCTCGAGCACCTGATCGGCGACCTCAGTCGGCACCCCGCGTCGGGCCAGCACCTGCGCCAGCTGAGCACGGGTGCGCGGGCCGGCCGTGAGCTGCCGGAGGACGATCGCGCGGGCTACCTCCAGCGGATCGGCATCCGGCACGTCGTCGGCCGCCGACCCCGGGGTCGGACCATCAGGGCGGCGGCCGGCCACTGGACTGCCGTGGGCGGATCAGAAGTCGGCCGGTGCCGGCAGCGGCTCGCTGACGTCGACCGCCAGGTCGACGGCCACGTCGACGCGCGGGCCGACCCCCAGCTTCTCCTTGATCTTCTTCTCGATCTCGTCGGAGAGGTCGGGGTTGTCGCGCAGGAAGGCGCGCGCGTTCTCCTTGCCCTGGCCGAGCTGGTCGCCGTCGTAGGTGTACCAGGCCCCGCTCTTGCGCACGATGCCGTGCTCGACACCCATGTCGATCAGCCCGCCCTCGCGGGAGATGCCGTGCCCGTAGATGATGTCGAACTCGGCCTGCTTGAACGGCGGGGCGACCTTGTTCTTGACCACCTTGCACCGGGTGCGGTTGCCGACCGGGTCGTTGCCGTCCTTGAGCGTCTCGATCCGCCGGACGTCGAGCCGCACCGACGAGTAGAACTTCAGCGCCCGCCCGCCCGTCGTGGTCTCCGGGCTGCCGAACATCACGCCGATCTTCTC
>DAIRVJ010000160.1:0-4146 GCA_036802895.1 Candidatus Nanopelagicales bacterium
ACGACAGGGTGGAGACGAGGGGACTCGAACCCCTAACCCCCGCCTTGCAAAGGCGGTGCTCTGCCAGTTGAGCTACGCCCCCGGGGCGAGGCCACAGCGGCCTAGCGGAGGTCCGCCGTCTCCTGGGTCGCCTCGGTCCACAAGTCCTGCTCCAGCTTGTCCGCCTGGAGCTTGCGCCACACGGCAAACCCGGCCAACGCCGCGCCGGCCAGCACCACGAGCTTCTTCACCGGTTCAGACCTCCTCGATCGGACCGACCCGGCCCGTCCCGGCAGCATAGTCGCGCAACCGTCGCGCGCCGGAAGCCGTCGGTGGGTGGGCCTAGGAGGACTTGAACCTCCGACCTCTTCCTTATCAGGGAAGCGCTCTAACCGTCTGAGCTATAGGCCCGTCGCGCGGGTCAGGGTACCCGAGACCGGTCGGCCGCCCCAACCGCGTTCGAGGCAGCTAGGGCGACTCGGTCAGCGTCACCTGGACCGGACCGGCCATCGACGTCGCCAGGTTGAACAGGAACGCCGTCAGGGTGGCCAGCGCGGTCACCAGCACGACGTCGATGAGCGCCACGGTGACCGCGAAGCGCATGACTCGGCCGAAGCCGAGCCACTCCTCGAGGCGGAACGTGGTGCCGTCGCCGGTGACGTCGAGGATCTGGGTCGAGATCGTGCTGAACACCTCGGCGGAGTCCAGCACCCACCACACCATCGCCGTGGCGACCAGCAGGACCACACCCAGCGCGAGGGACAGCAGGAAGCCCAGCTTCATCACCGACCAGGGATCGATCCGGGTGACCCCGACCCGTGCCCGCCGGACCAAGGGACCCGGCGCGCTCGCCGGTGCACCGGGCGGCTCGACGACGGTCCCGCGCGACTCCACGGGTGTAGTGCTCACGCGCCCTCCTCGGGCTCCTCGGCGTCGTCGCGCTCGGCGTTTCGTGCGACGGCCACGACGCTGTCGCCTTCACCGACGACGGTCAGCGTCACGCCCATGGTGTCACGTCCGGTGGTGCGGATGTCCGCAACCCGGGTCCGAATCACCTCACCGCTCGCCTTGACGGCGTACACCTCGTCGCTCTCGTCGACGACCAGGGCGCCCACCAGGGCCCCGCGCTCCTCGTTCTCCAGGCGCATCGCCCGCACCCCGAAGATGCCTCGGTTCTTGGGGGACCAGGCGTCGACGGGGGTGCGCTTGGCGTACCCGCCGTCGGTGGCGGTGAGCACGAACGAGCCGGAACGGACGACGTCCATGGCCAGCAGCTCGTCACCGGGACGGAACCGCATGCCCATGACGCCGTAGGTCGCCCGGGCCATCGGCCGCAGCATCTCGTCGTCGCAGTGGAATCGCACGGACTGCCCCTTGCGGCTCACCAGCAGCAGGTCGTCGGCCGCGGACACCAGGCGGGCGGCGATCACCTCGTCGCCGTCGCGCAGGTTGATCGCCACGATGCCGCCGCTGCGCGGGGAGTCGTAGTCGGTCAACCGGGTCTTCTTCACCGTTCCGTCGCGCGTCGCCAGCACGAGGTACGGCGCCACGCCGTAGTCGTGGATGTCGAGGACCTGGGCGATCCGCTCGTCGGGCTGCAGGGCCAGCAGGTTGGCCACGTGCTGGCCTCGGGCGTCGCGACCGGCGTCCGGCAGCTCGTAGGCCTTGATCCGGTAGACGCGTCCGGTGTTGGTGAAGAAGAGCACCCAGTCATGGGTGGAGGAGACGAAGAAGTGCTCGACCAGGTCGTCCTGGCGGAGCTGGGCCCCGCGCACCCCCTTGCCGCCGCGCCGCTGCGAGCGGTAGAGGTCGGCCTTGGTGCGCTTGGCGTAGCCGTCGCGGGTGATGGTCACCACGACGTCCTCGTCGGCGATGAGGTCCTCCATGGACATCTCGCCCTCGGCCGCGACGATCATGGTGCGCCGCTCGTCGCCGAACCGCTCGACGATCGCGGCCAGCTCCTCCGAGACGATGGCCCGCTGCCGCGGCTCGCTGGCCAGGATCGCCCGCAGGTCGGCGATCTCGGTCTCGATCTCGACCAGGTCGTCGATGATCCGCTGCCGCTCCAGCGCGGCCAGCCGGCGCAGCTGGAGCTCGAGGATCGCGGTGGCCTGGATCTCGTCGATGTCCAGCAGCGCCATCAGGCCGGTCCGCGCCTCCTCGGCGCTGGCCGAGCCGCGGATCAACGCGATCACCGCATCGAGCTGGTCGAGCGCCTTGGCCAGGCCGCGCAGGATGTGCGCCCGCTCCTCGGCCTTGCGCAGCCGGTACGCCGTGCGCCGGCGGACGACCTCGATCTGGTGGGTGACGTAGTGCCGGACGAACTCGTCCAGGCGCAGCGTGCGCGGCACGTTGTCGACCAGGGCGAGCATGTTGCAGCCGAACGTCTCCTGCAGCTGGGTGTGCTTGTACAGGTTGTTCAGCACGACCTTGGCCACGGCGTCGCGCTTGAGCACGATCACCAGCCGCTGCCCCAGCCGCTCGTTGCCCTCGTCGCGGACGTCGGCGATCCCCCCGATCCGGCCGTCCTTCACCAGCTCGGCGATCTTCAGGGCGAGGTTGTCCGGGTTCACCTGGTAGGGAAGCTCGGTGACCACCAGGCACGCGCGGTTGTTGATCTCCTCGACCTCGACCACCGCGCGCATGACGACCGAGCCGCGCCCGGTGCGGTACGCCTCCTCGATGCCCCGCCGGCCGACGATCAGCCCGCGGGTGGGGAAGTCGGGTCCCTTGATCCGCTCGAGCAGGGCGTCGAGCAGCTCCTCCGACGTCGCCTCGGGATGCTCCAGCAGCCACTGGACGCCGGCCACCACCTCGCGCAGGTTGTGCGGGGGGATGTTCGTGGCCATGCCCACCGCGATGCCCGCGGAACCGTTGACGAGCAGGTTCGGGAACCGGCTGGGCAGGACGAGCGGCTCCTGGGCCCGGCCGTCGTAGTTGGGCTGGAAGTCGACGGTCTCCTGGTCGATGTCGCGCATGAGCTCCATCGACAGCGGTGCCAGCCGCGCCTCGGTGTAGCGCATCGCGGCAGCAGGGTCGTTGCCCGGACTGCCGAAGTTGCCGTTCCCGTCGACCAGCGGGTACCGCAGCGACCACGGCTGGGCCAGCCGCACCAGGGCGTCGTAGATCGCGGTGTCGCCGTGCGGGTGGTACTGGCCCATGACGTCGCCGACGACCCTGGAGCACTTGGAGTACCCGCGGTCGGGGCGGTACCCGCCGTCGTACATGGCGTAGAGCACCCGGCGGTGCACCGGCTTGAGCCCGTCCCGGACGTCGGGGAGCGCCCGACCGACGATGACGCTCATCGCGTAGTCGAGGTAGGAGCGGCTCATCTCCGACTGGAGCTCGACCAGCTCGATGCGACCCCCCGTGGGGGTGTCGGGCGGCGGGGTGGTCTCGGTCAACGGGGTTCCCTCGGTCGGCTGATGGAGGTCGGCGCGGGTGCGGTCAGATGTCGAGGAATCGGACGTCCTTGGCGTTGCGCTGGATGAAGTGCCGACGGGCCTCGACGTCCTCGCCCATCAGCACGCTGAACAGGTCGTCGGCCTGTGCGGCGTCGTCGAGGGTCACCTGCAGCAGGACCCGGTGGTCGGGATCCATCGTGGTGTCCCACAGCTCCTTGGCCGGCATCTCGCCCAGGCCCTTGAACCGCTGGATGCCGTCCTCCTTGGGCAGCCGGCGCCCGGCGTCGACGCCGACCCGGATGAAGGCGTCCCGCTCGCGGTCGGAGAACGCGTACTGCACGCCGTCCTTGCCCGCCCACTTGATCTTGTAGAGCGGGGGCTGGGCGAGGTACACGTGCCCGGCCTCGACGAGCGGCCGCATGAACCGGAACAGCAGGGTGAGCAGCAGGGTGCGGATGTGCTGGCCGTCGACGTCGGCGTCGGCCATCAGGACGATCTTGCTGTAGCGAAGCTTGGCGATGTCGAAGTCGTCGTGGACCCCGGTGCCGAGCGCGGTGATCAGCGCCTGCACCTCGTTGTTCTGCAGCACCCGGTCGATGCGGGCCTTCTCGACGTTGAGGATCTTGCCGCGGATGGGCAGGATCGCCTGGAACCGCGAGTCGCGGCCGCCCTTGGCGGAGCCGCCGGCAGAGTCTCCCTCGACGATGTACAGCTCGCACTTGTCGGGGTCGGTCCACTGGCAGTCGGCCAGCTTCCCGGGCAG
>DAIRVJ010000161.1:0-3993 GCA_036802895.1 Candidatus Nanopelagicales bacterium
TGGGCCAGCAGCGGGTAGGCCATCAGGAAACCCTCGAGCATCGCGACCGGGTCGGGCGAGTCCGCGATCCAGCCGAGCACCCACGCGTCGACGTCGCCGGCCATGATCAAGGGACCGAGCTCGTTGTGCGACGGTCGGAGCACCTGGACGTCGACGCCGAGCCGCGCCCACTCGACGGCGACCCGGCCAGGGTCGCAGGACCGCTCGGTCAGCTCCTCCGGCACCATCAGCCGCAGGATCGGCAGCCCGGCCCCTTGCGGGTAGCCCGCTTCGTCGAGCAGGCGGGCGGCGAGCTCGACGTCCCGCTCCATCGCCAGGTCGTGGGAGTGCGCCTGGACCGCCGGTGGCAGCAGCCCGCCGGTCGCCCGCACGACTCCCCGGTGGTCGTCGATCGGCGGCAGCGCGCGGATCAAGGCGCTGCGGACCCGGTGGTCGGCCAGCGGTCCGCGCGCGTGCAGGGCGAGGTACTGGACGCCCGACTTGGGGAACGTGTACTCGACGGCGTCCGCACCCGGGGCGTCGGCGTGGAACGACAGGTCGTAGCGTCCCTCCTCCCACTCCCGGCGGGCCCGGGCGAGCCCCTGGGCTCCGGTGACGATCGGCAGGCGGATCTCGGCGATGTTGCCCCGTGGCCGGTCCCAGGTCTCGGCGGCTACCAGCCGCAGCCCCTCGGGGCCGGACTCGGCGAGCCGGAACGGGCCGTTGCCCACGAGCCCGGCCGGCACGGCTGCGTCGGGCGGACCGTCCGGCCACAGGTGGCGCGGCCACGGGCCGAGCAGGACGTAGGCGAGCAGCTGCGGCAGGAAGGCCAGCGGCCGGTCGAGGCGGACCTCGAGGGTGTGCGGGTCGACGGCGACGACGTCCGTGACGTGGCCGAGCATCGTCGCGCCGAAGGACCGGTGCTCCTCGACCCACCGGTAGGCGAAGGCGTAGTCGCCGGCGGTCACGGGTGTGCCGTCGTGCCACCGGGCGGAGGGCCGCAGCCAGAATCGATAGGTGCGTCCGTCGGGGGAGACCGACAGCCGGACGGCGCCGTCGGGCTCGACCCCCTCGTCCCTCGCGGGTCGCAGCAGCCCGGTGAACAGGTGGCGCGACACCCACACGGTCTCCTCGAACTGGGTGATCCCGGGGACGACCGAGTCGGTGGCCGTCGTCGGGATCTCGACGGTCTCGGTCGGGTCGCGCCGATCACGTTCGGGTTCCGGCAGCGCGAAGGCCTGCGCCCACGCAGCATCCGCCCCGGCGAAGTCGAAGGCCTGGTGCCGGGCCAGGGCGAGCCGCAGCAGCGTGCTGCGGGCCCCCTCGTCGTCACCCTCGGCTCGCTGGAACGCCAGCGCCCGCGTGTAGTGCTCCAGTGCCTCGGCATCGGCGTACAGGCGGCGGGCCTCGTCGCCGGCGCGGACGAGGTACCGCGACGCGCGGGCGGAGTCGCCCGCCTCGGCGAAGTGGTGTCCGAGCAGGCCGAGGTCGTCGCAGCACTCGAGCCCGAGCGTCGCCTCGAGCACCTCGCCGACCCGTTGATGGAGCTGTCGGCGCTGCGGCTCCAGCAGGCTCTCGTAGGCGACCTCCTGCACGAGCCCGTGCCGGAAGGCGTACTCGGCGACCGGCCGGCGGCGCACCTCCACGACGAGGTCACGGCGCTGCAGCTCCGACAGCGCGTCGCTGATCGGTCGGCCGTCCAGCAGCTGGTCGATCAGCGGACGCGTGAAGGTTCGGCCGAGTACGGACGCGACGGCGACCACCTCCCGCGTCCCCGGCTCCAGCCGGTCGAGCCGGGCCTGCAGCGTCTCCCGGACCGCCCACGGGATCGCCGTCGTGGCCAGGTCGCCGGCCAGGCTGTAGCCGTCGTCGGCGCGGCGCAGCAGACCGCGTTCGAGCAGGTCGCGCAGCCCCTGCTCGAGGAACAGCGGGTTCCCGCCGGCGCGCCGGCACAGCAGGTCGTCGACCTCCGCCGGGACGCTGCTGCCCGCCAAGGACGCCATCAGCTGGCGGGACTCCTCCCGGCCGAGCCCGCGCAGCTCCACCTCGCGGTACCGGTGCGGCACGCGCTGGCGGGCCAGCTCGCCGAGCCGCCACGCGCCGTGGTCCCGCTCGCTGCGGTAGCCCAGGACGAGCCCGAGCCCGTCCTCGTCGACGGCCACCAGCAGGTGGGCGACCAGCTCCAGGGTCGCCTCGTCCGCCCAGTGCAGGTCGTCGAGGACGACGGCGACCGGACGCAGCTCGGCCAGCGCGGCCAGGAGGGCGCGGACGGCGTCGACGGTCCGGGCGCGCACGCCGTCGCTGGACAGCTCCCGTTGCTCGGCCGCGGCCTCACGCTCCAGCGGCACCCCGGCGACGGCGGCCAGGAAGGGGTAGCTGTCGGCGGCGGCGTCGCCCAGGGCCCGGTTGACCGCGGCTCGCAGCTCGAGACGAACCTGCGCCTCCGGGGCGTCCGAGGCCAGCCCCAGCCAGTCGCGGAGCATCGACCGGATCGGCCAGTAGGGGAAGCTCTCGGCGTAGGAGACCGCGGCCCCCTCGATCACCCGGACCCGGTCCCCGGCCGCCGCCACGGCTTCGGCGATCAGCCGGGACTTGCCGATGCCCGGCTCCCCGGTGACCACGACGACGGCCCCGCGACCCTCGGCGACCCCTTCGATCGCCTCGACGACGGTGGCCCGCTCGGCCGCCCGCCCGACGTACGGCGCCGTCGGCTTCACCGTGTCCGTGCGCTCGGCACCGACCAGGAAGGCGAGGACCGGCTCGTCCCGGCCCTTGATCTCCAGGTCGCCGATCGGCTCGCAGGCGAACTGCGACTCGATCTCTCCGGCGGTCACCGGGCCGACGACGACCCGACCAGCCGGGGCGAACACCTGCAGCCGGGCGGCGACGTTCACGGTGTCGCCGAGGGCGTTGTAGAGCACGTCGGGAGGCTGGTCGCCGGCGGGCAGCGCGACCGGCCCGGTGTTGACCGCCGCCCGGACCGCCAGCGTCACCTGGTAGGCAGCGGCGACCTCGTCCGACACCGCCCGCAGCTCCTCGATCAGACCGAGGGCTGCCCGTACCGCGCGCTCGGCGTCGTCACCGTGGGAGAGCGGAGCCCCGAAGACCGCGAGCACGCCGTCGCCGGTGTGCTGGGCCACCGTGCCGCCGTAGCGGGCCACGTGTTCGTCGGTGATCCGGGCCACCTCGTCGAACAGCACCTTGGTGCGTTCGGCGCCCAGCCGTTCGGCGATGCCGGTGGAGTCGACCAGGTCGGTGACCAGGACCGAGACGACCCGGCGTTCCCCGGCTCCGCGCATGGGTCTGTTCTACACGTCGCGTAGGCGTCGTAGGAGCCCTAGGCGTCTGAGCTGCTCGCCAGAACGCCCCTGAGCCCGTCGGGCAGCTCGTGGGCGCCGTCCAGCTCGGCGAGCAGGTCGTGCTCCAGGAACGGGACCGCGACGCCGCGGCGGCTCAGCGCCGCCTGCAGAGCGCCGACGAACAGACCGGGACCTGGACGTCGGCTGGCCGCGACCACCCGGTCGTTCATCGACGCGACCGTCAGTTGACGCAGCGGGCACCCGGCCACGGTGTCGAGGGCCTTGTCGAGGGCGAGGGTGCAGCCGACCCCGCACGAGGGCGAGGCTCGGACGCCGACCACGCCCACGACCCGCATGCCGGCGTTCTGGTAGTCGGCGATCTCCCGGGCCACTCGACGGGCCAGCGGGGCGAAGGTGGCGCGCGACCACATGGTCAACCCCATGGCCGCGGCGAGCCGGGTCGAGCGGTATCTCGCCCAGCCCTCACCTCGGCCGTAGCCGAGGAGCATGAGCGGTTTGAGAACCCCGCCCCAGGCCTGCTGCTCGGGGCAGGGCATCTGAACCAGGCCCACCCCCTGGTCGAGTATCGCCAGGACGACTTCGTCGATCGCGCCGGACCGGGTCGCCCCTCCGAGGTAGCGGACGTTCTCGTTCAGCAGGCAGTGCGACACGAAGACCACCCGACCACCCCGGGCGTCCCGCAGCTGGTGACGGA
>DAIRVJ010000162.1:0-3866 GCA_036802895.1 Candidatus Nanopelagicales bacterium
GCCTTGCTGGCGTGGATCGTGTCCGCGGAGGCCGGGCGCTGGTACAGCCGGGTGCGCAGGTCCGCTGGGACGTCGTGCACGGCCGGGATCTTGTACGTGGTGGGGGCCAGGGTGAGCAGCCGGCCGGACTGCTCGTCCCAGCGCAGCTCCTCGGTGGTCAGCCATCCGACGCCCTGGACGTAGGCGCCTTCGACCTGGCCGACGTCCACCGCGGGGTTGAGCGAGCGCCCGGCGTCGTAGAGCAGGTCGGCCCGCAGCACCCGGCTCTCGCCGGTGAGCGAGTCGACGACGGCCTCGCTCACGGCCGCGCCGTAGCAGTAGTAGTGGAACGGGCGCCCGCGCATTGTTGCTGGGTCCCAGCGCAGGCCGGGAGTGGCGTAGAAGCCGTCCGACCACAGCTGGACCCGACGGTAGTACGCGGCCGACGCCAGGTCGGCGAACGCCATCGAGCGCCCGCGGACGGCCACCTCGCCGCCCTCGAAGACGACGTCGGAGACGTCGCCGTCGAGCAGGTCGGCGGCCACGACCGCAAGCCGGTCACGGACGACCCGCGCCGCCGCCTGCGCCGCCTTGCCGTTCATGTCGCTGCCGGTGGACGCCGCCGTCGCGGAGGTGTTGGCGACCTTGTCGGTGTCGGTAGCCGTCGACCGGACGGTCCGCAGGGGGACCCCGAGCTCCTGGGCGACGACCTGCAGCACCTTCGTGTTGACCCCCTGCCCCATCTCGGTCGCCGAGTGGTTGACCAGGACGGAGCCGTCGGTGTAGACGTGCACGAGCGCGCCGGCCTGGTTGAAGTGCGAGACGTTGAACGAGATGCCGAACTTGACCGGCGTCAGGGCGAGGCCCCGCTTGACGACCGGGCTCGCCGAGTTGAACCGGGTGACCTCGGCCCGTCGGGCGCGGTAGTCGCTGCTGACGATCAGCTCCTCGATCATCGGGCGCAGCAGGTTGTCCTCGACCACCTCGCCGTACGGCGTCTCGACGCCCTGGTCGTCGGCCCGCTCGGGCGGGCGCTCGCCGTAGAGGTTGCGCAGCCGCACGTCGAGCGGGTCGACACCGAGCGTGCGGGCGACGGTGTCGAGCACGTACTCGCTGACCAGGACGCCCTGCGGCCCGCCGAACCCCCGGAACGCCGTGTTGCTCTGGGTGTTCGTCCGTGCCGCGAACCCGCGGATCGTGACGTTCGGCAGCCAGTAGGCGTTGTCCACGTGGCAGATCGCGCGGGTGAGCACCGGCCCGGACAGGTCCGCACTGTGCCCTGCGTGCGAGACGAGCGTGACGTCGTAGCCGAGGATCCGGCCGGTCTCGTCGTAGCCCACGTCGTAGTCGTAGGAGAAGCCGTGTCGCTTGCCGGTGATCAGGTTGTCCTGCTCGCGGCCGAGCCGGATCTTCGCCGGCCGGCGGGTGACCCGGGCGGCCAGGGCGGCCAGGCACGCGAACTGTGCCGCCTGGCTCTCCTTGCCGCCGAAGCCGCCGCCCATGCGACGGCACTCCACGCGGACCAGGTGGTGCGCGACGCCGAGGCAGCCGGCCACGAGCTTCTGCACCTCGGTCGGGTGCTGGGTGGAGCTGAGCACCCGCATCGAGCCGTCGTCCCCCGGAACGGCCAGGGCGGCCTGGGTCTCCAGGTAGAAGTGCTCCTGGCCGCCCACGGCGAAGTCGCCCGTCAGGCGCAGGGGGGCGGCGGCCAGCGCGGCGGCGACCTCACCCTCCGTGGGTCGGGTGAGCAGCATCGGCGGCAAGACGTAGGAGCCCGCGGCGTGCGCCTCTCTCGGGTCCAGCATCGGCGGCTGCTCGTCGCAGTCGAAGGTGACCGACGCGGCGGCGCGCGTCGCCGCGTCGCGGTCGATCGCCACGACGGCGACCACGGGCTGGCCGAGGTAGGCGACCTCGTCGTCGGCCAGGATCGGCTCGTCGTGGACGATCGTGCCGCAGTCGTTCGTGCCCGGGACGTCGGCCGCCGTGAGCACCGCCACGACCCCCGGCAGGGTGGTCACCGCGTCGAGGTTCGTGGGCTTGACCGCCCCCCTGGCCACCGGCGAGAGGGCGAGCGCGACGTGCAGCGTGCCGTGTGGCACCGGGACGTCGTCCACGAAGGACGCCGAACCCGTCACGTGGAGGGCGGCCGACTCGTCGGGGAGGGCCAGGCCGACCACACTGCCGCTGATCTCGTTCACCGGATGGCCCACACCTCGGTCTGCTCCTCGCTCAGCGGGGCCGCCGGCCGCGTCTGCAGCCACCACCGCTCGAGCAGCGCCCGAGCGGTGCGGCGTCGGTAGTCGGCAGAGCCCCGGTGGTCCGAGATCGGGCTGAGGTCGAGGTCCAGGGCGTCCTGGGCGGCGAGGACCGTCTCCCTCGTCCAGGGTCGGTCCCTGATGGCTGACTCCACGGAGCGGGCCCGCCGCACCACCGCAGCCATGCCGCCGAGGACGACTCGTACCTCGGTGACGACCTCCCCGTCCAGGACGAGCGCGAACACGCCGCTGACCGTCGAGATGTCGCTGTCGAACCGGCGGCTGACCTTGTACGCGCGCAGGTCCCGCCGGAACGACGCCAGCGGGATCTCGAGCCGGAGCAGGACCTCACCCGGCCGCAGCACCGTCTCACGGCGCCCGACGTGGAATTCGGCCAGGTCGACCCGCCGCTCGTCGGTGGAGTCGGCCAGCACGACCACCGTGTCGAGGGCCAGCAGCACCGGAGTCCCGTCGGCGATCGGGGAGCCGTTGGCCACGTTGCCGGCCATGGTCCCCGCCGAACGGATCGCGGGCGAGCCGAAGCGGTGCCACCACGACCCCAGCGAGGGGAGCTGGGCAGCCAACTCGCCCCACGCGGACTCCAGGCTCGCCGCACCCCCGATGAGCAGGTGCGTCGCCGTTCGGGTCACCGTGGTGAGGTCGTGGACCCGGCCGGTCCAGACCAGCGGTGGCAGGTCCTGGCCCGCCTGTCTCGCCGTGAGCACGAGGTCGGTGCCACCGGCGATGACGACTGCGTCGGGGTGCCCGGCCAGAGCCTCGACCAGCCCCGCTGCGGTCGTGGGCGCGAGGAACGTCGTCCCGGCGGCTCGGTAGTCCAGCGGATCGGCGGACGGAATCGAGGCGAGGGCGGCCAGCACGGCAGCCGCCGGCACGGTTCGGGCCGCTTCCCGGGAGCGGATGGCCGCCTCGGCGGCGTCCAGCACGCTGCGGTAGCCGGTGCACCGGCAGAGATTGCCGCTGAGGCAGTCGGCCAGGGCAGCCCGGTTCGGTGGCTCGCGTCCGCGGGTCCGCTGGAACGCGCACCACAGCGACATGACGATGCCGGGCGTGCAGTAGCCGCACTGGGAACCGCTGTGCTCCACCATGGCCTGCTGCACCGGGTGCAACTCGCCGTCGCTGGCGACGTCCTCCACGGTGAAGAGCGCACGGCCGTGCAGCATCGGCAGGAGCAGCAGGCAGGCGTTGGCCGGGTGCAGGTCGAGCTGGTCGACCGACGCCGCCTGGTCCGGCACGCGATCACCTACCACGACCGTGCACGCGCCGCAGTCGCCCTCGTTGCAGCCCTCTTTGGTCCCGGTTGCCGAGGGGTCGCGGCGGAGCCAGTCCAAAACGCTGGTGCCCGCCGGGACGTCGTCGACGTCGACGATCCCGCCCCGCCACCAGAAGCGGATCGGCCCAGCCATGGCACACCTCCTCGCGCTCGCCCCGTGCGTCACCCCATCGTGAGGGCCATCACCGCCTTCTGGACATGGAGGCGGTTCTCCGCCTCGTCGTACACGACCGAGTGTGCGCCGTCGATGACGGCGTCGGCCACCTCGATGCCCCGATCCGCGGGGAGCGGGTGCATGTAGATCGCGTCCTCGGCGGCCATCCCCATCCGCCGCTCGTCGG
>DAIRVJ010000163.1:0-3855 GCA_036802895.1 Candidatus Nanopelagicales bacterium
AAGCCTCGACCGGCCTCGCGGGCGGCGGCCGACAGGGCGTAGGCGGCCCGCTGCACGGCGAACGCGGTGAGCAGCAGGTAGACCAGCGGGACGAGCAGCAGCACCGACAGGTAGGCGAACTCCACGGTCGCCGTGCCGTCGTCGCGCGTCACCGCAGCCCCTCGTCCCAGGCGTGGCCGCGGACCACCAGCGTCGATCCCGGCCCGAGCAGGCCGACCAGCGGGAGCCTCGCCCGCACCTCGACGACCACCGTGCGGGAACCACCGACGTCCTCGAACCCGGCGCTCACCTCTTGCACGAGCCCCTCGCCCAACGACTGCGCGGCCAGCTCACGGGTGCGGTCGGCGGCGTCGTCCGGCCCGCGGTCGGCGTTCGCGCCGTAGCGTGCGCCCTCGGCGGCCGCCGCGACCAGGGTGTTGCGCACGTGCAGCACCACGCCCAGCTGGACGACGCCGAGGAACAGCGTGACCAGCAGCACCGAGACAAGGACGAAGTCGACGACCGCCGACCCGCGGTCGTCCCGCACCCGAGCCGGGTCAGGGGCCGGTGACACCGTCGAGCGCCGCGGTGAAGATCGACTTCAGCTGCTCGTCGGCGACGAGCCACAAGGCGGTCACCAGCCCCGCGGTCATCACCGTGACCAGCACCCAGCCGGGCACGTCGCCGCGCTCGGACTCGGCCTGGCGCAGCCGCCCCGCCAGCCGCTCGAGCGCCACCATCAACCGTCTCATCCGATCCTCCGTCCGGGCCGTCGGGTCACGGCACCCCCAGCGAGAGGCCGTAGAAGCCAGGGAACAAGGCAAAGATGACGCTGACCGGGAGGACCAGGAAGACGACCGGGACCATCATCGCGATCTCCCGGCGGGCGCCGGACTCGATGAGCGCGCGGCGGCCGGCCTCGCGCACGTCGAACGCCTGCGCCCGCAGGACGTCGGCCAGCGGGGTGCCGCGCTCCAGCGCGACGACCACCCCGTCGACGAATCGGCGCAGCGGGGTCAGCCGAGACCGGTCGGCCACCCCCTCGAGCGCCCGAACCAGGGGGACGCCGGACCGAGTCTCGGACAGAGCGCGGCCCAACTCGCGGGAGAGCTCGCCCCGCCCCATGCCCACCACGCGCTCCAGCGCCCCGAGGGGCCCAGCGCCCGCGGCCACCGCAAGGGCCAGCAGCTCGGCGACCGTCGGCAGCTCGGCCAGCATTCGGGCCTCGCGACGTGCGACCATCGTCGTCAGCCGCCGGTCGCACGTCAGGATGCCCAGCAGGACCGAAACCGCGGTGAGGACGAGCAGGGCGACCGGCCGATCGCCGCGACCCAGCGCCAGCCCGAGGAACGCGCACGCCGCGCCGGCGGAGGCGCCCCACACCAGCTGCTCCGCCCGGAAGGACTCCACGGTCCGACCAGAGCCCAGCAGGTCCAGCCGGCGGCGCACCGACTCGGTGCCGCCGAGGGCCTGGTCGAGGCGCTCGACCGCACCGGACACGAGTGGGGCGGCCAGCCGGCGCAGCAGCGGGAGGGCCTCGGCGGTCCCGGCGGTAGGCCTGGTCCCTCGGCCGTCGGCCGTGATGTCGCGCAGGTAGGGCGCCAGCCGGTCGTGCAGCGTCGGTCGCCGACGTGCGGGGAGACGCCCGACGGCCAGCACCAAGCCGCTCCCCCCGACCAGCCCCACGAGGGCCCCCGCCGCAGCGCTCACCGCAGCACCCGCTCCTCCACGGGCAGCCGACCGATGCGCAGCATCAGCCGGTACGCCAGCAGGCAGCAGGCGCCACCGGCGGCCAGGACGACCAGGCCGGCCGTCGAGTCGTACGCCCGCACCGCCTCGGGGCGCAACGACAGCAGCGCCAGCACGACCCAGGGAGCGGCGACGGCCAGCCGGGCGGCGTTGACACCCCACGACTGCCTGCTCTCCAGCTCGGCTCGGGTGCGGGCCTCCTCGCGCAGGAACGTGGACAGGGTCCGCAGCAGCCTGCCGAGGTCGGCCCCGCCGACCTCGCGGGCCACCCGCAGCGCCTCCACCACCCGGTCTCCCACCGGGTCGGCCAGCCGCTCCTTGAGCAGGTCGAGGCTCGCGCTGAAGCGTCCGGTCGCCCGGTACTCGTCGGCGAAGCGGGAGAACGCCGGGCGTAGGTGCTCCGGCCCTCGACCGCCCAGCTGGCTCAGGGCCTCGGGCAACGACAGCCCCGCGCGCACCGCCGAGGCGAGATCGTCGACGACGTCCGGCCAGGCCCCCCGCAGCGCGTCGAGTCGCTGCCGTCGACGCCAGCGCACCAGCGTGACCGGCAGGTAGCCCGCGAGCAGGGCGAACGCGGCCGCGATCACCACCGACCGGCTCACGACGGCCGCCACGAGGCCGGCGAGCACCGCCGTGCCGACCCAGGACAGGGCCAGCCGACCGGGAGTCAGCCCGTCGAGGCCGGCCTGGGCCAGGGCATCGCGGACCCGGTCCGACCGTGACGGCCGAGACCCAGACGACGCCGACGGCGGGGTGTCGTCGACCACCCACCACCCCACGAGGAACAGCCCGAGGCCGAGGCCGAGGCCGAGCACTGCGCCCATCAGCCCACACCCTCGCCGTGCCGCAGCAGGGGCACGACGTCGTAGCCGGCCCGGGCGAACCGCTCCTGGTGCGGCGGGAATCCGTCGGCCCGCACCAGCCGGTCGTCCCGAGTGCCGAACAGCTCCTCGACCTCGACGACCTCACCCTCGACCCGGCCCGGCACGGCGATGATCTCCCGGACCCGTCGTCGACCCTCGGCGTCCGTGGCGGTGTGGACGACGATGTCGACGCAGGCCGCCACGGTCGGCAGCACGAAGGCGGTGGTGACGTTCTCGCCGGCGAGCAGCGGCAGCGTGCAGATCTTCACGACGGCTTCGCGCGCCGAGTTGGCATGGACCGTGCACATGCCCGGCACGCCGCTGTTCAGCGCCACCAGCAGGTCGAGGCACTCCTCTTGGCGGACCTCGCCGACGACGAGGCGGCTGGGCCGCATGCGCAGGGCCTCCTTCACCAGCCTCCGCAGCCGGATCTCCCCTGCCCCTTCGAGGTTGGGCTGCCGGGTCTGCAGCGCGACGACGTCCGGCAGCAGCGGCTGCAGCTCGAAGACCTCCTCGCAGGTGACCACCCGCTCTCGCGCGGGGATCGCGTTCGCCAGGGTGTTGAGGAGCGTGGTCTTCCCGGCCTGGGTGCCCCCGGCGACGATGATGTTCAGCCCGCTCACCACGCAGGCCTCGAGGAACCGGGCGGCCTGCTGGGTCAGCGTGCCAAGCGCGACGAGCTCGCCCAGGTGCGCGGCCCGCACGACGAACTTGCGGATGTTGACGGCCCAGTGCTCGCGGGTGACGTCCGGGATGACGACGTGCAGCCGGCTGCCGTCGGGCAGCATCGCGTCGACGAAGGGGCTGGACAGGTCGACCCGCCGCCCCGAGGTCTTCAGCATCCGCTCGACGAGGTCCTGCACCTGACCCGGGTCGAGGATCGTCGTGGTCAGCTCGCTGCGCCCGTCGCGGGCCACGAACACCCGGCCCGGCTCGTTGACCCAGATCTCCTCGACCGTCGGGTCCTCGAGGTGGCGCTGGAGCGGCCCGAACCCGGCTACGGCGTCCAGCACCGAGCGGACGGCGTCGGAGAGGTCGACCAGCGCGGGCATCGCCCCCGTCAGGCTGCGCTCGTCGTAGTCGGCGATCACCTCCTCGACGAGGTCCCGGACGGCGGCCGGGTCGGCCAGCGGGTCCAGGCCGCGGCGGCGGACCAGCTCGCGGACCTCGTGCTCGACCGCGGCCACCGCGTCCACGCCACCACCCCCGTCCACGCCGCCGGCTGATCGCCGGGTCGCCTCGGTGGGCGGAGGCTAGACCCGAG
>DAIRVJ010000164.1:0-3849 GCA_036802895.1 Candidatus Nanopelagicales bacterium
CCGGGAATCGGGGCGTACGCCGGGTTGTGCGGCATCAGCCAGACGTGGCCGTCTCGCCGCTTGTAGGTCTTCACCGTGGCCTCGCCGTCGATCATGGCCGCGACGACGTCGCCGTTCTCGGCCACCGGCTGCTGCCGGACGACGACCCAGTCGCCGTCGCAGATCGCGGCGTCGACCATCGAGTCGCCGACCACGTTGAGCAGGAACAGCGAGCCCTCGCCCACCAGCTGGCGGGGGAGCGGGAAGACGTCCTCGATGGCCTCCTCGGCCAGGATCGGGCCACCAGCGGCGATCCGGCCGACCAGCGGCACGTAGGACGGCGTCGGCCGGGCGTCGCCCTCGCCGGTGGGGTCGTGGCCGATCGCGGCGGCAGCGCCGGCCTCGACCGGCTCGGGTGAGCGGACCTCGATGGCGCGCGGACGGTTCGGATCGCGCCGGATCAGCCCCAGCCGCTCGAGGGTGTGCAGCTGGTGGGCCACCGACGACGGGGAGGTGAGCCCGACCGCCTCACCGATCTCGCGCATGGACGGCGGGTAGCCCCGCCGCTCGACGGCGTCCCGGATCACCTCGAGCACCTTGCGCTGCCGGGGCGTCAGGCCGGCCTCGTCGGCCGGGCCGTCGGCGAGCTCACGCACCGTGTCGCGCGCGCCCCCGCCCTTGCTGCCGCTGCGAGTGCCCACCGTGTGGCCTCCCTGTCGTCGGTCCACCATGTCGTCGGTCCACCGTCCCGGTCCGCCGAATCTGTCGGACCCCTCCGGCAGAGTAGCCACGTTCGAACAGCCGTTTCAAACACCTGTTCGAAGTGTCGTGGACTTTCGCTCCCCGACGGTGTAGACATCGTACAGGCGTTCGATCGAACAGCAGTTCGAGGAGGAGCATCATGAGCAGCGTCGCTGCCCGTCCCACCGCCCCCGTGCGGCTCACCCGGCGCGGCCGGGTCGTCGTCGTGCTCGCCCTGGTGGCGTTCGTCCTCCTCGCGGTCGCGCTGCTCGGCCGGGCGCCCTCCGAGGCGGCCCCCGCCTCCCGCGGCCCAGCCACCCGGGCGGTCGTCGTCCAGCCCGGTCAGACGCTGTGGCAGATCGCCCGAGAGGTGGCCCCGACGCGCGACCCGCGCGAGACGGTCGAGCGGCTGCGCGAGCTCAACGACCTGGGCGACCTGGGCGCCGGCGCGCTGCGCGCCGGGCAGCGCCTCGTCGTTCCTGCTTGACCGTGCCCTTGGTCATGAGCGGTGGCGGCTCACCTGCACGATCTCGAACGCGACGCCGGGTGCGGGGCCGGTCGGGGGCGCCACGTCGAAGCGGGCGTTGACGGCGTACAGCGACGAGCCGAAGGCGGCGATCGTCGTCGGGATCCGGAACGCCGGGTCGGTGATCGTGCGCACGACGGTCCCGGACGCCAGCCCCGGATCGAGCTGGACCACCGCGATCTGGTTGAGGAAGTTCTGCACGACGTACAGCGTGGAGCCGACGACGCGCAGCCCGTCTCCCGCGGGGACCCCGGCTCCACCCAGGTCGATGGCGGCTGCCACGCCAGTCGCCGGGTCGACCCGGTAGAGCCGGCCGTTGCCCGAGTTCACGACGATCAGCCAGCGGCCGTCGGGGCTGGCCTCGATCCCATTGGCGTTGAACGACCCTGGCGGCCCCTGCACCCAGTCGCCGCCGAGGGGCACCGGCTGGGCCGGCCCGCTGGCGACCGCACCACCGGGACCCAGGGGAACGCGGTACAGGAACGGCGCGAAGGAGTCGGTGAAGTAGGCGGCGTCGCGGGTGACCACGACGTCGTTGACGAACCCACCGGGCCGCATGGGCAGCACCGCGACGTCGGCCCCGGTGCGGCTGTCGTAGGCGTAGGAGGCCCCGGTGGGTCCGCCCGCGACGAAGAGGGTGCCCGAACGGTCGTCGACGATCATGCCGACGGCCGACCGTCCTCGCCCGCCGGGCACCAGGATGCCGCCCGAGCCGGTCCGCAGGTCGCCGCGCCACACGGCGCCGGTGAGCAGCCCCCCGGCGAACACCTCGTGACCGCGCCCGACGGCGACGCCCTCCGGCTGGAAGCCGTCCGGCAGCGGGATGATCGTCGGGAAGGCGGCACCAGACCCGGCCGCCACCGCCGGTGCCCAGCCCATGGTCACCAGCGCGAGGCCGGTCAGCAGGACGAACAGACGCCTCATGACATCCTCCTTGGGCTCGCTCGTTGCTCTCATCCGCGAACCTCGCACGCCCCGGACGGTTCGACAAGGTGTCCGCGCCCACGAGAACCGACCGCGACACGCCCGGCTCGACCGGCCCGGGCTGTCGATCAAGGCCCTGACCTGCGACGACGCGGGGGCCGTCGACGACACGCCGAACGGCGGCCGCAATCGCTGGACACGGCTGCCGCGACCCCCTACGGTTCCACCACATCTAGTAGTCACACTGGTGTGATTCGTCCACAGGTTGTGGTCCGCGGTCCACAGGTTGTCGACACGTGGTCCACAGATCCGTCCACACGAAGCACCGGCCCGGGCACCAGCACAGGGAGGGGTGAGGCACCGTGCACTGCCCCTTCTGCCGCCACTCCGACTCCCGGGTCGTCGACTCCCGGGCCACCGACGACGGCACGGCCATCCGCCGGCGCCGGCAGTGCCCGGAGTGCGGCCGACGGTTCACCACCGTCGAGACGGCCAGCCTCACCGTGGTCAAGCGCAGCGGGGTCACCGAGCCGTTCAGCCGGGCCAAGGTGGTCGCCGGTGTCCGCAAGGCCTGTCAGGGCCGCCCGGTCTCCGAGGACGACCTGGCCCTCCTCGCCCACCGGGTCGAGGAGGCGGTGCGCGCCAGCGGCGCCGCCGAGGTCGAGGCCCATGAGGTGGGCCTGGCCATCCTCGGGCCGCTGCGCGAGCTCGACGAGGTGGCCTACCTGCGGTTCGCCTCGGTCTACCGGGGTTTCGAGTCCCTCGAGGACTTCGAGTCCGAGATCTCGCTGCTGCGCGCCGAGCGCGCGGTGGCCACCCGTACCTAAGCGCGAAACCCCCGGCCGGAGGGGAAGCCCGGCCAGCAGACGGACGTTGAACCATCAGGAGGACGGCACCAGATGACCGAGACCACCAGCGGGGCTTCCCAGTCGGCAGGCAACCAGGCGCACCACCCGGACGCCGGGCGCCGGCCCAAGGTCGTCCGCAAGGGGCTGACCGTCGACCGCATCTACACCAACGCCGGGGTGCACCCCTACGACGAGGTGACCTGGGAGCGGCGCGACGTCGTCCAGACGAACTGGAAGACCGGCGAGACCGTCTTCGAGCAGCGCGGCGTCGAGTTCCCGGACTTCTGGAGCGTCAACGCCTCGACGATCGTCACCACCAAGTACTTCCGCGGTGCGGTCGGCACCGACGCCCGCGAGTGGAGCCTCAAGCAGCTCATCGACCGGGTGGTGCTCACCTACGCCGCGGCCGGCAAGCAGCATGGTTACTTCGCCACGGACGCCGACGCCGAGGTGTTCGAGCACGAGCTGACCTGGATGCTGCTGCACCAGGTGTTCAGCTTCAACAGCCCGGTCTGGTTCAACGTCGGCACCAGCTCGCCGCAGCAGGTCAGCGCCTGCTTCATCCTCTCCGTCGACGACACGATGGACTCGATCCTCAACTGGTACCGCGAGGAGGGCCTGATCTTCAAGGGCGGCTCCGGCGCCGGCCTCAACCTCTCCCGGATCCGCTCGTCCAAGGAGCTGCTGTCCTCCGGCGGCACGGCGTCCGGCCCGGTCTCCTTCATGCGCGGCGCCGACGCCAGTGCGGGAACCATCAAGTCCGGCGGCGCCACCCGGCGCGCGGCGAAGATGGTCGTCCTCGACGTCGACCACCCGGACATCGAGGAGTTC
>DAIRVJ010000165.1:0-3849 GCA_036802895.1 Candidatus Nanopelagicales bacterium
GTGCAGGGGCCGTCGCCGACCTGCCGGTGCCGCGCGGCCACGGCCGCGGCCGGTGACTTAGCGACCCCGCGCCGCCAGGCGTCCAGGTACGGGCCGGGTGCGACCTCGCCACGACGGACCCACCACTGGCCGGGACCAGTGGGCCACGACAAGCCGAAGTGCAGGTGGGTCGTCGTGCCGCGGGCGCTGCCGGTGTTGCCGACCCGGCCGAGCAGGGTGCCGGCCCGAACCCGGACGCCGGGGCGGATCCCGGAGGCGACCGACGTCAGGTGCGACCCGTAGTAGCGCACGCCGTCGTCGCCGACGACGGAGACGAACAGGCCGCCACGGTCGGCCCCGACGTTGGTCGAGGCAACCCAGGCGTCGCGTAGGCCGACCTCGTCGACTCGGCCGGCCACGGGGGAGACGAACGCGCAGCCCCTGGCCGCGAAGATGTCGGTCGCCGGGTAGTCGTGGTGGGCGTGCGCGTAGTCGACGCGGCAGCCGCTGACCGGGAACACGAAGGGTGTCCTTCCGCTGGCCGTAGCGGTGCTGGTGGCAGTCGGCTTCGGGGTGGGAGCCGGGGTGCGGCTCGGCGATCGCGCAGCGGTCGGGGTGGCCGCACGCGTGACGGGGGGCGTGGCCGAGGGGGTGACCGAGGGCGCCGGTGTCGTCGACCTGCTGGCGGCAACCACCGGGGAGCCCACCGTCGCCGGCTGGGCCGAGGTGCCGGACGCGCACCCCGTGGCGAGCAGGAGCACGAGGGCGGCCGGGGCTGCCGAACGCAGGCAGGTCACGCCGTCGAGGGTACGTGCCGGTCGGTGGACGACCGGCCGGGGAGGCCGCCGCCGGACCGTAGACTCGGCCCCGTGGCAGGCCGGATCCGCGACGAGGACATCGCCCTCGTCCGCGAGCGCGCCCGCATCGACGAGGTGGTCGGCGAGTACGTCCAGCTGCGCTCCGCGGGGGGTGCTTCGCTGAAGGGGCTCTGCCCGTTTCACGAGGAGAAGTCGCCCTCCTTCCACGTCACGCCCTCGCGCGGCTACTTCTTCTGCTTCGGCTGCTCCGAGGGTGGCGACGTCATCACGTTCGTGCAGAAGATCGACCACCTGACCTTCGCCGAGGCCGTCGAGCGGTTGGCCGGCAAGTTCGGCGTCCAGCTGCGCTACGAGGAGGGCGGTTCGGCGCCCAACCGGCAGCAGGGCCAGCGCACCCGGCTGGTCGAGGCGCACGCCGCGGCCCAGCGGTTCTTCGCCGATCAGCTGACGTCGTCCGACGAGGCCGCCACCGGGCGCCGGTTCCTCGAGGAGCGCGGCTTCGACCTGGCGGGGTCCGCCCGGTTCGGTGTCGGCTACGCCCCCAAGGGGTGGGACTCGCTGCTGCGCCACCTGCGCGGGCGGGGCTTCACCGACGCGGAGCTGCTGGCCGGGGGGCTGATGTCGCAGGGCGGACGCGGGGTCTACGACCGCTTCCGCGGTCGGCTGGTCTGGCCGATCCACGACATCACCGGCGACGTGATCGGCTTCGGCGCCCGCAAGCTCTACGACGACGACGACGGCCCGAAGTACCTCAACACCCCCGAGACTCCGATCTACAAGAAGAGCCAGGTGCTCTTCGGGATCGACCTGGCCAAGAAGGAGATCGCCCGGCGGCAGCAGGCGGTGATCGTCGAGGGGTACACCGACGTGATGGCCTGCCACCTCTCCGGTGTCGAGACCGCGATCGCCACCTGCGGGACGTCGTTCGGCGACGACCACGTGCGGCTGCTGCGCCGGCTGCTCATGGACCAGGACGAGCTGCGCGGTGAGGTGATCTTCACGTTCGACGGCGACGCGGCCGGCCAGAAGGCGGCGCTGCGGGCCTTCACCGAGGACCAGAAGTTCGTCACCCAGACGTACGTCGCGGTTGAGCCGGGCGGCCTCGACCCCTGCGAGCTGTGGCAGACCAAGGGCCCGGAGGCGGTCCGTGACCTGGTGGCCCGCCGGGTGCCCCTGTCGGAGTTCGTCATCCGCAGCACCCTCGCGCGATACGACCTCAGCCTGCCCGAGGGTCGGGTCTCGGCGCTCAAGGCGGCCGCACCGATCGTGGCGCGCACCAAGGACCGTTCGCTGCGCCCGGAGTACGCGCGCACGCTCGCCGGCTGGCTCGGCATGGAGGTCGAGCCGGTGCTGGAGGCGGTGGCCCAGGCGGGTCGTGGCGGTCGGCCGACCAGCAGCCAGCTCGAGGCTCCAGCCCGGCCCGAGGCGTCGGTGCGCCCACAGCCCGACGACCGTGACCTGCTGGTCGACCGAGAGGCGCTGAAGACCGCGCTGCAGTACCCGGTGCTCGCCGGCCCGGCGTTCGACGCCCTGCCGCCGGAGGCGTTCGCGCACCCGGCGTACGTCGCAGTCGCCAAGGCCGTGGCCGGAGCCGGCGGCACCCCCGTCGCCGGCCCGGGCGGTGAGGTCTGGGTGACCGCCGTCCGCGAGAACGCTGCCAACGACGCCGTCCGGTCGGTGGTCACCGAGCTGGCCGTGGAGCCGCTGCGCTGCGACGGTGAGCCGGACACGCGCTACGCCGGGGAGCAGGTGGCCCGGTTGAGCGAGCGGCTGGTCACCCGCCGCGTCGTGGAGCTGAAGTCGCGGCTGCAGCGGATCAACCCGGAGGAGAGCGACGAGTACAACCGGGTGTTCGGCGAGCTGATCGCCTTGGAGCAGCAGCGCCGGCTGCTGCGCGAGAAGGCCATCGGCGAGCTGTGATCCGCCGGCCGCCCGACGACGTCCGCGCGGTTCCCGAGCGGGGGGAGCGGGTGCTGGCGTGGGGACGCGACCGGGCCGGCCGCCCGGTCGTCGCCAGCGAGGCGGCGCTGTACCTGTCGCGTGACGGCGACGACCCCGAGCGGTTGCCCTACTCGGGCATCGTCAGGGCCACCTGGTCCGATCCGGTGCTGGACGTCGTGCTCGCGACCACGGAGGCCGGACGCCGCCGGGTCGACCTGGCTATCCCGGGCGAGGTGCCGCCCACCCTCCGGGAGCGGGTCATGGCGAGCATCGTCGTGAGTCGACGGGTGGACCTCGTCGCCGGGGGCGCGGCCCTGATCAGCGCCCGGCGAGTGGCCGGCAGCGACCGGCTCGCCTGGTCGGTCTCCTTCGACGCCGGACTCGACCCGGGCGATCCCGAGCTGCGCGCGGCGGCGGACGCCGCCATCACCGCCATCCGGGCCGAGACCGGCCTCTAGCGGGCCACGACGGCGTGGCGGGGTAGCCTGCGGTCATCACCGCGAAGCGGAACCACAGCGAGTTGATGGCCGGCCGGACCGTGCTGGTCACCGGCGGCACGTCCGGGATCGGCAAGGCCACCGCCTTGGGCTTGGCCGGCATGGGTGCGCACGTCGCGATCACCGGCCGGGACGGCGAGCGGACCGAGGGCGTGGCTCGGGAGATCCGTGCCGCCGGCGGCCGGCCGGTGGACGTGTTCGTCGCGGACCTGTCCGCCCAGTCGGAGGTGCGGCGGCTGGCCGAGGAGGTGCTCCAGCGCCTGCCGCGGCTGCACGTGCTGGTGAACAACGTCGGGGGCTACTGGAACACCCGACATGTCACGGTTGACGGGCTCGAGCGCACGTTCGCCCTCAACCATCTCGCGCCCTTCCTGCTCACCGACCTGCTGCTCGGCCGGTTGCGCGCCAGCGCCCCTGCGCGCGTTGTCACCGTCTCCTCCAACGCGCAAGCGCTGGGACGGATCGACTTCGACGACCTCCAGGGCGAGCAGTCCTACTCCGGTGCGCGGGCCTACAACCAGTCCAAGTTGGCGAACGTCCTGTTCACCTACGAGCTGGACAGGAGGCTGGCGGGCGGTGCCGTGACGGCCAACGCGCTGCATCCGGGTGTGGTG
>DAIRVJ010000166.1:0-3751 GCA_036802895.1 Candidatus Nanopelagicales bacterium
GAGACGCCGTACGCCGCGGTGATGACCGCCAGGAAGCTGAACTCGGTGGCGAGGAAGGCGTCGGTGATCACCTGCGTTCCCCCCAGCTTCGCGATGAACTCGCGCGCCTGCGGACTGCCGAGCATGTCGTCCAGGTTCGAGGCGATGTTCCCGAACACCAGGCCCAGGACGACGTAGCCCGCCGCCCAGCCGACCAGGCCGCCGCGCTGCAGCCGCCAGGCCAGCGCCAACGGCGAGCGCAGCGGCGCGGCCGCCCGGGCCGGGCCGGGACGGTCGGGCAGCAGCCCCGCCCCGAGGTCCCGACGGGCCGCGAGGGCGTAGGCGGCTCCCACCGCGGCCGTCGAGAAGAGCAGCGGGAGCAGCAGCACCCAGAACCGGTCGCCGGCGTACGGCCGAACCTGCTGGCCCCAGCCGATCGGCGAGAGCCAGGACCACAGCCCCGGACCGGAGTCGTTTCCGGCCGTGTCGCCGAAGGCCCGCAGCACGTAGGCGACACCGATCGCGACCGCCGCCCAGCCGGTGGCCGAGCGGGCGGACGTCGTCAACTGCGCGGCCACCGCGGCCACCGCGGCGAAGCAGAGCCCGGTCGTGGCCCAGGCCAGCCCGAACGCCCACGAGCCGGCGGCCGGCAGGCCCACCGCGGTCTGGCCGAGCGCCGTGAGGACGCCGATCGCCGCCAGGCCGACGGACGTCACCAGCAGCGCCGCCGACAGCGCCGCACGCCGGCCCACGACGGTGGCGCCGAGCAGCTCCAGCCGGCCGTTCTCCTCTTCAGCGCGGGTGTGCCGCACCACCAGGATCGCGGCGAACACCGAGAGCAGCGCGGCACCGAGGGCGCTCATCTTCATGATGGACAGCGCTCCGAGCGACGTCGGATCCCAGACCCGGCCGTACAGCGCGACCACTGCGGGGATGTCGTTGACCGCCGAGGCTGCCTCCGTCCTCGACGCCAGGGTGGGGTACAGGCTGACCGTCGCCGAGGCGGACGACACCACAGTCACCACGAACACGGCGGCCCACACGGGGAGCAGGACCCGGTCCCGACGCAGGCCGAACCGGACCAGGGTCGTGGTCCCGGTCAACTCGCTCACGGCGCGGTCGCTTCCACGTAGTGCCGAAGGAACAGCTCCTCCAGACTCGGGGGCTGGCTGGTGAGGGTCACCACACCCAGCCGACCCAGCGCCTGCAGGACGCTGTCCAGCGCGTGGGCGTCGACCTCGCAGGTGAGTCGGTGGCCGACGACCCGCACGTCGTGGACGCCGGCCAGCGAGCTCAGCCCGTCTGGGGGCTGGCGCAGCTCGGCCGCGATCGACGTGCGGCGCAGGTGGCGCAGGTCGTCGAGGCTGCCGCTCTCGACCACGCGGCCGGCGCGGATGATCGTCACCCGGTCGGAGAGCGCCTCGGCCTCGGCCAGGATGTGGCTGGACAACAGCACCGTGCGGCCGTTGCCCCGCTCGGCACGGATGTAGTCGCGGAACGACGACTCCATCAGCGGGTCGAGCCCCGCGGTGGGCTCGTCCAGCAGCAGCAGCTCGACGTCGGAGGCGAGCGCGGCGATCAGCGCCACCTTCTGCCGGTTGCCCTTGGAGTAGGTGCGCGCCTTCTTGGTCGGGTCCAGGTCGAACCGCTCGAGCAGGTCCGCCCGCCGGGCGTCGTCGAGCCCGCCGCGCATCCGCCCGAGCAGGTCGATGACCTCGCCGCCGGTGAGGGTGGGCCAGAGGGCGACGTCGCCCGGGACGTAGGCGAGCCGGCGGTGCAGGGCCACCGCGTCGCGCCAGGGGTCTCCGCCGAGCAGCGTCACGTGCCCGGCGTCCGCCTTGAGCAGGCCGAGCAGGATGCGCAGGGTGGTCGTCTTGCCGGCGCCGTTCGGCCCGAGGAAGCCGTGCACCTCGCCCGCTTCGACCCGCAGGTCCAGGCCGTCCAGGGCACGGGTGCGCCCGAACGACTTCACCAGACCCTGGACGGTGATCGCGTCAGCCATGCACCCGACGGTAGGCAGCCGCCGCGGACCCGCCAAGGCGCCGAAGGTCACCGATCGGGTGCCTGCGGGCGGCAGTGCTGAGCGTGCGGTGGAGGTGCCGGGAATCGAACCCGGGTCCTTCGGCGAATCGACAGGGCTTCTCCGGGCGCAGCCTGCTGCGCTTTTCTCAGCCCCGACTCTCACGCAGGCGAGTCGTCGACGGGCTCAGTCGCTGTTGGGTGTTCCCGTGGTCCCCGCGACCGGGACCTCGGGTGGAGCCTCCTGGCGACGCCAGCATCCGGGTCGGAGGCGACCCCGGGCTGACGGACTTCGGCTAGTCCCTGCTGCTAGGCAGCGAGGGCGAAGTCAGCGCGGTTTGAATTGGCGCTTATTGGTTTCCGAGGCATGGTTCACGAGATCAGCCTCGGGCTCCTCGGCCCGCTTCCCCTGTCTCGACGTCCGAAGTCGAAACCGTTCACCCCCTGTGCAGTTGTACGCCCAGCGTACCCGCCGTCCGCCGTGACGGCCGCCGCCACCGAGACCAATCACCGGGACCTTGGTCCCGCCCGCGCCGGATAAAACCGGGATCATCGCAGCCGGGTGGGGGTTTGCACCGGGAGTACTCTGCGAATCGGTCGACTGAAGCCCGCCGGACGCAGGAGAACCGCCGTGACCCAGACCGCCACCCTCAGCGACGAGGGCCCGGCCGTCCTTCCCCCACTGCCCTCCGGGGCCCGCCGAGTGCTCGTCCTCTCCACCGCGGCGTTCACCCTGATGTTCGCCGTCTGGCTGATGTTCGGGGTGCTCGGCATCCCGATCCGCGACGAGTTCGGCCTCAGCGACGTCCAGCTGTCCTGGCTGTCCGCGGTGGCGATCCTCAACGGATCGCTCTGGCGGCTGCCCGCGGGGATCATCACCGACCGCCTGGGCGGGCGCCTGGTGCTCACCCTCATGCTCGCCGCCACCGCGATCCCCGCCTACCTGGTCGCCCGCGCCACGAGCTACGGCACGCTGCTGCTGCTCGCGTTCCTCGTCGGATTCGCCGGCAACTCCTTCGCGGTCGGCATTGCCTGGAACTCGGCGTGGTCGCCGCGCGAACGCAAGGGGTTCGCCCTGGGCGTGTTCGGCGCCGGGAACGTCGGCGCGTCGGTCACCAAGTTCATCGGCCCGGTGCTCATCACGGCCACCGCCGGCTCCGTGTACGTCGGGTTCGTCGACGGCGGCTGGCGGCTCATCCCCGTCATCTACGCCGTGGCGCTGGTCCTGATGGCCGCCCTGGTCTGGTTCGGCTCGCCGTCGCACGACATCCGGCCCGGCCAGGGGCGGCCGCTGCCCCAGCAGCTGGCCCCCCTGCGGCAGACCAGGGTGTGGCGGTTCAGCCTGTACTACGTCGCCGTGTTCGGCGCCTACGTCGCGCTCGCGTCCTGGCTGCCCAAGTACTACGTCGACAACTTCCGTGTCTCGCTGACGGAGGGCGCCCTGCTCACCGCCCTGTTCATCTTCCCGGCCAGCCTGCTGCGTCCGGTCGGCGGCTGGATGTCGGACCGGGTCGGCGCCCGCAAGGTCATGTACTGGACCTTCGCCGCCATGCTGCTGAGCACCCTGCTGCTGTCGATGCCCAACGGCTACATCACCTTGCGCCTGCCTCAGAAGTACGAGGCGGACGGGCTGCGCGAGGTCCTGCCCTACTCGATCGGGATCGTCCCGTTCACCCTGCTGGTGTTCCTGCTCGGCTGCTCGATGGGCATCGGCAAGGCCGCGGTCTACAAGCACATCCCCGAGTACTTCCCG
>DAIRVJ010000167.1:0-3521 GCA_036802895.1 Candidatus Nanopelagicales bacterium
CGGACGAGGGAGACGAAGGCGTCCGCGTGCTCGATCTGGGTCCAGTGGCCGCACCGGCCGAACACGTGCAGCTGCGCGTCGTCGAGGAGCTCGAGCAGCCGGAGCGAGGTGGCCAGCGGGATGATCCGGTCGTCGCGGCCGTGCACGAGCAGCGTCGGGTGCGGCAGCGCGGCGATCTCGTCGTCGGGCGTGCACAGCCTGTCGACCCAGCGCTGCCGGGGCGCCGGGAACATCGTGGCGAACGACTCCTGCCGGCCCGGCTCGATGCTGGCCCGGTAGCGCAGCTCGGCCAGCTCGTCGGTCACCAGCTCGCGGGAGTAGGCGAACAGGTCGAGGAGGGCGCGCATGTTCGCCACCGACGGCTGGTAGCCCCAGACCCGGTCAAGCCCCTCGGTGATCGCGAACGGCACCCCGACCGACCCCATGAGCACGAGACGGTCCACCCGGTCGGGGTGCCGGGCGGCCATCCGCAAGGCGACCGCCCCGCCCATGCTGTTGCCCACGACGGACACCCGGTCGAGGCCGAGCGCGTCGAGGAAGCCGACCAGGTGAGCGGCCCACGTCTCGATCCCGTAGGAGTCATTCGGCCGCCGGTCGGTGCTGCCGAAGCCGGGCAGGTCGGGCGCCAGGCACCGGAAGTCGCGGCCCAGCGCCGGTAGGGTCAGTCGCCAGTTCGCGTAGGCCGAGACCCCTGGGCCGGAGCCGTGCACGAGCACCACCGGTGGCCCGGTCCCCGCCTCGAGGTAGGAGGTGCCGACGCCGGCGACGTCGACGCGCCGGCCGGCATCCGGCTGCTCGCCGACCACCCGGCTACTGCCCGGTGAGCCCGCCGAGGAGGCCGCCGCCTCGGCTGGACCCGCCCCCGCTCCCGCTGCCCGGCGTGACGTTCTCGGCCGGCTGGACCATGACGAAGCCCTGACCGCTGAACTGCAGCTGGAAGATCTCGCCGGTGCCGCCGCGCATCAGGGACTTCAGGCCACCCATGTCGGTGCGGACGCCGATCTGGACCCCGGAGGTCCACAGCACCACCGCGTTGGGGTCGGCGTAGGTGGGCGCCCCGGACACGTCGAGGACGACCGGCTCCCCCTTGGTCGTGACGGCCACGTAGCCCGTGCCGGACAGCGTCACGTTGTACATCCCACCGCTGACCATGCCGGCACCGGAGATCCGCTGGATGTCCCAGTTGATCGAGGCGGAGAACGCCAGCACGTTCGCGCCGTTGACCGAGACCGAGTCGTTCTCCAGGTAGAAGACCTGGATCTCCGAGGCCATGTCGGCCACGAACAGCTCCCCCGTGCCGGTGCACTTCATGACGTTGACGCCCTCGCCGGTCAGCTTGGACTTCAGCAGCTTCTGCATGCCCCCAGCACCGGTGTTCTCGAACTTGACGTCGCCCTGGTAGGCGACCATCGAGCCGGTCTGGCAGTTCACTGGTCCGTACTGCATGTTGATCTTCAGCAGCTTCTTGTTCTGGAGCACGAACGGGTCGGTGCTCGTCGACTCCTGGAACTCCTGGAACAGCGAACCGTGGATGGGCATGGGACCTCCTGGACCGAGTGGCTCCCGACGACGCCGAGCCTAGCCAGAGGACGGCTGGGACGGACCTGGGCGGTCACGTTTCGGCAGCTTGGCGACCACTGCGTCGTAGGACGCGTCGACCGCATCGCGGACCTCCTCGTCGGGGATCTCGCCACCGATCAGCAGCGTGTTCCACCCCGACCGACCGATGTACGGCATGACGCGGGCGTCGTCCGGGTACCGGCGCAGCCACTCGTCGGCCTCGTCCCTGGTGCGCCCGGCCTTCACCCCCACGGAGGTCCCGTCGCCGATGAAGGCGAAGATCCGGCTGCCCACCTTGGCGACGACGTCGCCCTCCCACGGCTCGTCCGGCCACGCGCCGGGCTTGGCCAGGCAGTAGGCCATCAGCTCGTCCCTCGTCATTCGGACCTCCCCTGCGGGTGGGGTCGCCTGACCGTTCGGCGACAGCCTGCCGGACCGAGGGCTTCCCACGCAGCCGTCCGTGGATCACCATGGGCGCGTGGCTGAGGTGAGCCGACGTCGTCCGCCCTGGGCGCTCACCGCGCTGCTCGCCGGCGCGGTTGTGGCGGTCGCGCTCGGGGCCTACGCCCAGGTGCACGCTCCCGCTGGGCGACCGCTGGCCACGTTCGGCTTCAGCGGAATGATCAACATGAAGGTCTGGTTCACCGCCGCGGCTGCGGTCGGCGCGGTTGGCCAGCTCCTGCTCGCGCTGCGCCTGTGGGAGCGGATCGGGTCGGGACCGGCGCCCGCCTGGGTGGCGCCGACCCACCGCGTCCTCGGCTACGTGACGATCCTGCTGACGGTCCCGGTCGCCGCCCACTGCCTGTGGGCGCTGGGGTTCTCGACGTACGACGCCCGCACGGTCGTCCACTCGGTCCTGGGCTGCGTGCTGTACGGCGCCTACGTGGTGAAGGTGCTGACCGTCCGTTCGTCGTCCGCCCCTTCGTGGGCTCTGCCGTGGGTCGGCGGCACGGTCTTCGGGCTGATCATGATGCTCTTCGCGACGTCCAGCGTCTGGTTCTGGCGCACGGTCGAGTTCCCCGGATTCTGAGCCAACGGATCGGGATCAGTCGAGGGGCCGGTAGCGCTCGCCGACGGGCAGCGCCACCTCGACGCGGTTGCCCTCCGCGGGCAGCGGGCAGGTCCACTCCGGCGAGTACGCGCAGGACGGCTGGTAGGCGAAGTTGAGGTCGACGATCAGCCCCGAGGGGGATCCGCCCAGATCCGCGCCCTTCACGGTGTCCAGCACGTACCGGCCGCCGGGGTAGGAGTCCGGCCAGGCGTCGCGGACGGGCAGGAAGACGCCGCCGCCATAGCCGGCGAGCCACCACACGTCGAGGCTGCCCACACCCGGCAGGACCACCCGGCCGATCCGGTCGAACTCCACCGTGCCGTCGTCTCCGGCCACCACGCTGCGCCGCAACGACGGCGTCGGCCGGACTTCGACGACGAAGCGGAACGCCGGGTCGTAGGGCGCGACGTCGGCCCCGGGGTAACCCGCCCGAGCCGCCGGGGGCACCGGCGACGCCGGGTGGTGGCGCAGGAGCTCGTCACGCCCGTCGCGCCATCGGGCGTGCGCCTCGCGCGGGTCCGTCGCCTCACGCACGGCCGCGTAGAGCGCGGCCACCCGGCGTCGCCAGTCGAGGACGTCCAGATGATCCATCACGGCAGTCTCGCGCACCGGCTACCCCCGTCAAGCGCCGTCCATGGCCCGGATGCGGCGCAGCTCCGCCTCGGCGTAGGCGCGTCGGGCAGCCGGCAGCCGACTGCCCACGATCGACACCAGGAGCAGCCCTGGCAGCAGCAGGGCGAACCAGACCGCGAACGGCTGGGACCAGGCCACGGCCAGGGCACCGGCGACGACGAGCCCGAGACCGGCCGCAGCGAGTCCAGCCATCGTGCCCAGCACAAGCCGCCGCGAGCGACCGCGAGCCGTCAGCGCGGCCAGCCACGCGACCAGGACGCCGACCAGCGTCCCGCCG
>DAIRVJ010000168.1:0-3219 GCA_036802895.1 Candidatus Nanopelagicales bacterium
GCGACGTCGCGCGGGAGGGCGCGCAGGGCGAACAGCTGCACCAGGCCGCCCTGGTCCAGCGCGCTGCCCTGGTCGTAGCGGCCGATCCCCCCTGCCGTGAAGAGCCCGCTGCGCGGGTCGCGAGCATGGGTCCACACCCGGTCGAGGTAGTCGTCGACGGCCGCGGTCCAACGCGCGTCCTGGTCGGCCGCGTGCAGCAGGAGGAGCAGCCGCAGGAACACCGCGACGAACACCGGTGGATGCCGCCACAGCCGATCGTCGACGGCGAGGTGGTCGAGGGTCGAGTCGGCGAGGGCACGCGCCCGGGCCAGCCCGTTCGGTTCGATCCCGTGTCGGTGGAGCAGGACGTCCATCCCGACGGCCAGCCCCTGGTTGTAGGCCCAGACCGTCGTCTCGACCCGGCCGGCGTTGACGTTGTCGGCGATCAGCCCGTCGTCCCGGCCGAGGACGTCGGAGAGGAAGCGTCGGCTGCGCTGGGCGAAGGCGACCAGGTCGGGATCGGGATGCCGGGCGTGGAGCCGTAGCGCGAGCAATCCGGCGCTGCCGGTCGAGCAGGCGTGCACCGAACGAAGGTCCTCCCGCCACCGGACGCCTCCGTCGGGCTCCTCTCCCGTCCGGACCCAGGCCAGCTCGGCGGTGGCCAGGTCGGGCCGCCCGGCGACCTCGGCCGCCAGCCCGACCCAGGCGTTGTCGTCGTAGTAGCGCTTGCCGATCCGCAGTGTGTCGGCGTAGGCCGGACCCGATCGGTAGCGCTCCAGCCCGGTGAACCATGAGTCGGCCGCGGGTCCGCCCGGCAGGTGGGAGAGGCAGACGGCGGCGTGCAGGACCTGGGAGTACGGCCACAGCGGCTCGGACCGCAGCCGGGACCGCTTGAGGCGCGGCACGCCCCTTCGCGTCGGCCGAACCGACGCCGAGGTCAGCGCCGCCCAGGCAGCGAGGGCGCGCTCCTGCTGGCGGCCGGCAGCGTCGTCGGTCACGGAGGTGAGCGTAGGGACGGTCGGCCTCGTCGGGCCGCCAACCCGCCGATGAGCAGCCCGACGGTGACGACGGGCGGCAAGGCGATCGGCATCCAGGCCAGCGCCCGCCATGCGCCCTCGCGTCCCGAGGAGGGGGACGAGCCCGCAGCGTCGACGTGGACGCCGGACGGGCGTCGGGCCGCGCCGTCGGCGATCGCCCGAGCCGCCGTCACCGAGCCGGCCGGCGAGGGCAGCAGGCGCACGGGGACTCGACCGAGCAGCGCCAGGGGGTCGAGGTAGGTCCGCGCCCGCAGCAGCCCCCAGTGCAGGCACGAGGCGCCGCCGCAGTGCACGCCGGCGGGCTGGAGCCGGCCGAGCGGCTGCCCGACGGCGACGACCTCGCCCACCGACACGACGGCCTCGACCGGCTCGTAGGTGGTGCGCAGCGCGCCGTGGCTGACGACGACGACGCCTCGCCCCGCGAGCGGCCCGGCAAAGGCCACCGTGCCGGGGCCGGCCGTGCGGATGAGGTCATCCGGCCACGCGGCCACGTCGACGCCACGATGGCCGCTGCCCCATCGCGCCTCAGGCGGGTCGAACGGACGGAGCACGACGAGCGGCCCGTCGACCGGGGCCACCCAGTGCGAGTACCCCGCCCAGGCGGCCGACGACAGCCCGACCGACCAGCCGGCCGCGAGCGCGAGCGTGGCGCCTATCCCCACGCCTCGGGCGACGCTCTCGAGCCCGCGGGTCCGGCGAAGCGAGCGGGACAGGGTGCTGGTCATGGCGCTCAGCGTGCAACGGACCGCCGACCCTCTCGGGGGTCGCGCGGGCGGGCTGTGGACGGCCGTGACCCCGCCCCTCGGTGTGGACGACGCGGTGAACCGGCGGCCGTGGTTTGGCCCTCCTGCCCCGCTCTGCCGTAGACTCCGGGCACGACCCGGCCCTCCGGGTCGAATACGCACGCCCTCCCGGTCCTCTTCGCGGACCGGATGGCCGCTCGGTGCACCGGTCGACGACCGGTGGGGTCGGCCAGCGCAGGGGCGTCAGGCGCGATCGGCGACCGCCGGACGCGACGAACCGAGTCGGGGCGACGCCCGGCCGGGGGCAGTAGCACGATCCGCCCCCCGGTGCGCGAGCCGCCCGGGAGGAGTGCGCGGCCATGGCCGTCGTCACGATGAAGCAGCTGCTCGAGAGCGGCGTCCACTTCGGGCACCAGACCCGTCGCTGGAACCCGAAGATGAAGCGGTTCATCTTCACCGAGCGCAACGGCATCTACATCATCGACCTGCAGCAGTCCCTGTCGTACATCGACCGGGCCTTCGAGTTCGTCAAGGCGACCGTCGCGCACGGCGGCACGGTGTTGTTCGTCGGCACGAAGAAGCAGGCCCAGGAAGCCGTCGCCGAGCAGGCCACCCGCGTCGGCATGCCGTACGTCAACCAGCGCTGGCTCGGCGGCATGCTCACCAACTTCTCGACCGTGCACAAGCGCTTGCAGCGGCTCAAGGAGCTCGAGCTCATCGACTTCACCGACGTGCCCGGGTCGGGTATGACCAAGAAGGAGTTGCTCGTCCTCGAGCGCGAGAAGACCAAGCTGGAGAAGACGCTGGGCGGCATCCGCGACATGGCCAGGGTGCCCAGCGCGGTCTGGCTCATCGACACCAAGAAGGAGCAGATCGCGGTGTCCGAGGCGCGCAAGCTCGGCATCCCGATCGTCGCGATCCTCGACACCAACTGCGACCCCGACGAGGTCGACTTCCCGATCCCTGGCAACGACGACGCGATCCGCGCGGTGGGACTGCTCACCCGCGTCATCGCCGACGCGGTCGCCGAGGGCCTGATGGCCCGAGTCGGTGCGGGGACCGCCGGGCAGGAGGCGCTCGCCGGCGCCGAGCTCGGCGCCGACGAGCCGTTGGCCGACTGGGAGCGTGAGCTGTTGGCCGGCCAGGCCGCGGACACCCCGATGCCGCCCGCGAGCGAGGCGGCAGCCGCCGTGGTCGAGGCGGTGACCCCGGAGGCGGTGACCCTGGAGGCGGTCACTCCCGATCCGACCACCCAGGAGGCGGTGACCCCCGAGGCGGTGACCCCCGAGGCGGTGACCCCCGAGGCGGTCACTCCCGAGCCGACTACCCAGGAGGCCACGCCCGAGGCGTGAGCCGCGACCCGACCGATCAGCCTGACCAGGACACGAGGAAGCGAGACATGGCTAACTTCACCGCTGCCGACGTCAAGCGGCTGCGCGAGCTCACGGCCGCCGGGATGA
>DAIRVJ010000169.1:0-3177 GCA_036802895.1 Candidatus Nanopelagicales bacterium
CCGGGACGGCGGCGAGCACGGCGAGGAACGGCACGGCGACGAACACCAGCAGGGCGACCTGCTCCCAGGCCTTCTTGCGTTCGGCGCCGAGGGTGCCCTGGACCAGCGACTCGTCGGGGTGGATGTCCTCGAGCGGGCTGGGCTGTTGCGTCGTGCTCACGTGGGGGCTCCTCCGGTTGGTTACGCCACCGTAACCTACGAGCGCGTAACCTGTCGAGCGTGACCGCGCGTCATCTGTTGGTCGCCCCCCGCTACGGATCATGAGCCGAGGGTCATCCGTTCGGTCAGGTTCGGGTATCAGCCCTTGGTGAGTGTCACTCCCAGTGGTAGGACTCGAGCACAGGGCGATGGGGCGGGGTGTTCGCGATGACGCGAGCGGGGACCTGGCGCGCGTGGAGCGCCGGGATGACGGTGCTGGTCGTGGGTCTGGGCGGGCTGGTGGCTGCCCCGGTCGAGGCGTCCGTGGCCCACACCCGGGTGGCCAGTGAGGATCCGGTGAGCACGACACCGCACGTGCTCGACGGGGCGGTGAAGGCCCTGCTCAAGGTCGGCGGCACCGTCTACGTCGGCGGCCGGTTCGGCGAAGTGCAGGCTGCGTCAGGAGGCCCCAAGCTCAAGCGTCGCAACCTGATGGCGTTCGACGAGTCGACCGGCGCCGTGCTGCCCTGGGCGCCCAATCCGGACGACGAGGTGTGGACCCTGGTCGAGGCACCGGACCGCACGGTGGTCGCGGGCGGCTTCTTCAAGACGGTGAACGGCCGAGCGGCCAAGAGCCTGGTCAAGCTGGACCCGGTCTCCGGCGACGTGGTCGCCGGATTCACCCCGGCCCTCAACGGCGGGGTCCGCGACGCGGCGCGTTGGGGGGACGCGATCGTCATCGGCGGGCGCTTCACCAAGGTCGGCTCGGCGACTCGCCAGCGCCTGGCGGCAGTGGACGGCCGCAGCGGCGCCCTGCTGCCCGCGCTGGACCTGCCGGTCACCGGGGCGAGGGTCAACCCGGACGGCTTCACCGAGCCGGAGCACGTGTGGGCGCTCGACGTGAGCAACGACGGCCGCTGGCTGGTGATCCTGGGGAACTTCACCACCGTGGCCGGTCAGACCCGGCACCAGGTCGCCCTGATCGACCTCGGCGGGGCCCGACCCAGCCTGGCCGACTGGGCGACGTCCGGCTACGAGCGAGTCTGCAACACCGACTTCCTGGCCTATGTGCGCGACGTCTCGATCGCCCCGGGCGGTGACTGGTTCGTCGTGGTCACCACCGGAGGCAACCGCTGGTCGGGGCTCTGCGACAGTGCGGCTCGTTTCGAGACCGGAGCCCGCGGCAGCGACGTCCAGCCGACCTGGGTCGACTCCACCGGCGGAGACACGCTGTTGTCGACTGCGGTCACCGGCGAGGTCGTCTACGTCGGAGGCCACCAGCGCTGGTTCAACAACCCCTATGTCCGCAACCTGGAAGGGCCCGGATTCATCGCCCGCGAGGGGATCGCGGCGCTCGACCCGCTGACCGGGCTGCCGCTTCCCTGGAACCCGGGTCGCTCGCGCGGCGTGGGGGCCTGGGAGCTGCTGGCGACCCCCGACCGGGTCTACGTCGGCAGCGACACGATCCGGCTGGGGGGCGAGTACCACGGTCGAGTGGGCGGGTTCCCGGTCACCGGGCCGTCCGTGACCCGGCCGCACACCGGCACCCTGCCGGGCACCCTCGACGTGATCACCATGTCGGGGACCCTGCAGGAACGCTCCTTCGACGGCACGACGGTCAGCCCGATGACCGCCACCGGCACCGGGTTCGAGAACACGCGGGGCGCCTTCATGATCTCCGGGCGGCTGTACACGGGGACGGCGGCCGGCGGGCTGTCCCGTCGCACGAAGACCGCCACCGGCTTCTCGGCGCCCGTGCCGATCGACCTGCGCGGACTCGACACGGCCGGCAAGTTCTCGACCGAGAAGGTCAGCGGGATGTTCTACGACCGTGGCCGGCTGTACTACACCGTGTCCGGCCAGAACAAGCTGTTCTGGCGCTGGTTCCTCTACGACGGCGAGATCGTGGGAGCGGTGACCTTCACGGCGGTCACCGGCGGGTCGGTGCCCTGGGCCACCCTGTCCGGGATGACCATGGCCGACGGCAAGCTGTTCTACGCCAAGGCTGACGGGTCGCTGTTCCGGGTCCCGTTCGCCGACGGGCACCCGACAGCCACCCCGACGCAGGTGGCCGGCTCCGGGTTCGCCGGTCGCGGCATGTTCGTCGTCGCGCCCTGATCCTGGCCCGGTCGGCAGGCCCTACCCTGGGGGCGGTCCCCGATCGTCCAAGGGCAGGACCTCGTGCTTTGGTCGCGAAGATGGGGGTTCGAATCCTCCTCGGGGAGCTGGGCCGGCAGCGATACGCCCGCCGGCCCCGGTATCCTCGGCGCTGCCCGGCCTTCTCGTGCCGGGTCCCGTGACCTCCACGCCGAGGAGCCGCGTGACGCCGACCCGACCGGCCGCCGTGGTCGTCCTCGCCGCCGGCGAGGGCACGCGGATGCGCTCGGCGCTGCCGAAGGTCCTGCACCCCGTCGGCGGCCGCCCCCTGCTCGGTCACGCCGTGGCGGCAGCGCAAGCGCTCGATCCCGAGTCCCTGGTGGTCGTGGTCGGCCACGGGCGCGAGCGGGTCGGCGACTACCTGGCCCGAGAGTTCCCGAGCGCGCTGATCGCCGTCCAGGAGACCCAGAACGGCACCGGGCACGCCGTGGAGTGCGCGCTCGGCGTGCTGCCGGAGTCGGCCGGCGTGGTCGTCGTCACCTACGGCGACGTGCCTCTGCTCAGCGGCGAGACCCTCCTCGAGCTGCTCGACCAGCACACCGCGTCGGGGGACGCCGTGACCGTGCTGACCGCGCAGGTCGCCGACCCCACCGGTTACGGGCGGGTGCTGCGTGATGCTGGCGGCCAGGTGAGCCACATCGTGGAGCACCGGGACGCGGACGACGACCAGCGGGCGGTCCGCGAGGTCAACTCGGGGATCTACGCGTTCGACGGTCCGCTGCTGCGCGCGGCGCTCGGCCGGCTGGAAGCCGGCAACGCGCAGGGCGAGCTGTACCTCACCGACGTCGTCGGGCTCGCGCGCCGTGACGGGCGATCCGTGGGTGCCCTCGTGACCGAGGACGCCTGGCAGGTCGAAGGGGTCAACGACCGGGTCCAGCTGGC
>DAIRVJ010000170.1:0-3005 GCA_036802895.1 Candidatus Nanopelagicales bacterium
GGTGCGACGTCCCCCGCGTCGGTGCCGGCGAAGGCGATCGCCGCGTCCAGCTGGCGCTCGAGGCGCTCGACCTTGCGGGCCATGCCCGCCAGCTCGTCAACGCTCACCAGGCCGAACCGGCTGACCGCACGGTCGACCTCCGTGCGGACCAGGCCGACCAGCAGGTCCCGGTTGTTGCGGCTGGTGGCGACCAGATCCTCGGCCAGGGCCTGCACCTGCTTGGCGACGGGGACGCCGCCCACGGCGCCGCCGACCACACCCCCGCCCTGGTCCATCAGCTGCTTGGCCGCGGCCAGCGCGCGCTGCCGGGTGACATCGGTGAGGCCGTTGGCCAGCTGCAGGTAGCCGCGCAGCGCGTCGAGCACCATGGCGTCCTCCGGGACGAGTTCAGGGGTCCGCGGTCCGGGACCGGCCTCCAACCTACCGGGCGGGGGCCCGCGCTGCGGTAGCGTCCTCGCCTGCGGGTGCCGTCCACGGGCCCCGGGGAGGAGCGTCGATCCGATGGCGTCGGTCGTGGACTGCCGAGCCGCCCTCGAAGACCTGGCGCGGCGGCTGTCCGGTGCGGACGACCACGTGAAGACCCACGTGCTCGACCGCAGCCTCAGCTGTCGGGTGCCCGACCTGGACGTGGTGTTCTCCGCCCGCCTGCTGGACGGCGAGCTGCTCGACGTCACCACCGACGAGCGTCCGCCCGCCCAGATCCGACTGACCGTACGCAGCGACGACCTGATCGACCTGGTCGAGGGCCGGCTGCACTTCGCGCACGCCTGGGCGACCGGTCGGGTCAAGCTCGACGCGTCGCTGCGGGACCTGCTCCGACTGCGATCCCTGCTGTGAACGAACCCAGCGGAGCGACCGAGGTCGTCCTGGAGGTGGGGACGACGAGGGTCTTCGCCGCCGCCGTCGAGTGGCCCGGCTGGTGCCGGTCCGGACGGACCGAGGAGGCCGCCCTGGCCGCGCTGGCGACGGCGCTGCCGCGCTACCAGGTGGTCGCCCAGGAGGCACACCACCCGGTGCCGTCGAGGGCGGCGGACCGCCTGCTGGTGGTCGAACGCGTCCCCGGCTCGGCGACCACCGACTTCGGGGCGCCCGGTGAGGTCGCCGCCGTCGACCACCGCGACGTGACCGCTGCGGATGCCGAGCGGCTGGGCGACCTGGTCGCGGCCGCCTGGCGCGTGCTCGACCGGATCGTCCCCGCCGCCCCGGAGCAGCTGCGCAAGGGACCGCGCGGCGGCGGCAGGGACCGCACCGCGATCGTCGAGCACGTCCTGGCCGCGGAGGTCGCCTATGCCCGCAAGCTGGGCCTGCGGCTTCGCCAGCCGGCGCCCGGGGACGTCAACGCGGTGGCCGCCGAGCGGGAGGCGATCCTGGGCGTCCTGCGCTCGGCCCGGGCCGACCCCGCCGGCCTCGCCTGGCCCCCGCGGTACGCCGCCCGCCGGATCGCCTGGCACGTCCTCGACCACGCCTGGGAGATCGAGGATCGGTCCGATGTTGACCAGGCGAGGTAGGTGGGCATGGACCGCAACAGGTGTGGGCACCTGTTAGGGCAGACGGCCACCTGTTACGGCGGGGGCCGGACGCCGGGTCGGCGGGCATGAGCGAGGACCGGGCCCTGGCCGCGCTGGACGCGGCGCGCATCCCCTACCGAGTGATCCGCCACGGCCCGGTCGGCAGTCTGGCGGAGGCGGCTACCGCTCGCGGCGTCCAGCCGGCGGACGTGATCAAGACCCTGGTCGTCCGCCGTGGGAACGACGACTACGTGTTCGTCCTGGTCCCGGGCGACCGGACCATCGCCTGGCCGCGATTGCGTGCGCTGCTCGGGGTCAGCCGACTCTCGCTGCCGGACGCCGACACGGCACGGGCGGCCACCGGGTACGCGCGCGGCACGATCACGCCGTTCGGTTCGACGACGGCCTGGCCGGTCGTCGCGGACCAACGGCTGAGCGGACGCACCATCACGCTCGGAGCTGGGGCGCACGGCGTCGCGGTGGCCGTCGAGGCGGACGCCATCGTCGCGACGCTCGGCGCCGAGCTCGCGGATGTCACGGACGCCGACTCGGGGCCGCCGTAACGGGTGAACGTCCGCCGTAACAGGTGCACTCGCCTGTTGCCGCACACGCTCACCTGCCTCGCCTGGTCATCGCCAGCAGCGCCAGCACCCCCGGCGGGACCTCCACCGGGTGGCCGGCGTCCTGGGCGGACCAGGCGGCGGCGCAGGCCGCGCGCAGCGCGTCCGGGCCCGCCCGGTCGACGTCGAGCCGGCCCTCGTGCACCCGGGCCCGCCCCTCGTCGCACACCCAGCCGTCGCGGTCCACGACCGGGCCGTCGTGGCGCTCGAACAGCCCGGACAGGTCGGCCGCCACGTACGTCGGACGCTGCGCCGGCCCCGCCGCCAGCAGGTCGGCGACGCCACTCACGCCGGTGAGCACGAGCAGGCTGGGCATCCCGGACGCGACGGCCCCCTCGATGTCGGTGTCGAGTCGGTCGCCCACCACGAGCGGGTGGACGGCGGCGGTCCGGGCCGCCGCCCGCAGCAGCAACGGTGGCTGCGGCTTGCCGGCGACGGCGTCGGGGCGGCGGCCGACCGTGGCGGCGAGCAGGTCGACGAACGACCCGTTGCCCGGGGCGATCCCGCGCGCGGTCGGCAGCGTCCGGTCGGTGTTGCTCACCACCCACGGAAGGCCGGCGGCCAGGGCGTACGCCCCCTCCGCGAGCGACGCCCAGGCCAGGTCGGGGCTCCAGCCCTGGACGACGGCGGCTGGTTCGTCGGCCGCCGAGCGCACCGGCACCAAGCCCTCCTCGGCCACGGCCGCCCGCAGGCCGTCGCCGCCGACGACCAGGACTCGGCTGCCCACGGCCAGCCGCTCCGCCAGCAGTCCGGCGGCCGCCTGCGCAGCGGTGACCACGTCGGCGGCGGTCGCCGCCACGCCCAGCGCGGTCAGCTGCCCGGCGACGTCGGCGGGCGTCCGTGACGCGTTGTTGGTGACGAAGGACAGCCGCAGACC
>DAIRVJ010000171.1:0-2878 GCA_036802895.1 Candidatus Nanopelagicales bacterium
TTGTCGAGGATCTCGGCGAACGTCCACTTGGTGAGCGCGAACGTCCGCAGCCCGTCACCGGTCGCGATCACGTCGGCCGAACGCGGCAGGCCGTCGATCAGGGAGAGCTCGCCGAAGTAGTCCCCGGGCCCGAGCGTGGCGTGCGGCACGCCGCCGACCTCGACCCGCGCCTTGCCCTCCAGCACGACGTGCATCTCCACGCCACGCGGCGAGAAGTTCCGGAAGCCCTCGACGGACTCCCCCTCGCTGATCACCTGCGTCGACGTCCCGAAGCGCTCCTCGCGCCCGGCTTGGGCGATGCGACGCAGGACCCTCGTGGACAGGCCACGGAACAGGTCGACCTCGGCGAGCTTCTGCACGAGCTCGTGTTCTTCCACGGTGAGTCTCTTTCCCTCGGCGGTCGCCGTCAGGCTAGGACACCGGTCGTGCCCGCGGAAGACGCTCGGCCGGACGGCTACGGCTGGGCGAGGGCGGCGAGGGCCTGCTGGGCGTCCGACCGGGCGGCGGCGACGTCCGGCTGGAGCACGAGCATCTGGCGGGGCTCGGCCTGGACGCGGTCGAGGAAGGTCAGCCAGGCGTCCGCGTGCCTGAGGACGGCCAGCCGGGCCGCCTCGAGGTCGTCCTGCCACGGCATGGGTCGGGTCGCCGCGAGCTGGTCACGGGCCGCGGCGATCCGGGCCCGCTGCCGCGCGGCCGTCGAGGTCAGCTGCGGCCCGGCGATGCTCCAGGCTCGCTCGGCCGGCACGTCGCTGCTGTAGATGAGCGGGTACAGGTAGATGACGTCGGAGCGCAGGCTGTCGGTCGCCAGGGCGATGGCCTGCCCGATGCCGTCAGCGCGCGCGCGGACGTCGGTCTCGGCCCGGCCCTGCAGCCACTGGCCCAGCCCGTAGCCCAGGACGACCAGGGCCAGCAGGACGACGCCCGAGACGCGGGGCCACCGGCGCGGGGGGCGCCCGGCCGGACGGCCGTCGTCCATGACCTCGGTACCGAGGATCTCCGGGAGGGCCACTCGGACGATGGTGCCACGGCTCCCGCCGGCCCGCAGGTCAGCCGTAACGGGTGAACGTGGACGGTAGAGGGCGCCGGCACCCGTTACCGCCCACGTTCACCCACCACGCCTGGTCAACGACGAGCCTGCACCGCTGCCGAGATGTGGTGGGCGAGCTCGATGTCGAGCGGGGTGACGCCGCCCGCGGTATGGGTGGACAGCCGAAAGCGCAGGCGGCGCCAGCGGATGTCGATGTCGGGGTGGTGGTCCATCTCCTCGGCGATCAGCGCGACGGCGTCGACGATGCGGATCGCGGTCGGGAAGTCGGGGGCCTCCACCGTGTACTCCAGCGCGGTCTGGTCGCCGGTCCACCCGGGCAGGTCGGCGAGCCGTCGGGTGAGTTCGGCGGTGCCGAGCAGTTTGGCCATGCGTCCACCCTGGCAGAGTGGGCGCCCGTGGACGAGGCCCCGACCGAGCCGAACGTCGTCGTGGGCGCCGCGATCGTCCGCGACGGACGGCTGCTCGCCGCGCGCCGCACCGAGCCGCCCGGGCTCGCGGGCGGCTGGGAGCTGCCCGGCGGCAAGGTCGAGCCTGGGGAGACCGACCGCGAAGCGTTGCTGCGCGAGATCCGTGAGGAGCTCGGCGTCGACGTCGTCCTGCACGACGGGTCGGGGACGACTGGCCGCTCGGCGGCTACCGGCTGCGGGTCTGGCTGGCGACGGTCGCTGACGGCGCCGGCGAACCCTCGCCCATCGAGCAGCACGACGCGATCCGGTGGCTCGCGCCCGACGAGCTGGACGACGTCCGCTGGCTGCCGGGCGACCTGGCCCCCGCCCGGGCCGCGGTGGCGGCCGCTCGCCGATTCGGCGGGTAGCCGTTCGGCCCGTACCCTGGCGTGACCGCCCCCGACGGAAACGAGCGTTCCCGCATGCCCACGCGCGACGACCTGCGCAACCTGGCCATCGTGGCCCACGTCGACCACGGCAAGACGACCCTCGTCGACGCCATGCTGTGGCAGTCCGGCGCGTTCCGCGAGAACCAGGACGTCGACGACCGGGTCATGGACTCCATGGACCTCGAGCGTGAGAAGGGCATCACGATCCTGGCCAAGAACACGGCCGTGCGGCACGGCGGGGTCACGCTCAACATCATCGACACCCCCGGGCACGCCGACTTCGGCGGCGAGGTCGAGCGCGGACTGGAGATGGTCGACGGGGTGCTGCTGCTCGTCGACGCCAGCGAGGGTCCGCTGCCGCAGACCCGGTTCGTGCTGCGCAAGGCGCTGCAGAAGCGGCTGCCGGTGATCCTCGTCGTCAACAAGGTCGACCGCCCCGACGCGCGGATCGCCGAGATCCTCGACGAGACCTACGAGCTGTTCCTCGACCTGGACGCCGACGAGCACCAGATCGAGTTCCCGATCGTCTACGCCTCGGCGAAGTCCGGCCGGGCCTCGCTGACCCGCCCGGCCGACGGCACCCAGCCGGACAGCCCCGACCTCGAGCCGCTGTTCGACACGATCCGGGCGACCATCCCTGCCCCCTCCTACGTCGAGGGCGCGCCGCTGCAGGCCCACGTGACGAACCTGGACGCCTCGCCGTACCTCGGCCGGCTGGCTCTGTGCCGGGTCCGTCAGGGTTGGATCCGCAAGGGTCAGCAGGTCGTCTGGTGCCGCACCGACGGCACGATGGAGCGGGTCAAGGTCACCGAGCTGCTGGTCACTCAGGCGCTGGACCGGGTGCCTGCCGACGAGGCCGGCCCCGGCGACATCATCGCGGTCGCGGGGATCCCCGAGATCACCATCGGCGAGACGCTGGCCGACCCGGACGACCCGCACGCGCTCCCGGTCATCACCGTCGACGAGCCGTCGATCTCGATGACGATCGGCATCAA
>DAIRVJ010000172.1:0-2827 GCA_036802895.1 Candidatus Nanopelagicales bacterium
CGGCGGGTGCCGTGGCCGCGGCGCTCGGGGTACTCGCCCCGGACCCGCCGGCCAGCGCGCTCGTCGTCGTCGCCGCCCACGACCTGGCGGCGGGCTCGACGCTGGCGGCGTCCGACCTGCGCACCGCGCGGCTGCCTTCGGCCGTGGCCCCGGACGGCGTGGCCGCCGGGTCGGAACCCCTCATCGGCCGGGTGCTCGCCACCGGGGCGCGCCGCGGGGAGCCGATCACCGACGTCCGGCTGGTGGGGTCCGGTGCGCTCGCGCTCGGCCCCGGTCTCGTCGGGGCGCCGGTGCGCCTCGCCGACGCGGGGACGGCGGCGCTGCTGACGACGGGCGCGGTCGTGGACGTGCTCGCCGCCGAGGCCGCCGACCCGGTCGGCGGCGACCTGCCCACCGCTCTCGACGGGGTGACCGCCGAGCCGGCCGAGAGAGGGTCCGCACGGCTGGTCGCGCGGAGTGCTCGCGTGGTGGTCGTCCCTGACGCGGGCCCTGCCGTGGCGGAGGGTTCGCTCGTCGTCCTGGCGGTGACCCCGGACGTTGCCCTCGAGCTGGCCCGGGCGGCGGTCTCGACACGCCTCTCGGTCGTCCTGCGCGGGTGATCGGAACCCGCGGCGTTTCACGCTAGGGTTCGTCCCCGACACGGGGAGTCACCTACTGGAGGGTTCGTCACATGCTCAAGGGTTTCCGCGAATTCATCATGAAAGGCAACCTGGTCGACCTCGCGGTTGCGTTCGTGTTGGGTCTCGCTTTCGCCGGGGTCGTCGAAGGATTGGTCAAGGGCCTCATCAACCCAATCGTCGCGGCGATCTTCGGCAAGCCGGACCTCACCGGCGTCGGTACCTTCACGATCGGCAAGGGCGAGTTCAGCGTCGGCACGTTCCTGGACCCGCTGGTGAACTTCATCATCGTGGCCGCCGCCGTCTACTTCTTCGTCGTCGTGCCGGTCAACAAGATGATGGCTCGCTTCCAGAAGCCGGCCGAAGAGGTCGCTGCCGGCCCGACCGAGGTCGAGCTGCTCACGGAGATCCGCGACTCGCTGCGCACCCGCGGCTGAGCGCACCGCACGGACAGCGAAGGCCCGTCCCCTCGGGGGTGGGCCTTCGCTGTCCGCTTCGGGCTCAGTCGCCGTGGTGCGGGGGGCGCTCCTCGAGGAACCGGTCCAGGTCGTCCGGGTCCCGCTCGTCCGGGCGTTCACCCCACCCGGCCGACGTGTCGTCCGTCGACTGCTCCGGCAGGGCCTCGCTCACCCGGTCAGGCTACGCCGTAGCGTGAGCGGGTGAGCTCCGCAGCGGTGCCCGGCCGAGTCGTCCTGTTCGGCGCCACCGGGTTCACCGGCCGGCTGACCGCGGCCGCCCTCGTGGGCCGCGGGCTCGATCCCCTGCTCGTCGGTCGCTCCGGGTCCGCGCTCGAGGCGCTGGCCGCCGACGTCGGCGCGGAGCACACCGCGGTGGCCGACGCCTCCGACCAGCGTTCGCTCACCCGCCTGCTCCGCTCGGGCGACGTCCTGGTGACCACCGTCGGTCCGTTCCTACAGCACGGCCGCAGCGCGGCCACCGCCGCGCTCGAGGCAGGGGCCACCTACCTGGACTCCACCGGGGAGCCGGCGTTCCTGCGCTGGCTGGCCGAGACTCTCGGCGGTCGGGCGGAGCGGGCCGGCGTCGTCATGCTGCCCGCCTTCGGCTACGACTACGTCCCCGGGAACCTGGCCGGCGGCCTGGCGGTGCACGCTGCAGGGCCGCGCGCGACCCGCGTCGACGTGGGCTACTTCGTCACCGGGTCCGGGGGCGACCTCGGCTGGGTGAGCGGCGGGACCCGGGCGTCCAGCGCCGGTGCCATGACCCTTCCGTCGCACGCGTGGCGGGACGGCCGGCTCAGGCTGGAGCGCACGGCGGCGTCCGTGCGGCGCTTCGACGTGCACGGACGCGCGCGGGAGGCCGTCTCCGTCGGCGGCAGTGAGCCGCTGTCGCTGCCGCGGTGGGCCCCGCAGCTGCGAGACGTCACCGTGTACCTGGGCTGGGGCGGGCGGCTGGCTCGGCCGCTGCAGGCGCTGTCCCTGGCGGCGTCCGTGCCCATGCGGCTGGGTCCCGTCCGCGCCGGGGTCGGCGCCGCGGCCCGCCGACTGTTCCCGGGGTCCACCGGCGGCCCGGACGCCGCCCAACGCGCCCGGGCACGGACGCTGGTGGTGGCCGAGGCCTTCGACGCGGGTGGCTCGCGGCTCGCCCGGGTCGTCGTCGACGGCCCCAGCCCGTACGACCTGACGGCCGAGCTGCTGGCCTGGGGCGCCGAGACCGCCCTGGTCGGGACGCTGGGCCCGCCCGGCGTGGTCGGCCCAGTCGAGGGGTTCGGGCTGGACGAGCTCGTCGCCGGCTGCGCCTCCGTCGGCCTGCGCGCCGTGGAACCCGGAGACTGACCGAAACCGGCCGTGCGCTAGCTGGCGCGGCTGGCCCGGAGGTGTCGCAGCCGCTCGGCCAGCAGGTCCTCGAGCTCGGCGGACGTGCGCCGCTCGTGCAGCATGTCGCGGTGGGTCTTGGCGCTCACAGCCGTCCGCGGCGAGCTCAGCGCCTGTCCACCAGCCGCCTCCGCCGCGCGCGCGGCAGCCGCCTCGTCGGCGTGCGCCGTCCTGCCGCAGCGAGGGCAGTCCCAGGTCTGCGGGATGTCCTCCGCCTCCGGGTGGAACCGCAGGTGAGCCTGGTGCCCGAGCGGGCAGTGGTACGTCCGCCGCACCGTGTCGAGCGGGACGACATGGGCGTCGTTCTCGTAGCTGTGGCTGGTCAGGCCGTAGCCGCGCAGCGCAGTCATCGGGGCGTCCTCACGTCGGGGGCTCGTT
>DAIRVJ010000173.1:0-2700 GCA_036802895.1 Candidatus Nanopelagicales bacterium
CGGACCCGAGCGAACCGGTCGCGGCCCCCGCCGCGACAGGGGGGTGACATCACCTGTCGTCCGGAGGTACCCATGAACGTCATCCCCCGTGTCCTCACCACCGCCGTCACGGCAGCGGCCGCCGTCGCCGTGGTCGCCGGGCCCGCGGTCGCCGGGCCCGCGGTCGCCGGGCCCGCTCTCGCCGGCCCCTCGCCCGTGCGCGCGATGGGCTGGGCCTCGGTCGGCGGCACGGAGGGCGCGTTCACCTACGACGCCGCGCAGCTGCCGGTCGGCGCGCGGATCACGGTCCACGCCGTCTACCCCGGCGACGGGACGACGATCGTCACGCTGCACGTGAAGGGCGCCCAGCCGAACCGGGAGTACGGCGCGCACGCGCACGTCGCACCGTGCGGGGCGATCGGCACCGCCGCCGGCGGGCACTTCCAGTTCGTGCCCTTCCCCGCCGGCGGGTCGTCGACCGATCCGACGTACGCCAACCCGAGCAACGAGGTGTGGCTGGACGTCGAGACGAACGAGGCGGGCAACGGCAGCGCGCAGGCCGTCGTGCCGTGGCAGCCGGGTGAGCGCCGTCCGATGTCGGTGGTCATCCACGCGGCGCACACGAGCACCGCCCCGGGTTCGGCCGGCACGGCCGGACCGCGGCTCGGCTGCCTCACCGTCCCGTTCTAGGTCCGACGTGACCTCCCCTGGTCCTGCCGCCTCACGAGGTTCACAGTGACTCTCATGCCGGCCGACGACCGCCCCGACACCGACCTGGTGTCGGCGGCGGCCGACGGCGACCGCACGGCGCTGGAGCTCCTCTACCGGAGGCACGCCCCGTGGCTGCTGCTGCGGCTGCAACGACGCTGCGCGGACCCGGGCCTGGTGGACGAGGTCGTGCAGGACACGTTCGTCGCCGTGTGGCGTGGGGCCGGCCGCTACGACGGCCGCGGCGAGGTGGCCGCCTGGATCTGGGGCATCGGGGTCCGCCGTCTGGTCGACGCCCTACGCCGTCGGCCGCACGGCATCCACCTGCCGGTGTCGCCGGCTGCGGAGGTCGACCTGTCGGCCGAGGAGCGGGTGCTGCTCGGGGTCGAGTACGGCGACCTGGCCGGGGCGCTGGACCGGCTCTCGCCCGAGCTGCACGCCGTCGTCCAGGCCACCGTCCTGGACGGGCTGACGACCGGTGAGGCGTCCCGCCTGCTGGGGATCCCGCAGGGAACCGTCAAGACCCGGATGATGCGGGCCCGCGCCCAGCTGAGAGAGGAACTGGCATGACGTGGCATCTCGATCCGGCCCAGGTGCGCGGGTACGCCGACGGGACGACCGGAGGGGCGCGCGCGGCCTCGGTCGAGGCGCACGTGCTCGCCTGCGCCGACTGCCGGGGGCTGCTCGCCGCGGCCGCGCCCACCGATCGGCTCACCGCGGTCTGGGACTCCGTCCAGGAGACGGTGGACTCACCGCGGCGCTCGTGGATCGAGCAGCTGCTCATCCGGGCTCGGGTGCCCGAGGACGACGCCCGGCTGCTGGCCGCGACCCCTGCCCTGCAGGCCTCGTGGCTGCTCGCACTCGTCGGGGTACTGGCCTTCGCCACCGCCGCCGCCGGTGCCGACGACCGGTGGCTGCGGATCTTCCTCGTGGTGGCCCCCTTGGTACCGGTGCTCGGCGTGGCCGGTGCCTACGGGCGGGGCATCGACCCGACGTACGAGCTGACCCGGGCCACGCCCTACCCCACGGTGCGGCTGCTGCTGCTGCGCGTCGTCGCCGTCCTCACGGTCTCCGTCATCGTCACGGCGGCGTTCTCCTCGGTGGCGACCCAGGGCTGGGACGCCCTGGCCTGGCTGCTGCCCTCGCTGGCGATGGTCGGGCTGGTCCTGGTGCTCAGCCGGGTCGTGGACCTCCCGCTGGCTGCGGGTGCGGTCGCGCTGGTGTACGTCATCGCCGTCTTCGGTCTGCTGCTGAGGCGGCGCGACGTGGTCGACCTGTTCGCCCGGTCCGGCCAGCTCGTGTCGCTGTGCGTGGCGGCGGCCTGCCTGGCCGTCGTGCTGTCCCCTGCTCGTCGGGCCGCCTTTAGGAGGGTTCCGTGACTGCGACGGTCGTCACCCAGGACGTGACCAAGCGCTTCGTGCGCACCCAGGCGCTGGCCGGGGTCTCGCTCAGCCTGTCCTCCGGAGTCACCGGCCTGCTGGGGCCGAACGGCGCGGGCAAGACCACCCTGTTGCGGATCCTCGCCACGGTGCTCGCCCCCGACAGCGGCTCGGTGCGCACGCTCGGCCTGGACCCGGCGAACCCCCGGGAGCAGACCCGGATCCGCCGCTCGCTCGGGTACCTGCCGCAGGAGCCCGGGTTCCAGCGGGGGTTCTCGGTGTTCGAGTTCGTCGACTACGTGGCGATCCTCAAGGAGATGACCCACGCTCGGGCGCGCCACGACGAGGTGCGTCGGGTCATCGACTCGGTCGACCTGACGTTGGTGAGCGGCAAGCGCGTGCGCGCGCTCTCGGGCGGCATGCGACGCCGGGTCGCGCTGGCCGCGGCTCTGCTGGGCGATCCCTCACTGCTCGTGCTGGACGAGCCGACCGCCGGCCTCGACCCGGAGCAGCGGCTGCGCTTCCGCGAGCTGGTCTCCCGGGCCGGGGAAGGGCGCGCGGTCGTGCTGTCGACGCACCAGACCGAGGACGTCGCCGCGCTCTGCCAGGACGTCGTCGTGCTGCACGAGGGCCG
>DAIRVJ010000174.1:0-2577 GCA_036802895.1 Candidatus Nanopelagicales bacterium
TACGAGGAGCGGCGGATCGCGGTCGCCCCGCGCGGCGGGGACGTCTACGCCCTGGCCGTGGACGCCGAGGAGGCCCTGCTCGAGTACCTCGAGCTGTTCTACCGGCTCGGGCGGGCCGGCCGGGCGCTGAAGAAGGTCGGGGCCGTGGACTTCGTCACGACCATCGCGCCGGGGCTGCGCGACGTCCTGCTCACCGGCAAGGCCTACGAGGCGGTCGGCCGCCGGCGAGCCGGCCGGCTGGAGTACGACACCGTGGTCCTGGACGCCCCACCGACCGGGCGGATCACCCGGTTCCTCAACGTCAACACGGAGATGGCCGGGCTCGCGAGGGTGGGACCGATCCGGCACCAGGCCGACTCGATCATGGGGCTGCTGCGCTCGCCGCGCACCGCCGTCCACTTCGTCACCTTGCTGGAGGAGATGCCCACCCAGGAGACCCTCGACGGCGTCGCCGACCTGACCCAGGCCGGGCTACCGGTCGGCGGTGTGGTGATCAACATGGTGCGCCCGCCGACACTCCGGCAGACCGACCTGCAGGCGGCGGCGAAGGGACGCCTGGACCGCTCCCTGGTGACCGCGGGGCTGGTCGCCGCCGGGCTCTCCGACGAGCCTGCACTCGTCGACGGGCTGCTCGCGGAGGCAGCCGAGCTCGCCGAGCGGGTGGCCCTGGAACGTCAGGAGCGGCGGGCGATCGCCGCTGCCGGCCGACCCACCTACGAACTGCCCTGGCTGACCGACGGGATCGACCTCGGCGGGCTCTACGAGCTCGCCGACACCCTCCACCGGCAAGGGGCGGCATGAGCGCGCCCGCACCCGTGCGCAGGCTGGACGTCGACCGACTGCTCGATGACCCCGCGACGCGCATCCTGGTCTGCTGCGGGTCCGGGGGGGTCGGCAAGACGACGACGGCCGCCGCACTCGGGCTTCGGGCTGCCGAGCGCGGCCGCACGGTGTGCGTGCTGACCATCGACCCGGCCCGCCGCCTGGCCCAGTCGATGGGCCTGACCGAGCTGGACAACACCCCGCGGTCCGTCCCGGGGATCGACCGCGCCGCGGGCGGCGAGCTGCTGGCCATGATGCTGGACATGAAGCGCACGTTCGACGAGATCATCGCCACGCACACCGACCCGGAGCGAGCCCGGCAGATCCTGGAGAACCCCTTCTACCAGTCCGTCTCCTCGTCGTTCTCCGGGACTCAGGAGTACATGGCGATGGAACGGCTCGGCCAGCTGCGGGCTCAGGCCGACCGCGGGGAGGCTCCGTGGGACCTCATCGTCGTCGACACGCCGCCGTCCCGTTCGGCCCTGGACTTCCTCGACGCTCCGAAGCGGATGGCGTCGTTCCTCGACGGCCGCTTCATCAGGATCTTCCTGGCTCCGGCGCGCGCCGGCGGCCGCGCCTACCTGCGGGTCCTGTCGGCCGGGGTCGGCGCAGTCACGGGCGCGCTGAACAAGATCCTCGGGGCGCAGATGCTGTCGGACGCACAGACGTTCATCACCGCGATGGACACCGTCTTCGGTGGCTTCCGTGAACGCGCCGAGCACACCTACACCCTGCTCCAGGCACCCGGGACCGCCTTCCTGGTCGTGGCCGCCCCAGAGCCGGACGCCGTACGGGAAGCCACCTACTTCGTCGAACGGCTCGCCGAGGACGCCATGCCGCTCGCCGGCCTGGTCCTGAACCGGGTGCACCGTAGCGAGGCGGCCGGACTCTCCGCTCAGCGCAGCGCAGCAGCCGCCGAGCAGCTGGCCGGGGACCGGACCCACGTGCTCACGACCGGGTTGCTACGGCTGCACGCCGAGCGCATGCAGCGCATCGCGCAGGAGCGACACGTGATCAGCCGGTTCACGGCGGCGTTTCCGCAGGTCAAGGTCGCGGAGGCGGCTGCCCAAGCCTCGGACGTCCACGACCTGGACGGGCTGCGGAGGGTCGCCGCCGGGCTGGCCGGGGACTGACCGGCTGAGACCGCCCGGTCTCAGCCGGCCGCGCGGACCCGGCCCGCTCCCGACTCCCCCACGCTGACGAGCTGTCCCTGGAAGTCGTCGCGGGCCGTCTCCAGCAGGGCCCGCCACGAGGTGACGTTGGGCCGACGGCGGAGCAGGGCCCGACGCTCACGCTCGGTCATCCCGCCCCACACACCGAACTCGATCCGGTTGTCGAGGGCGTCGGCCAGGCACTCGGTGCGCACCGGGCACCCGAGACAGACCATCTTGGCCCGGTTCTGGGCCGCGCCCTGGACGAACAGGGTGTCGGGGTCGGTGGTGCGGCACGCGGCGCGCGCGGTCCAGTCGGGGATCCAGCTCATGTCAATGAAGGTACGGAATGTGACCCGTGGGGCGACAGGTCCGTTCGGTCCAATCACAACTGGCCCACCCCGACTATTGACATCAGCCACCGTGTCCTCCTCGTTATCCAGAACCGCGCCGGCCGGCGCTTCGGACGAGGCGGGGTCGAGACCGCGTACCCTCATGCCATGAGATCGCGCTCCCTCGGGCGCGACGGCGGGCTGGTCGCCCAAGCGCTGCTGTTCGCGGTGGTCAGCGTCGTCGCCGGGGTCCTCGTCGCCGGCATGATGCT
>DAIRVJ010000175.1:0-2536 GCA_036802895.1 Candidatus Nanopelagicales bacterium
GCAGTTCGGGGTCAACCATCTCGGTCACTTCGCGCTGACCGCCCACCTGCTGCCCGCGCTGCTGCGAGCGGAGGCAGCCCGCGTCGTCACCGTCACCAGCACGGCCCACCACATGGGCCGCGCGATGGACCCGCGCAACCCGCACCTGGCGGGCCGGTACGGGCCGTGGCGGGCCTACGGCCAGTCCAAGCTGGCCAACTACCACTTCGCCCTCGGGCTGCAGGACCGGTTCGCCGCCGCAGGCACCCGAGCAGCCAGCCTGCTCGCCCACCCTGGGCTGTCGAACACCGAGCTGCAGGCCACCAGCGTGGCCGAGACCGGAGGCGGCCGCAGCCAGCAGTTCTTCCACTCCCTCGCCAGCCGCGTGGGCATGACGCCGGCCGACGGCGCCCTGCCACAGCTGCGAGCGGCGACCGACCCGGCCGCCCAGGGTGGGCAGATGTACGCGCCCCGCTTCGTGAACTCGGGGCCGCCGGTCCGTCGGCCGATCCTGCGCCGGCTCGGCCTGGCCGACGCGATCGATCGGCTGTGGGAGGTCTCCGAGCGCGAGACCGGTGTGGTGCTGGACGTCGGCGCCGCGCTCGCCGCGCTCGAGGCGTGACCGACCGGGCGGCCGCCGTCCGGCACGCCATGCGCGCGCTGGTCGCCCGCCGCGGGTTCCACGGCGCGTCGATGAGTGCCGTCGCCGCCGAGGCGGGCGTGGCCACCGGGACGGCGTACGTCCATTACGCGTCCAAGGACGACCTGGTGCTGGCCACCTACCGCGAGGTCAAGCGCGACCTCGGGGTGGCGGCCACCGCCGGGCTCGACCGCACCGCCTCCCCGCACGACCGGTTCGTCGCGCTGTGGCTGGCGATCTACCGGCACCTGGCGGCCGAGCCCGATCGGGCTCGCTTCCTCGTGCAGGTCGAGAGCTCGCCCTACGCGCAGCCGGCCCACGCCCAGGGGCTGGCCACCCAGGACGACACGCTCATGGCGGCAGCCGCGGCGCCCGACCTGGCGGAGCGGCTCGCGCCGCTGCCCGCGGAGGTGCTGTTCGACCTCGGGATCGCCCCGGCGGTCCGGCTGGTGGCCAGCGGGCGGCCGCTGGACGACGCAGCGCTGGAGGCCGTCGCCGAGGCGTGCTGGCGTGCGGTCACGCAGCAGCCCTAGCTGTCGCAGGACCCTTGGACCTACCCGCTCGCCGGCGGCAGGCGCAGCGTGGTCGCATGACCGAGGAATTCACCGAGAAGAGCTTCTGGCTGGGCACCCGGCCCTACTCCCCCGGCTCGCCCCTGCAGGGTGACCTGGACGTCGACGTCGCCATCATCGGCGGCGGGTTCACCGGACTGGCGTCCGCGCACTTCCTCAAGGAGGCCGACCCCGGCCTGCGCATCGCCGTCCTGGAGGCCGAGGTCGCCGGGTTCGGCGCGAGCGGCCGCAACGCCGGCTTCAGCATGACCAAGATCGGGATGATGCACAGCATCACGGCCACGCGCTTCGGCAAGTCACGGGCGCTGGAGGCGCACGAGTACGCCGACCGCGCGGTGACCCTGGTCCGGGACCTGGTCAAGACGCTGGGCTTCGACTGCGACTACGAGCACCCAGGGTTCCTGTGGGTCGCCACCTCCGAGCGCTACCGCAAGCGGCTGCTCAAGGAGATCGCCCTGGTCCACCGGCTGGGCATCACCGGCATCCAGCTGATCGACGGCGCCGAGCTGCGCGCCAGGGTCGACAGCCCTCGCTACGTCGGCGGCGCCTGGTGGGAGCCCAACTGCGGCCTGCTCAACCCGGCCAAGCTGGCCTGGTCGTGGCGCGATCGGGTGGCTGCCGAGGGCGTGCAGGTGTACGAGTCGACGCCGGTCCAGGGGGTGGACCGGGTGGCCGGACGTCAGGTCGTCGTCACCCCGGGCGGGAAGGTGACCGCCCGGACGGTGGTCTACGCGACCAACGCGTGGTCGCACCTGTTCCCACCCTTCGCGTCCAAGCAGGTGCCGGTGTGGACCTACATCGTGCTCACCGAGCCGCTGACCGACGCCCAGCTCGACTCGATCGGCTGGCGTGGACGCGAGGGGGTCGAGGACTTCCGCGACCTGGTCCACTACTACCGGCTCACGCCGGACAACCGCCTGCTGATGGGCGGCCGCGATGTCGGGCTCGGGGACGGTCGGACCATGGCCCACGACCTGGACGACTCGGTGTTCGAGGCGCTGCGCCGCGACGTGCGGGCGCTGTTCCCCGGTCTGCGCGACGTCCGGTTCAGCCACGCCTGGGGCGGACCGGTCTCGGCGACGCTCGACATGTTCCCCGCCCTCGGCTACGTCGGCGGCAAGGACGCCGTGTACGCGTTCGGCTGTGTCGGGCACGGGGTGTCGACCACCCACCTGCATGGCCAGGTGATCCGTGACCTGGTGCTCGAGCGGGACACCGAGCTGACCGACGTGTTCTTCGTCAACCGGCGGGTCGTGCCGTTCCCGCCCGGCCCGCTCGGGCACCGCACCGCCCAGGGCATCGCCGGGTTCATGCGCTGGGAGGACCGCCGCCTCGACGCCTAGGC